>JBKPOM010000106.1:0-24040 GCA_046733115.1 Actinomycetota bacterium | reverse complement strand
AGTTTGGGGGTGTGCCGGAGGAAGGTGGGTCTTGAGGCGAGTAGGAAACCGACCCAAGAGATCCCTCAGTAACCGACTTACCACTGGCCCCAAGACGAAGCTTACCACTTGCCTCAGGAACAGACTTCTTACTAATAGCCTCCTCGGGATGTGACCTTGCCTGGGCAACAGACTTCTTACTAATAGCCTCCGAATCGGCCTTACCACTTGCCTCAGGACCTAACTTAGCGATAGCCTCAGGGATGGAGGTACCAATAGCGTATACGTGCCCGAAAAGCGGCGTCATCCTGGGCAGAAAGACGCCGAAGTACAACAAAACGTTGAGGGCCA
Organism: Actinomycetota bacterium; assembly: GCA_046733115.1. Taxonomy (GTDB): domain Bacteria; phylum Actinomycetota; class Rubrobacteria; order Rubrobacterales; family Rubrobacteraceae; genus Rubrobacter_D. The sequence continues at coordinate 23,710 of JBKPOM010000106.1, read as the reverse complement.
CGGCGACCGCCCCCACGACGAGCACGACCCTAGGGTTGTTGAGCGTCTCTTCCAACCTAGTCACCTGACGGGACACCGCCTTTCCTTGGCCTTCCAAGTAGTGTACAAGACATTATACAAGACAACGTAAGTAGCGGGGCCTCGCTCCAGAAGCGCCGTAGTTGCGGCACGTACTCCGGATAATTTGCCTTCCACGCACTCCGGTGAATAAGGGCAATAAGAAGAGAAAGGACCGGGGCCTATAACGCCCCAGTCCGATGCTCCTAGGGTGCCGCCCGCGTCGTTGGGCCAACGGTCAGCCGCCGCGCTTTTGCAGGAAGGCCTCCCTCTGCCGTTGCTGTCCTTCGTCGCCGGTCGTCCCGGAAGCCGCCACGGTGGTGGCCGACACGTCGGTGACGTCCTCGCAGTTGTCCCGCACGAAGTCGTTGGGGAGCACCAGCGCCGTGTCGAAGCCGCTCCCGCAATCCACCAGGTCCGGCGCATCCGTGTCGGGCGTTTGTTCGTTGTCGGCGGCATCGATGAAGTCGTCGTTCTTGCCGCCGTAGTGCTCGTCGGTACCCTCTTCGCCTTGCATGGCGTCTTCGCCGGCCCACCGTAGAGTTTGTCGTTGCCCGGGTCGCCGAGTCGCCCTTCTCGGGGTGATCGTCCACCGCCCGCGCGCCCGCGTCCCCAAGAACGCGATGAAGTTCGGTGCCGGCGTGCTCCTGTCCTCCTTCGGGACGTTCTGGGTCGTCGCGGGCCTGGGCATCGAGTAGCCGGGCTCGGAACTTGCGGTGCTCTACGTCGCGGCGGCCCTCTCGGCGGCGACGTTGCTAGGCGTTCGGCTGCTATCCCGAACGCGAAGAAGCCCCCTGAAGGCCGACCCTCGTGATACCTGCGATGGACGCGATGCCGGTGCGTGAGCGGCAATCGTGACGGGCACGGAAAGCAACGAATGGTCGCTTGTCACCTCCCGGGCCGCTGCGGTGGGCGCCTTCTTCGCTCAGCCGTAGCAGCGCGCGAGGCGGAAGCATGACGGCATCTCGAACGAAGACGCACGCGCGAAGCAGGGGATAGGGTAAGGCATTGTCGCACGTAGAGCAGGTCCTCCACCTGATCGTCCACTACGGGTACCTGATCGTCTTCTTCGGGGTGATGGCCGAGAGCGCGGACGTGCCGCTGTCGGGTGAGACCATCCTCATAGCCTCGGGCATCCTGGGCGAGCAGAGCAAGCTGGACCTCGGGGACGTCATCTTTTTCGGCACCCTCGGGACCGTAGCGGGAGACCAGATCGGTTACTGGACAGGTCGCAAGGGGGGAGGCCCTTGGTCTTGAGATGGGGCCGCTACGTCAAGATCACGCCCGAGCGCCTGGCCGGGGCGGAGAGGTTCTTCGCCCGGCACGGGGCAAAGCGGTGTTCTTCGCGAGGTTCTTCTCGGGCCTGAGGGTCTTCGGGGCTCTCGTAGCCGGGGTGAGCCGAATGCGCTTCGGGACCTTCCTCTTCTACGACGCGCTTGGGGGAGTGGTGTGGGCCACGGCCGCCGTGTCGAGCGGTGGCTGGGCAAGGCGAGCCTCTTGCTCGCCACCCTCGCCGTCCTTGCGGTGGTCCTCTACCTACTCTACCGCTGGACCGCCAACCACCCCGAGCGGCTCAGGAGCGCCTTCGAGCGGTTGGGCGGCGAGCGCATAAGGCGTTTCCTCGAGAGTTCGGCCGGCCTCTGGCTGCGGCGCAGGTTCGCGCCCCGCGAAGCATACGGAGTTGCCCTGACCGCGGGGCTGGCGAACATGGGACTCTTCTTCTCCTGGCCCTTCGGCACCATCGCCGAAGACCTGCTGAGCCCGGACCCCCTCGTGCGGGTGGAGGTACAGAGGTTCGGCGAGAAGGACTACGGGGTCGCACTAGGAGCAGCCTACGAGGCGCACAGGCTTTGGGGCGAGAGACAGGAACCGCAGCGTGACTATCGGAAGGAGCTCGAGGCGGCTTGGCTTGATAAGGAGCTCGGTGCCGAGGAGGCGGAGTTGCTAAGGGCTTCAGCAAAGGCAACATGATGAAAATCGTAGCCGGAGCTTACTTGACCAGCGGGTTAGGATTGGCGTTTGCGCCTAAATTGCGTAAGACTTGGCTGGAATATAGGCTTTGGAGGAAGAAGTGAACCGTGGGAGGCTATACACTGCGGTCCATGAGCGAGAGTGCCGAGCATGAGGTCCCTCTGGCCCTGATGGTCCAGACGCCTGATGAGCCCGGTGCGCTGCACGCCCTGACAAGGGTACTCCTCGACCACGAGGCGAACATCACCCACGTCGACATCGCCGAGCGGCGCGACGGGATCTCGACGGTCTACTTCGAGCTCGAGGACGTTGGCGGCGACGAGGCAGCCGGGCTCGTCGGTGATCTGGAGGCGCTGCCCATCGTGCGGGCGGTCGAGCGGGCGCCATCGTTCCGGAAGGTTTACGGAAAGCGGATCATCGTGGTCGGTGGCGGGGCGCAGGTCGGGCAGGTGGTGGTCGGCGCGGTCGCGGAGGCCGACAGGCACAACATCCGTGGGGAGAAGATCTCCGTCGACACCATCCCCCTGGTCGGCGAGGGAGAGCTCGCGGCGGCGACGCGGGCCGTGGCCCGCCTCCCGCGGGCGGTGGCGCTGGTCCTGGCCGGCGCCTTGATGGGCGGGGAGGTCGCCCGCGCGGTCTACGAGATCCGGGAGAAGGGGATAATCGTGCTCTCTCTGAACATGCCAGGTACCGTGCCTGCCGCGGCAGACCTGGTGGTGAGCGACCCGGTCCAGTGCGGCGTGATGGCCGTGATGGCCGTATCGGATTCGGCCACCTTCGACATCGCCCGCCAGCGGGGCCGACGCTATTAGCCCACGCGGGAGAAGCATCGCCCGGACCCGGGCCTGCATGGCACGCGGAGGCGCCTCAGTCCCGAAACTTCCCCGATCTTGGACTGCTCAGGGCGCCAGGGCATCTCTGCGGAGGATACACTTAGCACTCGACCTGCAGTCCCGCAGAGAAGAGGAAAACATGAGTGAGCTATCGGAGATGAAGTGCACCGCCTGCCGCGGCGGCGAACCCACGCTGACCGAAGCAGAGATCGCAGAGCTGCGACCGCAAATCCCGGACTGGCAGGTGGTGGAGCGGGAAGGCATCAAGCGCTTGGAGCGCGTGTTCGGGTTCCGTAACTTTGCCGGGGCACTGGCTTTCACCAACACAGTAGGCGAGCATGCCGAGGAGGAAGGGCACCACCCCGCACTGCTGACCGAGTGGGGTAAGGTGACGGTCACCTGGTGGACGCATAAGATCGGTGGTCTGCACCGAAACGACTTCATAATGGCGGCGAAAACGGATGAGCTCTCCGTTGCAGAGTAGCGCCTTGGCGGTTTCGAAGCGGCGGTCGGTGAACCATTTGTGGGGAACGCAGGCCCGAAAGGGAACCGAAGATGGAATTTGGTCTCTACACCTTCGCCGACGTGGGGCCCGAGATTGACCCAGCACGGCGGCTGCACAACCTCCTCGAGGAGATCGAGCTGGCGGATCAGCTCGGCCTCGACGTTTTCGGCGTCGGCGAGCACCACCGCCCCGACTACGCGGTCTCCTCACCGGCCGTCGCGCTGGCGGCCGCGGCGGCCCGCACGAAGGACATTCACCTGACGAGCGCGGTCACGGTTCTGAGCTCCGACGACCCCGTGCGCATCTTCCAGGACTTCGCCACGCTCGACCTGATCTCGGACGGTCGCGCGGAGATCATGGCCGGCCGGGGCTCGTTCATCGAGTCGTTCCCGCTGTTCGGTTACGACCTGGGCGACTACGACGAGCTGTTCTCCGAAAAGCTCGAGCTGCTCTTGAAGCTGCGCGATTCCGAGCGCGTCACGTGGTCGGGCAAGCACCGCGCGCCGCTCGAAGACGCCGGGATCTTCCCGCGTGCGCTCCAGCAACCATTGCCGGTCTGGATCGCCGTCGGTGGGACGCCGCGGTCGGTCGTCCGCACCGGGATGCTCGGCCTGCCGCTGGCGATCGCGATCATCGGCGGCCAGCCCGAACGCTTCGCGCCGCTGGTCCGGATCTACCGCGAGGCCGCGAGAAGGGTCGGTCACGACCCGACGTGGCCGCCGGTCGGCATCAACTCGCATACCTACGTGGCGGGGACTTCCCAGCAAGCGGATGACGAGTACTTCCCGACCTACGCCGCCATGATGAACCGGATCGGCCGCGAGCGCGGGTGGTCGCCGATGGGCCGCGGCCAGTTCAAGATGGGCCGCTCGCCGCACGGGGCGCTCCTCGTCGGCAGCCCGGAGGAGGTCGCAGAGAAGATCCTCTTCGAACACGAGCTCTTCGGCCATCAGCGCTTTATGGCCCAGATCAGCGTCGGCACGATGCCACACGAGAAGGTGATGCGCGCCATCGAACTGTTCGGTACGGAGGTAGCCCCCACCGTCCGCGAGGAGATCGGGCGCCGATCGACATCGAGCGCCGGTGGACCTGCGACCAGCTAGCCCGCGTACAAGGATCCGCTCCGCTGGCCCTTCTAGTTGCGGGCTTTAGCTTGGGAGCGTAGTGGTAGCCTCAGCATCCATCTTGGAATCCCCGGTTGGCGGGACCGCGATCGCCTACACGGACGCCACCGAACCGCCGTCGACGGGGTAGTTGACCCGTTGATGAACGACGCCTTCTCGGAGGCCAGGAACGCTACGAGCGGACCGACCTCGTCGATGCGACCGGGGCGCCCGAGTTCGATGTGCGGCCGGTTGTTCTCCAGGAACCGCCCGATGGCGTCTTCTGTCGAGATCCCCTGCCGCTCCGCGGCCTGTTCCATCATCTCGCTCACCAGCGGGGTCTCGATAAAGGCGGGGCTCACCGTGTTGACGAGGATGCCGTCGGCGGCGTACTGCTTGGAGAGGGCTTTGGAGAAGTTGTCCAAAGTGCCCTTGGAGGCGCTGTAAGAGATCATGTCCGAGTAAGGCTGCGCCCCGTTCTCGGAAGAGATGTTGATAATCCGACCCCAACCCCTCTCTTGCATGTGGGGAACGACCCGCTTTACCAGGTCCACCGCCGCGAACAGGTTCAACTCGAAGAGTCTCCGCCACGCCTGGACCGACGTGTCTTCGAGCGTACCCCCTTCGCCCACGGTCCCGGCGTTGTTGACCAGGATGTCGATGGCGCCGAACTCGTCCAGGGTCTCGTCCACCAGCCGCTGGCGATCCGCCCCGTCCGTCAGGTCGGCCACGACGGCCAGCACGCGGGCACCGTGCGCGCCGATCTCTTCGAGCTCCCCGGCCGCCCGCCGGACCTCTTCCTCGCTGCGGGAGCAGATCGAGACGTGGCATCCTTCCGCGACCAGGGCGTCCGAGACGCCCCGCCCCACCCCCTTGCTCCCGCCCGTCACCAGCACTACCTTACCTTCGAGTGCCAGTTCCACGCTCGACTCCTTCCGGCAGCGGTCTCTTTCCACGCCCTCGCTATTGTTGCACCTAAACCCCTTCTCGTAACTCCGTAGTACCTTTATGGCTGGAGATGACGAGCAGAAGATCATGGACGACCGGCGCCGCCGGATGGTTGGCACTCGGTGTCGGGTCTGCGTTGGCAGGGCTGATCGCCCAGCGTGCTGGTCTGCCCGCCGGGTGGCTGGTAGGGCCGATGCTCGTCGCGCTCGCCGTGGCGCTCCTCTGGGAGAAGCACCCGACGGTGCCGCGTTGGGGACGGATAGCCTCGCTCGCGGTCGTAGGCGGCGTGCTCGCCTCCGCCTTCGAGCCTTCTGTGCTGCCTTTGATCTACCGCCACTGGCCACCGGTGGCCCTCGTGGTCTGCGGCACCCTGCTCCTGAGCCTCGGGGCGGGACTTTTGCTCTCGATCCTGGTTCGCCTCGACAGAAATACGGCCGCCCTGGGAACGCTTCCAGGCGCCGCCTCTGGAATGCTCGCCATGAGCGACCCTTTAGGCGCCGACGCGCGCCTCGTCGCCCTGATGCAGTACACCCGCGTCGTCGTGGTCGTCGTCTCTGCAACGCTCGTCGGCCGCTTCGGGTTTTTGCCCGGAACAGAGTCCCCGTCGGCCTCGGGCCAGGGTCTGCCGGCGGCCTCGGTAGGTGGGGACCTTCTCGTCCAGAACACCCTGATCACCTACGCCCTTACCGCACTCGTGGCCGCGCTCGGCGCCTGGGCCGGCACGCGATTCAAGCTGCCCGCGGGGGCGTTGCTCGGGCCGCTAGTTCTGGGGATCTTCCTCGAAGAGCTCGGCGTAATGCATCTCGTGTGGCCACAGGGCGTGCCGCAGGCGGCCTACCTCGTCCTCGGGTTGTGGGTGGGGCTGCTCTTCGACGGTGACTCCGTAAAGAGGGCCGGAAGGCTCTTGCCGGTCGTGTTCCTCTCGGCCGTGGGGCTGGTGGTCGGGTGCGCGGCCCTCGGTTGGATGCTCAGCGCGCTCACGGGCATCGACGGGATCACGGCTTATCTGGCGACTACGCCCGGCGGAATAGACTCGGTCGCCATCGTGGCCCTCGGAAGCGGCGCCGACGCACCGCTCGTGCTCGCGGTGCAGATGCTGCGCCTCCTCGCCGTGATCCTGGCAGGCTCCTTCCTCGGATGGCTGTGGTCGGAACCCGCTACTCAGCACGAGAAGAAATCCTGAAGCCTGAAACCTGATGCCTTAATTCACGCAGCAAACCGTATCCAAAGGTGCTAAAACTGGTCGCATTCGGAAAGCGGGATCTGGGCACCACTCGGCTCCACGACATCTGAAAGGTTGTTTTTGGGCACGGAATACGGTGGCATCAAGAACGGATTGGCCTTCGATCTCGGCGCCTTCGACCTCGACGGGACCGTGCTGCGGCGGAACCTGAAGATCACACAGGAGACCATCACCGCCCTGCAGCGCCTTCGCGACAGGGGCATGCGGCTCGTCGTGGCCACGGGCAGACGCTTCGAGAACGCCAGGGAGCACGCGGAGAGGCTCGGTTTCGTTGACCAGGACCCGGTGATCTGCTACGGCGGTTCGATGGTGAGGAGGATCAACGGCGAGACCCTGCGGCACCGCACGTTGCCCAAAGAGTTGAGCATGGAGGTGCTCGAATGGGCCGCACAGCGGGACCTTCACGCCCGCGTCTTCGTCGACGGGCGGATCATCACCTCGCTGGACACGCCCGCGGCGCTGGAACACCTGCGGCGCTACGAAGAGCCCGGCGTCTCCACGGTAGAGTCCCCGGCCGACTGGCTCGAGGAAGGTGGCGAAGAACCGACCAAGCTCGTGATCGTAGACTACCCCGACGACATCGGAGGTTGGCTCGAGGAAGCGCGGGCAGCCTTCGCCGGACGACTCTTCGTCACCCGCAGCCTGCCCCACTACGTCGAAATCGGCGGCCTCGAAGGCACGAAGTCGAAAGCCCTGGAGCTCCTTTGCGAACGCTGGGGGATAGAGCAAGCTCGCGTCCTCGCCTTCGGCGACGCGGACAACGACATAGACATGCTCCGCTTCGCCGGGCGCGGGGTCGCGGTCGGGGGCATGACCGGCGAAGTTCGCGAGGCGGCCGACGAAATCGTGCCAGGCGTGGACGAGGATGGGGTGGCCTGCTACGTCGATAAACTTCTGGAAGGATCCTAGATGCCCGAGCTGCCCGAGGTAACGGTTATCTCTGAAGACGTGGCCGCACTTGCACTGGGACGCGAGGTCCTCAAGGCCGCCGTCTTCAGGCCTAACGTGACGAACGTCAATCCCGAAGAGTTCGAAAGGCGGCTCGTCGGAAAAACGCTGCGGGCCACGGGGCGGCGAGGAAAAGTAATCGTCCTCGACTTCGACGAGGTGGTCGGCCTCGTGCATCTGGTCATCTCCGGCAGGGTCTTGCGATTGTCTGAATGGCGAGAACCCGACAGGATGAACACGGCGGTCCTCGAGTTGGGGGGCGAAGGCGAACCCGTGGTGCTCGCCTTCACGCGGCTCTGGCTCGGTTACTTCGACCTCTACAAGCCCGGAGACGAAGACAAACACCCCCTCATCTCACGCCTCGGCCCAGACCCCTTCTCCGAAGGCTTCACGGTCGAGTACCTGACCTCAGCCCTCAGCCGCAAGGCGAACATAAAGGGCCTGCTCCTCGACCAGTCGGTCGTGGCCGGCATCGGCAACATCTACGTGGACGAAGTCCTCTTCGCCGCCGGCGTCAACCCATCACGCAAAGCCAACACCCTAACCACCGAGGAAATAAAGAAGATCCACACCGCCACCCGCGACATCCTGCACCGCGCGATCGAAGCGCGCGGTACCACCTTCGACTCCTACCACGACGCCTTCGGAGAAACAGGACAGTTCCAGAACCAGCTCAAAGTCTTCACCCGAGCCGGCGAGCCCTGCCCGCGTTGCGGCACACAAATCGTCAAATCCCGCATCGCCGGCCGGGGAACTTACACGTGCCCCTCGTGCCAGCCTTTGTAGGCTTCAGGCATCAGGTTTCAGCACGCTCCAACCTTCGGCTTCCGCTTTCAGCAAGGCGTCCCGTAGCGCCGGCTACCGCGAACCGGGCAGCTCGCAGGGAACCTCACCGAATTAGTTAGCCGGCTAACTATCGACAAAGGAGGCTGACACTTGGTATGGATAGCTGCCGGCTGCACGACGGCAGTCGCCGTGGCCCGCATGTCATACCAAGTCCGGGTAAATGCCAACGGCACGACGCGGTCAGCCACCGCGATGAGGAGCCTCCTCGTGGTGGCGGTGGATTCCCGCCACCGCTTTCGCGATGACAAGCTTCGCGGGAATGACGCTCATGGGACCGAGTGGGTGTCCGCGGCCCGAATTCTCTCCCGTTCAAACGGACTCGGTATGTAGGGTGAGGGAGGCTTCCGCCTGCCCTCAAACAGGACGCGATAGCGTCCAAACGGGCGCGTCATGAAATGCTGAAAGCGGAGGCGAAGCCGGAGCGTGCTAGCTCGCTTCGATGAGTTTGGGGTGGGCGTCGGCGAGCTCTTGGGCTTTGCCGTAGGTTTTTTCGGCCTTCTGGTAGCCTTTCCCGACTTCGGAGAGCAGGTCGAGGGCTTTCTCGCGGTGGTTTTCCAGGGCGGGGTCTTCTTCGAGGATGCCGTAGAATTCTATCTCTTTGGCTTCGGCGTCGAGCTGGTCTTGCATGGCCTCCGAGAGCAGGCTGGCGTACTCTTTCACCGCGGGGTCGACGTCGAGGTCGTCCACGGTCTCCAGTGATTCCTTGGCGTTTTGCAGGTGCTTGCGCGCCTCTTCGAGGTTGTTCTTTGCCTCGGTTATATTGTCTTTCTCTTTCGAGGGGTCGTCGCCGGCTTCGATCTTTTTCTTGACGTTGGCGTAGGTCGAGCGGGCTTTATCGAAGAGCTTGTTGTGTTCTGAGATGGACCGGTTGGCGTTGCTGATCGCCTCGTCGGCCTGTTCGCGTGGGGTGTTACCGAAGCACCCGGCGAGTACGATTGCTGAGATTAAGATCACGACAACGGGCGTCAGGCGGTTTATGATGTACGTCATGAGTGAGATCAGTCTACCTCGATTGCGAACTCTCAGGCTACGTTCCTTTCCAGGTGTTGCCGGGCGAGTGCTCGGCGGGTTGTTCGGTCGCAGGAAAGGGGACCCGGCGCCGGACGTGGCGTTGGCCTCGCAGGCGGCGTCGGCCATAAGGGAGTACGCCAGGAATCACGCCGCCCTCTTCGAGCGGGAGGAGCGCCTGCGGGCGAAGGCAGAGCGGCTCGAGGATGCGGGAATCCCGAGCGAGAGCGCCAACAACCGCGCGGAGCGCGCCAGGATGGAGGTCGAAGCCGGTCTCCTGGCCCTCCGCGAGATCTTCGCGCCGTCCGTGGGGGAGAGGAGGCGCGCCTTCGACCACGAGGTTGGGCGCCTCTACCCGGCGCTCGGTATCCTCAACCCGTAACCCCGACACTACCGGCGAGACGGCCGGTTGGTGGCTTTCCCGCTCCTATTCTCCCGAGGTGAGAGAACCGTAGGTGTCCCCGACGAACTTGCGCGTCTGGGGGCCGGTCCTCGGGTTCAGGAACAGGAAGCCCACGGCCGCGACGAGTAGTAGGAGGAGCAGCTTGCCGCCCCTTCCGCCGCGCGTGCGGACCTTCTCGCCCCTCACCCGCTTGCTGCCCTGGCGAGCGGCGCCGGCCGCGGCCTCGACCTGCCCGCGGAGCTTGTCGTCGTTCCAGAGCCTGGTGATGATCTCTTGCGGATCCTCGTCGGAGAGCTCGTCGAGTATGGAGCGGGCCGACTCGATAAAGGTGCGGATGTTGTCCCTGAGGTCGTCGTCGTAGAGCAGCCGCTCGAGCACCGGCCTGGCCCCGGCGTAGGCCGCGCTGAGCGCCGCCATCGGGACCAGAGAGTTGGATTCGGCCTGCTCTTTTAGCTTCTCCGCACGGCTCTTTCTTCCAAACAAGCTAAACCTCCCTGTCCTGGTCGCTTCGTGGCCCGTACATCATACCCGTTTCGCCGCTCCTCTACCCTGTGCTATGGAGAGGCTCTACCCTTACCCATAAGGCCTCCCCGTCCATCGTCACGCTCGCGAAGCCATCGTCGGGGGCGCCAGCGTCGAGGTCGAGCTCCCTCGCCAGGACCTCGACCTTAAAGTAGTCGCCCCAGCGATCCCGCAGAAGCGACGAGACCCTCGGGTTCCCGGAGAGGCCGACGCTGATGCTCTCCTCTATCTCGAAACCCTTCTCGCGCCTGAGGTTCTGCACCCTGTGCACGAGCTCACGCACGAGGCCCTCGTCCAGCAAGTCCCCGTCGAGCGTCGTGCTCAGGGCGACCGAGAGGCCCGCCTCACGCTCGAGTGCGTAACCCTCCCTCTGTCTTGGCTCCACGAGCAGCTCTTCGGATGAGAGGGTGACCTCCTCGCCTTCCACGTCAACGGTCACGCTCTCGCCAGCGGCGGCGCGGACGCCGACCTCGGCCGGCGCCGTGGTGAGGGCGGCCCTGATGCTGGGCACAAGCCTGCCGTACTTCGGACCGACGACGCCGAGGTCCGGCTTCAGGTCGTAGACGAACACGTCCTCGGCCTCCCCGAAGGCGAGCTCTTTGACGTTAAGCTCGTCCAGCACGATCTCCTCGAGGCTCTCCACGCCCTCCCTGAGCGACGACCCGTCAGCCCCTTCTTCCACCACGACGACCTCCCGCAAGGGCTGGCGGGTCTTTATGGCGGCGGCGTTGCGGGCGGCCCTCCCGAGCCCGACCACGCGCCTTGCCGCGGACATCCTCTCCGAAAGGTCAAGGTCGACCAGCTCCTCTTCGTACTCCGGCCAGTCGGCGAGGTGGACGCTCTCCGGCGCCTCGCCGTCCGCCACCAGGTTCTGGTAGAGGGACTCTGCGACGAACGGGGTGAAGGGGGCAGTGAGCTTGGCTACGGTCACGAGACATTCGTAGAGGGTGGAGTGGGCGGCCTTCTTGTCACGGTCGTCCTCCCCCTTCCAGAAGCGCCTGCGGCTGCGCCTGACGTACCAGTTGGAGAGCTCGTCCACGAACTCTCCTATGGCCCTCCCTGCAGCCGTTACGTCGTAGGCGTCGAGCCTCTCCGTAACGGTTCGCACGGTCAGTTGCAGCTCGCTCAGGGCCCACCGATCCATTAGGGTCCGGTCTTCCGGCCCGACGTAATCTTCCCTCGGGTCGAAGCCGTCTATGCGGGCGTAGGTCACGAAGAACGAGTAGGTGTTCCAGAGGGTGAGCAGGTACTTGCGGACGGCCTCGGAGACCTGATCCACCGAAAACCGCCGCGCGTTGCCTGGGCTCGTCGACGTGTAGAGCGCCCAGCGCAAGGCGTCGGCGCCCTGCTTCTCAAATATGTCCCACGGGTCCACGACGTTGCCGAGCGACTTGCTCATCTTCTTGCCCTCGGCATCGAGGATGTGCCCGAGAACCAGGCAGTTCTTGTACGATCCCTCGCCGAAAAGCATCGTCGAGACGGCGAGGAGCGAGTAGAACCAGCCCCGCGTCTGGTCCACGCCCTCGCAGATGAAGTCCGCGGGGAACTGCCTCCTGAAGCGCTTCTCGCTGGCCTCGCCGTGCGGAAAGCCCCACTGGGCGAAGGGCATGCTCCCCGAGTCGAACCACGCGTCGAGGACCTCGGGGACGCGAGTGGCCTCCTCCCCGGTCTCGGGGTGCCTCACGCGCACCCTGTCTATGTAAGGTCTGTGCAGGTCGTCCGGGACCGGGTCTATGGCGAGTTCTTTTAACTCTTCCTTGCTGCCGACAACGACCACATCGCCCGAGGCCGTGCGCCAGATCGGCAAGGGCGTTCCCCAGTAGCGCTCGCGGCTCAGGGCCCAGTCTATGTTGTTCTCCAGCCAGTCTCCGAAGCGGCCCCACTTTATGTGCTCGGGGACCCAGTTGATGTCCTCGTTCTCCGAGAGGAGCCCGCCCAGCACCGCGGTCGTTCGCCCGTACCAGGCTTTCTTGGCGTAGTAGAGCAAAGGCGTGCCGCACCGCCAACAGTGCGGGTAAGCATGTTCCAACTCCTCCGCCCTGAACATGAGCCCGCTGTTTTCCAGTACCTCTATCAGACCCGCGTCCGCGTCCTTGACGAACTGGCCGGCAAAAGGTCCCACGCTTTCGTCGAATGTGCCGTCCGGCTTTACGGGGTGGATCGTGGGCAGGCCGTACACGCGGCCCAGGCGGGCGTCGTCCTCGCCGTAGGCCGGCGCGGTGTGCACCAGGCCCGTGCCGTCGGTTGTGGTCACGTAGTCGTCTACGACGACGGTCCAGAGGTTTTCTGTTCTCTCGACGGGAACGTAATCGAACGGGCGCCTGTAGTGGAGTCCTTCGAGGGCAGAGCCTTTACGGGTTTCGAGCACCTCGTGGCTTGTTTCTCCGAGCACCTTCTCGAGCAAGTCTTCGGCCAGGATCAATCGTTCGTCACCGACCCTGACGGTGGAGTAATCCACGTCCGGGTTCGCGGCGACGGCGGCGTTGGAGACGAGGGTCCACGGCGTTGTGGTCCAGACGAGGAGGCTCGTGTTCTCTTCGTCTTCCAGCGGAAGCCTCACGTAGACGCTCGGGTCGACCACGGGGTCGGGATACTGCTGGTAGCCGAGGGCGACCTCCGCCGAGGAGAGTGAGGTCTGGTCGCGCGGGCAGTGGGGACTGACCTTGAAGCCCTCGTAGAGGAGGTCCTTGTCGTGCAAGGTCTTGAGAGCCCACCAGACGCTCTCGATGTAAGAATCGTCGAGCGTGCGGTAGGGGTCTTCCATATCAACCCAGAAGCCGAGACGCTCGCTCGTCCTCTGCCAGTCCTCCACGTAGCGGAACACGGACTCGCGGCACAACCTGTTGAACTCCTCGACGCCGTAGCGCTCGATGTCCGACTTGCCGTCCAAGCCGAGCTCCTTCTCTACCCCTATCTCGACCGGCAGGCCGTGGCAGTCCCAGCCACCCTTGCGCTCGACGCGAAAGCCCCGCATGGTCTTGTAGCGCGGGATGAGGTCCTTGAAAGCGCGCGAGAGGGTGTGGTGGAACCCCGGCCTTCCGTTGGCCGTCGGCGGGCCTTCATAGAACACGAAGGGTTTGTCCTCGGACCTGCGCTGGACGGACTTCTCGAAGGCATTCGTCTTCTGCCAGAGGTCCAAAACTTCCTCTTCCAGCCTCGAAAAATCTACCTGCGGGCTGACCTTGTCGAACTTCATACCTCGGACCTCCTCGTACAAATGCTCCCGCCCCTCGGGCGGAGCGCCGCTCCACACCGTAGGGACGGGAGCCTCGACTAGGCCCTCGCGGTACCACCCTACTTGCCCGGAACCTCGCGGCCCGGTCCTCTCTGTGGCGTCGCGGTCTCCCGGAACGCACGCGCTGTAACGGGCTCGCCCGGCCGGTCCTACTAACCGTCTAGGCAGCCTCTGCCTTCCGCTTTCGGCCGGCGGCTCCGGGAGGATGTTCGGGCCGTGCCCCGCACCGGGCTTCCACCGTCCCCGGCTCGCTCTGGCGGGTTCTCACAGACCTTACTTGTTCCCTTCATCGCCTGTAAAGAGCGTTGTAGCGCCAAGAAGCGGTCGTGTCAAGTCGGGTTGATCCGGGCCAGAGAGGTAATTCGTAATGTACTTGTAAGGACTTTCGGGGTCGGGCCGACGGTCCCGGGTATAGACTGGAGAAGTGGCATCCCGAAGCGAGAGGTATTGGAGAGCACCGACATGAGCAAAAAGACGAAAAGCAGGACGAGGGCGGGAATCGCCGGTGTGGTGGGGGCCGTGGTCGCTTTCGGGATCACGGAGCTCGTGCACGGGCTCTACACCCCGGTACCTTCGATCCTCGTGTCGCTCGCCCAGCGGATAGTGGAGCTGACGCCTGGCACCGTGGTCACGCAGGGCATCGAGCTCCTCGGCACGGCGGATATACCGACCCTGATCACATCCGTGCTTATCGGCACCGTAATATTCGCGGTCCTCCTCGGCAACCTCGCCGTCAAGCGCCCGTCGCTGGCCCTCCTTGGCGTCGCCATCCTGGCGGCCATCGCCATCGCCGCGGCCCTGGCCGACCCGTTCGTGGAAGCAGTGCCGACCGTTGTGACCATCGTTGGCGCTCTCCTCGCCGGCTCGGCCGTTACCGAACTTCTGCTGCGCGCTGCAGGCCTCCGCCCCGCGGCAGAACCGGTGGGAGAGCCCGCCCCGGCGGGCGCTCCGGGCAGCGCGGCCTTGCCCGCAGTGAGGTCGAGGGAGGCCGGCTCCGACGAGGGAATATCCGTGGGACGCGGCGGCTTCCTCCTGCTGGGCGGCGGTGCCGCGATAGCCGGTCTCGCCGCCGCCGGTGTCGGTCGCCTGCTGGCCGGCGGGACCTCAGAGACGGCGGCGAAACCCAAAAAGCTGAACCTCCCGGAAACGCCAGAAAAGAAACAGCCGGCCGGGAAGGGTGAAGGGGAAGAGGCGCGGAAGGGCTCCCAGAAATCCGTCACCCACGAGACGCTGCCCAAACCCCCGGCTGAGGCCTCCATCGACGTGCCCGGGATGCCGGAGTTGATCACACCGGCGAGCAGCTTCTACCTTATCGACACCGAGCTCACCTCGCCGAGGATAGACGCGAACACGTGGAAGCTCTCGGTCAAGGGCGCGGTGGATAACCCCGTCGAGTTCTCCTACAAGGACCTCCTAGGCATGTCCACCCGCGAGGCCGACATAACGCTCTCTTGCGTCTCGAACACCGTCGGCGGCGGCCTCGTCTCCAACGGCCGCTGGACCGGAGTGCTGCTCTCCGACGTCCTCGCTGAAGCAGGAGTGAGCCGGGACAAGATCACCAACGCCTCCAAGCAACTTGTCGGGCGCAGCGTGGACGGCTTTACGACGGGCTTCAAGACGGACATCGCGCTGGACGGACGTAACGCCCTCGTCGCCTTCGGGTTGAACGGCAGCGAGTTGCCCCTAAAGCACGGCTATCCCGTGCGCCTCGTCATCCCGGGTCTCTACGGCTACGTCTCGGCCACCAAGTGGCTCACCGAGATAGAGCTCACGAACTGGAACTTCGACGCGTACTGGATCCAACGCACCTGGACGAAGGAAGGCCCGTTCAAAACCCAGTCCCGCATCGATACCGTGCAAGCCGGCGACAACCTCCCAGCAGGCAAGAACCCGATAGGCGGCATCGTCTGGGCCCCGCACCGCGGCATCGAGAAGGTCGAGGTCTCGACCGACGGCGGTGAGACCTGGAACGAGGCCCGCCTCGCCAAGCAACTCGCCGAAGATAGCTGGCGCCAGTACGTCTACGACTGGGACGCAACCCCTGGCGACTACGTCCTCCAGGTGCGCGCCACCGATGGCACCGGCGAGACCCAGACCGCCTCGGAAGCCCCACCACACCCCTCCGGCGCAACCGGTTACGACACCATCGAAGTTAGTGTCGCGTGAGCTCATAGCGGCCCGATGCTAAGAGCTATGGACTGATAGCGGTGTCCACTAGTGCGGGCCGGTGGGCAGATCACTACTAAAGGCGAGTGGGCACGCGGCGGAGGCCAACGTGAATATTCCGACGTCGAGCAAGAAGATTCGCCTGCGTCCGTAATGGTCGCCTAGCGAGCCGCCAACTAGGATCAGGGCGGCAAGGATTAGCGCTTAAGCCTCGCCGATCCACTGCGAGTCGACGGCGGTCGCCCCCAGGCGCTACTGTATCTGGGGCAGCGCAACGTTCGTGATGGTGCCGCCTATGAAGACCATCGGCGAGCCGGTAATCGTGGGCGCTAGCGCCCACGACGCCGAGGCTGGTGAGCAAGGGGCTGAGGCCCAGCTGGTGTGGACAACGCCTCATTGCACGGCGGCCTTCCCATGTTCGCCATTATTTACCCTTCGTGAGCTTCGCCGCTTCTCTGGCCGGCGGGTGCGTCCGAAACGCCTCGATGCCCCATCCCGTGCTCTTCGCCCCGGCTTGGTACGCGCTCTCCATGAACTCCAGCAGGGTCACTTCGGGAGAGGCGCTGTTGCGTACCTCTTCGTACAACAACAACGCCGTGCCGCCTTCCGGGAGCCAGCTCGCGGCCTCTGGTCTGAGCGGGTGTTCGGTCAAACCTTCCGGCTCGGGGGCGGTGTAAGAGTAGAAAGCGGGTTCGCGCACGCTAGCATCTCCAGGCCAGAAGCCGCAGGAGATGACCTCGTGGGAACACGCCTCGCGGGTTACCGAATCGGTGTCCTCCGGCAGCGACGCCTGTTTGCCGGAGAAGCGGGTTATGGCAAGGTCGAAGCTGTGCCAGTAAAGCTGGACGGGGCTGATCTTTCCGTCAAAACGCCCGCCGAACTCGTTGAAGACCTGAGCCACCCACGAGAGTATCCGGTGATAGCACCGTACATACTCCAGGTCGCAGACACAGTGGAGGGTATTGTTATCGAGGGTTTGCTCGTCGCCGAGGTCGAAGGGTTTCGTATTTATGGCGGCGTCTATACCAAGCGAGCGGAGCCTCTCGAACAGTCTGCGGTAGAACTCCGCCACCGGCAGGTCGTCGAGTGCGAACGAGAACACGCCTTCGTCGCTCGTGGTTACGGAGAGTTGGTTCTCGAGCAGGTCGAAGGAGATGTCGAAGGTCGAGTTTCCGTAAGGGATGGGGCCCGTGGAGAGGCCGCGGGTGGTAACGTAGAGAGTAGCGTGCCACCAGTGGGTCTTGAACGGCGAGAGTCCCATCCGCACCTTGCCCACTATCTGGCAGTAGCGGTGCAGAGTCTCTTTGGTCTCTTCCCATTCATCCAGCGGCAGCGGCGGCAAGTCCCGCGCCGTACGATGCTCCTTCGTCATGGCTGTCCTTCCCTAATCGGGCTCTTCCCCCGCGAGACTGTCTCTGGTAGGGCTTTCGTGGCTTCGTCGAACCGCAGGGTCCACTCGGCCAGCGCCGAGAGGAAGCGGCGCAGCCTCTCGCGCGTTTCTTCGTCCACGAGGTCGCCGGTCTCCGGGTCGAACTTCTGACGCGAGAAGGGAATGAGCATCTGCGGCTCGGGCATCACGTGGGCCGGGGGGTGCAACAGTATTTGCCTCAGGACCATCTGGCCCCGAGCGGTCCCACCACCTCCCGGGCTCGCCCCTACGATCCCGACCGGCTTGTGACGGAAGGGCGTGGGATCATGACGCGAGCGCAGACACCAGTCCAAAGCCGCGGTCAAAACGCCTGGGATGGCGTAGTCGTACTCAGGCGTCGCTATGAGCACGGCGTCGTAGGCGCGTATCTTATCCCTGAGCTCTTTGATGGGCTCCGGGTTGCCCAGGTCCTCTATGTCCTGGTTGAAGTACGGTATCCGGGCGAGGTCGAAGCCCTCACAACTCATCCAATTCGGAGCTACCTCGTGCGCTGCCCTGACGATGCCGCGGTGGAAGGAGGCACGCCTTAGGCTAGCGGCGAGCCCGAGTATGCGGAAATCTCTATGGTCCATGGTTTGCCCCTCGTCAGCGTTTTCGATCCCGACCCCGTTCCTGCTCAGTTTACCTTCTTGGCCGTACGGTCGAGCCTTCAGTGTAAGGCTCAGACCTGCTCCCGGCAGTGGTGATGGTTCCTCGAAGGCCGATACGTCGCCCGCAGTCGCTGCCTAGGGTGCACAGGGCGGTGATGAGTCCGCCGTCGATGACGAAGTCCGAGCCGGTGACGTTGCCTGCTCGTTCGCTGGCCAGCAGCACGATCAGATCAGCCACCTCTTATCAACCCACCGAATAGAGCTGTGCCAAGTCCGCCCGCACGTAGCTCAGGGGCTTCTGACACCACTCTGACACCACCGGGAACGCAATACGGTGCAACGACCTGCAACCCGGAGCAGAGAAAGTCGCCTAGATATAAGGGTTTTGCAAGCCTCTACAACTCCCTGCAACGCGTGACCGATCACTCGTAAAGAGGTTAGGTCAGCGGTTCGAGTCCGCTCGTCGGCTCTCTATTTGGCTTATCTAAGCCAAATACTCGGAGTAAGAGAAGTCTGCGATGTCGAGGCGCGGGCTGCTTGACACCACTGAGCAGCTAGTTGCTCTGTGATTCGCCCGGCGCATCCTCCGCCTCGTTAAGGTTTCGGGACCGAGAAGGTTCGCGGGAGGGCAATCACCCACAGGACGTGTACCGCGCCGTGGATCAGTAGTCGCGAATCGCGGAGCTCGCAAACGCTGGCTGCGGGGCTACGGGTCACGGCCCGGGATGACACGGCTACTACACCACGTGGCGCCCGAACCCTACACACTTCGGGCCATTTTCCCCCGGTATAGAGAGTGTATGGTGTAGGAACGGCCCGTCCCTGGGTAAGAGGGCCTCGCGGCAATCGCTCGGGTGTGGGCCAGAAGGATCGGGCAGAAGCCGCGGCGGGGTCGCAAATTAGTCGGCGCAACCACCTGAAGGAGTGCAGGATGCGGGTCATCTCGACGAAAACGCACGGGGTCATCGACTACTTGACGGGGGCGGGGCTGCTGGCGGTCCCGGCGCTGCTCGGGATCTCCGACGAGCCCGCCGCGGCGCGAACCCTGAGGGCAGCCGGCCTTGCGGCGACGGCGTACAGCCTGCTCACCGACTACGAGTTCGGCCTGGTAAGGGTGATCCCCATGCCCGTCCATCTGGCGATGGACGCCGCGAGCGGCGTGCTTCTGGCCGCCTCGCCGTGGCTCTTCGGTTTCGCGGGGAGGGGACCGCGCTACAGGCTGCCACACGCGTTCGTGGGTGCATCGGAGATACTGGCGGCGCTAACGAGCAGGACCTACTGAAGTCTGGCCCCGGTAGCCACCGCGGGTCCTGGCCGGGCTCGTCGGTACTTCGGGCCAGAAAGTACCAGGAAAGGAGCAGCTTCCGTGCTTGCCATGAATTACAGGGGCCCCCACCGGGTCCGCGTAGACCACAAACCCATCCCGGAGATCCTGCATCCTCGGGACGCCATCGTCCGGGTCACGCGGTCGTGCATCTGCGGGTCCGACCTGCACCTGTACAACGGCTCAGTACCCGACACCCGGGTGGGGATGACGTTTGGCCACGAGTTCACCGGCGTGGTGGAGCAGATCGGGGAGGGGGTGGAGAAGCTGAAGGTTGGCGACCACGTCCTCGTGCCGTTCAACATCGCCTGCGGGACGTGCGTCTTCTGCCAGCAGGGGCTCTACGGCAATTGCCACGAATCCAATCCCCAAGCCACCGCGGTGGGCGGCATCTTCGGCTACTCGCACACCGCGGGCGGCTACGACGGCGGGCAGGCCGAGTACGTCCGTGTCCCGTACGCCGACGTGAGCCCCACGGTCATTCCTGAGGGCATGGACCTCGACGACGCGGTGCTTCTGACCGACGTGGTGCCGACGGGTTATCAGGCCGCCGAGATGGGAGGCATCCAACCCGGCGACACGGTCGTGGTCTTCGGGGCCGGTCCGGTTGGCATCATGGCGGCCAGGTGCGCCTGGCTCTTCGGGGCGGGACGCGTGATCGTGATCGATTGCGTGGATTACCGCCTCGAATTCGCAAGCAAGTATGCCCCCTGCGAGGCCTACGACTTCAGGTCAATCGAAGACCCGGTGGTGTTCATCAAACGTACCACCGACTCTTTGGGCGCAGACGTGTGCATCGACGCCGTTGGGGCCGAGGCAGCGGGCAGCGCCTTGCAGACCGTGCTCGGCAGGAAATTGCTGATGCAGGGAGGAGCGGCCACCGCGCTGCACTGGGCGATCAACGCCGTGAAGAAGGGCGGTATCGTCTCCATAGTCGGAGTGTACGGCCCTATCGGCGTGCTCGTCCCGATCGGGAACGTGGTCAACAAGGGCATCACCATTCGGGCTAACCAGGCCTCGGTGAAGCGGCTGCTGCCGCGGCTGATCGAGCACGTGCAGAACGGCGTCCTCAATCCGAAGGCCCTGATCACCCACCGCGTCCCCCTGGAGGACGTCTCCGATGCCTACAGGATCTTTTCGGCTAAGCTCGACGAGTGCATCAAGCCGGTGCTGATGCCGCCGTCGGCCAGGAAGTAGGGAGGAAGAGCTATGGCGCAAACGACCAAGGAGCCCCCGCAGATCGAGGGGTGGGGAGTTGACGCAGACCCGAAGAACGATCCGACCTACCCGATGAAGCTGCGCAACGACGGCGAACACGAGGGCTACAGTTGGGAGCGCCCGCCGCAGCAGCCGCTCACCGTCGAGGTCCTACACTCCAACGAGCGGCCGGACGTGACCTCCGTGTTCGGGACGTCGACGCCGCCCTCGGGACCGAGCGGCGCGCTCCGCCGCCTCGCTTTCAGGTACAGCGAATCCAGCTACGGCCATTGGCTGCCCCTTGTGCTGGCAGACCGCCTGAGCGTGGTGGAAGGCGTCGTGGGCGACCTGAAACAAGGCCGCGTCCCCAACGTCTTGGCAGAACGGGGTTGGAAAGCGGAATGGAAACACAACAGGATTAGTCTCCTCCGCCGGATTCTTGTCAGAGCGGTTCTAGTTTCCGCCGCCGTCGCCTATCTGCGTAGCAGAAGGGCTGATTAGTTTAGAGAGGGATGATCGTCGCCCCGATCAAAAGGGGCCGACCATCGCCACCATACCTGGGGCAGGGACAACGTTCGACCGAAGCGGTAAGGGTGACGCAGGCCGCATAGAGCGGTACGGTAGAGGTCCACTGTGGTTCAGCGCTCCTGCCGGGTGCCGGTGTCTTCGGGTACCGATCCCCCTCCATCGCCGTCGGGCGATCCAAGCATCGCCATGCAGCGTGCCAAGGGGCCCCGATCGCCTTCGGTCACGATCGTGCCCGCTTCGACTGCCTCTGCGAGCATCAATCTGCCGGCGGCAACGCCGAGGAGGGTCTCGGTGCCTCCGCTGATTATTAGATCCGGATCAGCGGCGGGGCCCTGCCGGACTTCGGCCTCGCCCCCTTCGACCTGCACGTGGAATAACTCCCCGTCGACGCGGAACTCGTAGGTCTCCCTGCGCCCGTGTACCGCTTCCAGCTCGAGAGACGATTGTAGCGCCACCATTGCCCAGGCCGGGCGGGATTCTTCTTCTCGACGTGGGCCGTCCAGGAGCTTCAGCCCCCAACGGGAGAGGGCCATCACCACCGGTTCCAGGGAGCGTCCCAAGTCAGTGAGCTCGTACACCTTCGAGCCGGCCGGTGGCGGTAAGGTCGTCCGGCGTAAGATCCCATTCCCTTCCAAGTCCTTGAGCCGGGCGGTCAAGAGGGTTGTCCCGATGCCGGATAGCCCGTCCAAAAGGTCCTTGAACCGCTTGGGTCCGGTCAATAGCTCCCGCACCAGCAACAGTGTCCATCTCTCACCGACGACATCGAGCGCACGTGCCACCGCGCAGTACTGATCATAGGTGCGCCTGCTCACAATATTAAGTGTACACGATTTCACAATGTAGTGTGATTTTAGATCGCATAAACTTTCGAAAGCTGTAGTAATTACTGTATAATTCGATTGAACCAGGAGGCGCGTCGGGAAGCGAACATCTCACAAGGGGAGAAAGCAGATGATGCATCACGTTGAGGAACACGTCGCCGCCCGGGGGGCGGAGACGCCGGAGCTTATCTCGAGTTACTTTGCTCGTATATACAAGGGCGCCTTGCTGACTCACGCGGAAGAGGTGGACCTATCCAAGCGGGCTAGGGCTGGGGACGCCAAGGCACGCACGAGGCTCGTCGAGAAGAACTTGAGGCTCGTGGTATCGGTGGCCAAGAAGTACAGAGGGTACGGTGTGCCCTTTGAGGACCTCATTCAGGAGGGCAACATAGGCCTGCTGAAGGCTGTTGATAAGTACGACCCCGATCGAGGCTGGAGGTTCTCCACCTACGCCACGTGGTGGGTAAGGCAGGCTATCGGAAGGGCCGTGTCGGACAAGGGTCGCACCATAAGGCTGCCCGTGCACATGGGTGAGAAGATGCGCAAGATGGCCCGCGCCTACAATGGGCTCTCCGCCGAGCTGAGCCGCGAGCCGACCGACGAAGAGGTCGCGAGGCGCCTCGGGTGGACGGCCGAGAAGGTAAGGGAGGTCAAGAGCGCCATGCCCGATGCCACGAGCCTCGATAAGCCGCTCGGCTCGGGGGAAGACACCTCCGACCTGGGGAGCCTGGTGGAGGACCGGGCATCTTCCGACGTTTCCGGAGCTATCGTCCGCGACATTGAGGTAGGTTGGCTCGGAGAGGCCATATCGCGGCTACCGGAGCGCCATAGGCACGTCCTGGTCAAGCGGTACGGCCTCGACGAGGAAGAGACTGCGACCCTCGCGCAGCTGGCGGACGAGCTGGGGGTATCGAAGGAGCGGATTAGGCAGCTCCAGCGCGAGGCCGAGCGTATGCTGAGGGCGGCTTAGGTCGGAGGGACGACACAATAATCGTACGGTGACAGACGAGGGTATGATCAACCGGCGCGATCTCCTGAGGCTCGCCGCAGGTGGGTGCCGCCTCCGTCGGTCTCCTCGCTGCCTCCCAGCGGGCCACGAGGTTAACAAGAGGGCACCGTTGGCCTTGACCCTACACGGCGCGGGTGGCGACGCCCGGAGCGGCATCTCCCACTTTCTCGACCTGGCCGACGCGGCCGGGGTCGTCCTGCTCGCGCCCGAGTCGCGAGGGAGGACCTGGGAGGTGCTCGCGGGCGGCTACGGGCCGGACGTCGAGTTCATCGACCGGGCGCTGAAGTGGGCGTTCGCCCGCTTGGCGTTGGATACCAGGAGGCTGGCGCTAACGGGCTTCTCCGACGGAGCCTCCTACGGCCTCTCGCTCGGCCTGACCAACGGGGATCTCTTCACGCACCTGATCGCCTTCTCGCCGGGGTTCATGGCGCCGGCGACCCGCAGGGTCAAGCCGCCCGTCTTCGTCTCCCACGGCACGCGCAACAGGGTACTCCCGATCGAGCGCTGCAGTCGAAGGATCGTCCCGCAGCTCGATCACGCAGGTTACCGGGTTCGCTACCAGGAGTTCGACGACCCCCATACAGTGCGCGCATCCATCGCCCGCGAGGCGCTGCATTGGTTCAGCTCGGATGAAGGTACGACGGATGTTGGCACCCCAAGGAGTATCCGCGTGTGAGAAGGAAACTCGAAAGATACTCGTGGCACCCGCTACGATCCTCAGCATTCGGGGACTCGGGGAACGCCATGTCCGTCCTGGTTCCTTGGCCCATGGTTGGCCTGCTAGTGTCAGCTCGTGAGCACCAACTCGGTCGCCACGAAAATGGGCACCAGCTTGATAAAGCCCTACGTCAAAGGCGAATACGAGCCTGAAATTGACACCACTCTGACACCACCGGGAGCGCAATACGGTGCAACAAGTGTCAACCTGGAGCAGAGGAAGCCGCTTAGAAATGTAGGTTTTGCAATTCTGTGCAAGCCCCTGCATCGCGTGAAGTATCACTCGTAATGAGCAGGAAAGCGGTTC
>JBKPOM010000105.1:0-4918 GCA_046733115.1 Actinomycetota bacterium | reverse complement strand
GCCAACGATCCCGTTAGCCCACCCATGCCGGCTCCGATCGCCGCGCCGAGGAACGGTACGAAGAAGATCAGCCCGAACAAAAAGCCCCAGAACGCGCCCCAGGTGGCGCCCCCGCCAGCGGTGGAGTGAAGCTGGTGGGTCTTGGGCTTCTTGGACCCTGCGGGCCACCTGACCACGGCCGCGTCCTCCAGGGTTATCATCTGCCGCTCTTGTAGGCCCTGTAGGGCGATGAGCACCCTATCTGCCCCGCCGGGGTCGTCGAACTTCAGCACCGATAGTGTCGCCATACGTTACTCTCTCCTTTGCGTTGGACCGCACGACTCCCCTCAGCAGAGCTAGAGCTCCCGATCGACCTCGTTTGCCGCTGCTGTGTGGGTTTCGCCCAGCCTACTACATATTAGGGCATCAATCTTGGCCAAGCGGCAGATTTCCCCTGGGGACCTTCGTACCTGAACATCTGCGAACTCCGTTTCTAGGGGAACTTCGTAGAACGCGCCTTCCACACTCCATACACTCGGGTGCATTGCTCCTGCGTGGTGTTCTTAGTGACGCACCACCATTACCGGGCAGTGGGCATGCCTAACTACAGAGTCCGAAACGCTGCCCATCAAAGCTCTCCTCATCCCCCTGCGCCCCCTGCTGCCCATCACTATCAGACCGGCCCCTATCTCCTCCGCTAGGTGGACAATCTCTCGTTCTACCTCTCCCATCAGCAGATGCGACTGTGCGACTGTCCCACCAGCCGAACGTACCCGTTGCACTTCCTCATCGAGCACCTCCCTGCCCCCCTGCTTTGCGCGCTGTTCGAGCTCCTCCTCCAGGAACGGATCCGGTAGCTTTACTCCCTCAGGGTCGGTGGCTTCCGAGTAAAGCACAGACATCGAGAGACCGACCTTGGCGACGTCCAAGACGTGGATTACGTGCAGTTCGGAGTCGGTTTTCTGGCTCAGGTCAGCCGCAGTGCGGGCGGCCAACTCGGCCTCAGTGGACTCGTCCGTGGCTAGAAGGATTTTGGTCGGAAAGATGCTCATCTCGCCCCCCTCGCTCGGCGCCGTCGTGTGTGCGAAACGTATGATGTCATCCGGCCGAGCCCCGCGCACATGGTACACGCCCCCGTCCACAGGACTAGGACCGCTGACTGTGTTGGAGCGGGGGCTACACACAATGCTGAGTGCGTACTTCCGAGAACGCCGTTTGGGCGAAGTTCGCAGAATTCACTTTCTAGGCACTTCAGTGAACAAGCTACTCCCTTACGGGTCGCTTGCTGTCAGATGCCTATGAAGAGCAGACCTCGCCATTAAGTGCGCGACACATAGCGAGAGTAACGTTGGCAGGAAAATCCGGGGCCCAGCGTATCCGAGACCGATACCTATGGGATTTCACGCTTTTCACAAGCTCCATTTCCCGCCATCCCAAATCCGCCTATGTGTCGCAGAGTTTATGACGAGGTTTGCTCTCAGAGAGGTTCGATCCGGTCCGCCGCATGATCCTGGGCTTGGACGAGTTTCACGGCTATCTCGTCGTGGCGAACAAGATAAAGCCGCCCGCCTCGATCCAGGACGGAGTCAAACTTTCCTACGCGTTCTTCAAGAATGATCGAGGTGAAGAAAGCGTCTGGGCTCATTTCTATTTCCTGGGATTCGAAATGCTCACGGACCTGGAGATCCGCGAGTGGCAACCACCAGCAGAGATGCCCGAGGACTTTGCCACCGTGCTTGAGTTTTGAGTCCCTACTCGCAAGGCACACCTCCCGGTCAGAAGATGGTTTCCCTTACCGCACCCGCTTCGACGAATCGCTCGGCTTTTCTCCGTCATACTGCCTCCCGGTATTCGGCGCAACGCCTGCACCTCACGGCCTCGATGCGCTCAACCTCGTCGCCTACCTCCTCATCAAAAGCGGTGTACGTCATGTACACCAAGCCGTCCGTGCAGGCGTGGGGGTGCGTGTCCTCGTCGGCGAACTCCGGGCGGAATAGAGGAGCCTATAGCGGTAGTCAGTGCAGTTGATCCACGCCTCCGACCATCGGCCTCGCGCGTGGATGGGTTACGTAGTGGTGTACGATACGGTACCGCCCGACCCTCGACATAAAGATGGCTCAATACCATTGCACACCGCTATAGGGTCTCCACCCTGCGCAAGCTGGCAAAAGCGCTCGACCTGGACACACGCGAACTGCTAGCGGATGATTAGCCGCGGGGTTCGCCGCCCTTGAAAACCGTGGGAGCGCGCGGATACTACGCTGAGTGATCTACACCGGGCAGCCCCCGACCCTACGCGATAGGGCCGGGGGTTTCTTGTTGCCCGGATCTACGCGGCGCTAAAGACCGCGCGCTGTATAAGCGCTGAAGTCCGCAGGCTGTATAAGCGCTCCGATCCGCGCTCTGTACGCCGCTTTTTAAACGCCCCCGCGCGGCACCCGCACCCCGCGCTACTCTCGCCTACCCCCACCCCTTTAGAGGGGGTGGGGGGGTGAGAGTAGTACGAGAGTGAGAGTAGCGTGTGCGGAAAAATGAGAGTAACGTTTTTCCTGCAAAACCGCGTTTTTTGTGTTTTTCAAAAGCGCGGTTTACTCCCACTTTTCTTATTCTCACGTACTCTCACCCCTTTTTCCGAGTGAGAGTAGAAGCCGCGTTTTTCCTGCAAATCGCAACTCTCAGCCCCTCTGACGGACGGGGCTACTCTCACTTTTGCGATTCTTCTACTCTCACGTGAGAGTAGCGGTCCCCGATTCTCTCCACGAGCCCGTCTTTTACGAGCTTGTTGCGGTGGCGGAAGAACGTGGCTTCCGACGTGCCGCTCGCGTCCAACCACTCCCCCGCGGTCATGCCGTCTTCGAGCGTGTCTAGCGTGCGCTCCTCCGGCTTGAGCTGCCGCATGTCGCCGCGCTGGGCGACGAGGGGCGTGCCGCCGAAGGTAAACGAGACCACTTCGCCTAAGCCGCCGTCGCGGGCCTTCTTGAGGTGCAGCTTGAGCGGCCCCACGCGGTCGGTAGAGAAGTTGCCCTTCACCAGCCACGACACGTCCATGGCGTCGCGCTTGCGCCCCGAACCACGCTCGGTATCGCCCTGCTTCGGGGTGTGGTCGAGGATCAGCGTCGCGGTCTGTAGCGT
Organism: Actinomycetota bacterium; assembly: GCA_046733115.1. GTDB lineage: Bacteria > Actinomycetota > Rubrobacteria > Rubrobacterales > Rubrobacteraceae > Rubrobacter_D. The sequence continues at coordinate 1,807 of JBKPOM010000105.1, read as the reverse complement.
CGGCGACGCGTATGCATCGGCCCACTTGCCAACGTCCGGCCCGTAGTTCTCGTCCAGCCCCGCGGCCGTCATAAAGCCGAAGAGCGAATCGAAAACCACGAGCGCGGGCTTCAGCTCTAGCAGCATTTCGCGGTAGTCGGGCGCATCGTCCAGCGTGCTCGCCGGGTTCTCGAAGTAGTAGAAGCGCTCCTCTAGCTGTTCGTCCGTGCACCCCAAAGCGCGCATCCGATCGAATATCCGCCCGGGGCCGTTCTCGCGGTCGAGGTACACTACGCTCTCCCCGGCCTTGATCGGTTCAGACGCGATGTAGCAGACTAGCATCGTCTTGCCCTGCCCCGCGCCCCCGAAGGCTATATGGTTCTGCCCGCGGAATAGCACGCCCTCAAACAGCGGCTCCGGCTTCTCGCCGGCGGCCTGCTTGCGGTGGAACGTGCCGTAGGTCTGCGTGGCGGCCTTCACCGCCTCCACCGCGGCAAGCTCGCTGGCCTCGTCGTACCCGTCGTACCCGTCGTAATCGTGGTACTCAGTTACCGTGTTCCAGTTGTTAGGCCCATCTACTACCTGGCGGGGCTCGTAATACTTGTTGTACACGTCCACAACGATGGTGACGCGGGCGCCTTCCGCGCGTAGCTCCGCCGCAAGGCGATCCGCGGGGTTATTCCGCCGCGGTCCTTCGTAGGGGGACGCGAGTACGACGACCCGGCGGCCCTCCAATCCCAGGCCGTACAGCCTGGGCTCTAGCTTGTAGTAGTCGGAATCGAGATTTTGACGAATGGGCGACAACGGCTCGCCGATGTGCGATGCGCCCGGGGTAGTGATTTCTACCCCCAATTTCGGGTACGCGAAAGCCTTAAAGCCGTTTTCCTCGAAAATCTGCCTCCGGCGCTCGCCTCCCACGCACAGGACTATGGGCGCCGAGCCGTTCTCGGGTGCGCCCTGTTCGTCGGGCGGGTTGGATTGTATACTGCTCATGCGGGCCAGTTCTCCTTTCAGTATGTGGCTCGTTCAGCTCCTCGAAGGGGGTCGAGTCCTTCGAAGAGAAGCCCGGGTAGATAACTCAGCCGTACCGGGCTATCCTTTTCCCTCTGTTGGCGTACACTTACATACATCTCCTTTCCGCCCTCCGCGGTCCCGCCGGGAAGCCGGCTAATTAGATAAGCAACTAACTTTAATATTATAATTGTTGGCATTTAGTTAGATGGCCCTTATAATGTAAGGGTATCGAGAGTCGGGTTACTTAGTTACTTAGCCGGCTAAATAAGGAGGCTGAGATAGCGTGAAAGTACCGCGACTGAAAGAGTGGAGAGAGACGAGGGGCGAAACCCAGGTGTCTCTGGCCGAGAAGGCGGGGGTGACCCAGTACACGGTCCTTCGCGCGGAGCACGGCGAAAACATGAGGCCCTCTACGGCCCGGCGGTTGGCCGAGGTGCTCGGGATAACGGTCTCCGACCTACAGGAGAAGCCTCCGGTCCCGCGCCAGTTCGCTATGGTCGCCACGGGAAAAGCTGAGGCCACAGATACGGGGCAGCGAAGCTCCGACGAGTCGCTGATGTCCCGTCCGGAGGTTTGGGAGTGGCTTCTTAAGCAAGGACACGTACCCTCCGAAGATTTCCTCGCCCTCGCGCGAGAGCTCTCGAACGAGGAGGAACTAGACTGGGCGATAAGGGATTTGCACGAAACCCGCGACGGCATCATCGAAGGTCTCAAGGACCCTTCCGTGCGGAAGACCCTCTTCGGTCCCGTGCGCCCGAAGGGTTTATCGGAGGACGCCCGGAAGCGAGAGGTCCTCAGGCCGGTCAAGTTGGCC
>JBKPOM010000104.1:0-13369 GCA_046733115.1 Actinomycetota bacterium | reverse complement strand
GTCGGGACGAGGGGGGCGGGCCACGTCTGGGAGACGACGTCGTGGATCGTGTCGGCCTCGGCCCTCTGGGTGGACAACAGCGTGGCGGCCATCATTGCCACCAGGGTACATGCGAGGAGCCATGCAACCCCCCGCCAGTGCAGCACTCGGGTCATAGAAGTTCCCCCTCCTGCTCGCTTACACAACACTTGCACAACAAGCGAGGACATTACTACCTCATAAACGAGTTACAAGGCGCCACATATCGTTTTCGGCGTCTATTTGTGAACTAATTACATTCGAGTTAAGAAGATGTTACGAATATGTTACGGCGTCGGGTTGGGCGCCGGATATCCCGCATATGCAGGGGCTTTGGGGGTTAGCGGCCTATGTCGAGGGAGCGTCTGTAGCGTTCGATGCGGGCCTCGAATTCGGGGAGCTTGCGGTTGGCCGAGCGTTGGGCGCCGCGGGGCATCTTGCCGCTGGCGGCGAGGTGCGTGAAGGCTTCGGAGACCCTCAGCGCTTCGGTGGGGTTGCAGCGGCTTTCGTAGATGGAGGCCAGCCGTTCGTAGGGATGGCTGCCGACGAAGCCTTCCGAGACGCTCGTCTCCAGGAGGTCGATCGCCCGCCCGGCGTCGCCGCTCTGGAGGGCGCGCTCGGCCTCCTCGTTGCGTTGCATCGCGGCTTCGAAGTCGCGGAGGGGGTCCTCCTCCGTCCCGATCCTCTCCCGTTCCTCCTCTTCGAGCCCGTAGAGCGGCGCAGACGAGCCTTCATCCTCCTCAGAGCCCCCGAACATGCCTCTCAAACGCCTAAAAACCAAACTCTTCCCTCCCGAGATATGCTCATCCGAGTATATCCAAGCAATTCAGCATTTCAGCCGGTCAGCATGTCGGGTTTGTTGGTAGCGGCTTACGTTTATTACGCTCTCCACGGTCGATAAGACTGGCATCGTTTACCCTAGAGCCGTGCCGGCCAAGGCACTTGCTGAGAGCCGCCGCAGGCGGCGTGCTGAAATGCTGAATTGCTGAGAGGGGGGTCAGTTGGCTTACGAGTTCGCCAGGTATTTGAAGGTCAGGGGAGCCTGGGGCGCGGGGTGGTCGCCGGACGGGAGGAGGGTCAGTTTCCTGACGGAGATCACCGGCGTGCCCCAGGTCTGGGAGGTCGCTTCCGAAGGACCTTCCTGGCCCGAGCAGTTGACGTTTTACGAGGAGCGCGTCTCCTACGCGGCGTACTCGCCGGCGAAAGCTGGACTCGTTTTCGGCATGGACGTGGGCGGCAACGAACGCTCGCAGCTCTTCCTGCTCAGGGACGGCGAGGTCACGGACCTTACCAACGCCCCTGATGCCATCCACTACCCTGGCGGGTTCTCGCCCGATGGGCGGCGCATCGCCTACACTGCGACCCGACGCAACGGGACCGACTTCGACGTTTTCATTCAGGACGTGCCTGACGGCGAGCCGGAGACCGTCTGGGAGGTCTCCGGCTACCACACCGTGGCGGACTGGGCGCCGGACGGTAGGTACCTCATCGTCTCCCGCCACCACTCCAACGTCAACAACGACCTGTACGGGTTGGACCTCCAAACCGGGGAGGCCAGGCTACTGACCCTGCACGAGGGCGACGCACGCTTCTCCGGCGCGAACGTGACGCCGGACGGCGAAAATGTCTTTCTCGCGACGGACCGCGACGGGGAGTTCTTGCGCCTCGCGCGCCTCGACCTGGCGACGTCGGATCTACACTACTTCACCCCGGACGATTGGGACGTCGAGGGCATCGAGCTTTCGAAAGATGGTCGCTACCTGGTCGTCGGCCGCAACGTGGACGGCTACTCGGACGTGCTGCTCTTCAACGGCAGGGGGACTAGGATGCCTGACCCGGAGATGCCGGAGGGCATCGTCGGCGGCTTCGAGTTTTCACCCGACTCGAAGAGGCTCGCCTTCACCCTTACCGCGCCCGAGCGCAACCCGGACGTGTGGGTCCTGGATCTCCCCGACGGCGAGGCGCGGCGCCTCACCCGCTCCTCGACCGCCGGCATCCCGCCCCGCACCTTCCGCAAGCCGCGCGTCGTGCGCTACAAGAGCTTCGACGGCCGCGAGATACCGGCCCTCTTCCACGAGCCGGAGAAGGAGAACGCGCCCGTGATAATAAACGTTCACGGCGGGCCCGAGAGCCAGGCGCGTCCGGCCTTCGCCCCCGTGACGCAGTACCTTCTGAACAGGGGCTACGCCGTGTTCTTCCCCAACGTCCGCGGCTCGACGGGGTACGGCAAGGAGTACACGCACCTCGACGACGTCAGGTTGCGGATGGATTCCGTCAGGGATCTCGCGCACGCTGCGTACTGGCTCGGGGAGCGTGCGCACGGGCGGATCGCCGTCATGGGCGGTTCTTACGGCGGGTTCATGGTGCTCGCTGCGCTCACGGAGTACCCGGATCTCTGGACGGCTGGTGTGGACATCGTTGGCATCGCCAACCTCGTCACCTTCCTGGAGAACACGGGCAGCTACCGTCGCTCTTTGCGCGAGCCCGAGTACGGCTCGCTGGAGAGAGACCACGAGTTCCTGGAGTCCATCAGCCCGATTCATAAAGCCGAAAACATCACCGCGCCGCTCATGGTCGTCCACGGCAAGAACGACCCTAGGGTGCCTGTGGGGGAGGCGGAGCAGATAGTGGACCGCGTACAGGAGAACGGCGGCACGGTCGAGTACCTGCTCTACGAGGACGAGGGACACGGCCTCGCCAGGCTGAAGAACCGGCTCGACGCGTACCCGAAGATAGTCGCCTTCCTCGATGCGCACCTGGGGAGCTGACCGGGCGCCTTGCCTGTTGACGCTGGTCTCGCAAGAACGTAAGCTTTGTTTCACGCTCGTAAAGGCGTCATAGGAAGGGGAAATTGCGCGCGTTCGTCTGTACGTCCCGTGGTGGTCTGTGGTCTTCGCTCCCACAGGAAGCGGAGGCATGCCGCGTTCTCTGGCATGGGGCTTCTTTGTCGTCCTGGTCTTGCTCTCGGTAGCCGTACCCGCGGCGGCCCAGAGCGTACCCGACTTGCCGACGCTCTCGACGGCATCTGGTTCGGGATAGGCAATGATTGGATCGGACCCGCCACCCGATTCACCAGCGGCTACGGCCACGTCGAGATGGAACTGACGGACCAAGGCGGCATGAAGATTACCCGCACGGACTTCGTCCCCGACGGCGGGCGCGCCGTGCTTGTGGGCCCGAAGTTCCACGCTCTCAAACCCTCGCTCCCTTGATACAGCTGTACTTCGCCGAAGCGTACAGAGCCTGCCGGGCGGGCTGACAAACCTCCGCTCGGAGGCCGGCGGCACAGAACACCCGTGCCGCCGGCCTCCGGCGTGTTACGAGCCGTCCGTCGCTCCCGATCCACCAGGTGCGAGGAAAAGCTGTAAGCTGACGGCTTACCGCTGACAGCTACAAGAAACCGGAGACTCCGTGGAACAGACAAAATACCTCCTCGACGAGAAGGTAATTCCCGAGAGCTGGTACAACCTGGTGTCGGATCTGCCTTTCCAGCTGGAGCCGCCGCTCAACCCGGCCACGATGGAGCCCGTCGGGCCCGAGGCTTTCGCCCCGATCTTCCCGCAAGCCATCATCGAGCAGGAAGTGACGCAGGAGCCTTACGTTCCGATCCCCGGAGAGGTACGGGAGATCTACAGCCTCTGGCGCCCGACCCCGCTGTTCCGCGCCCGCCGCCTGGAGAAGCTGCTCGACACCCCGGCCCACATCTACTACAAGTACGAGGGCGTCAGCCCGTCGGGCAGCCACAAGCCGAACACCGCCGTCCCACAAGCCTACTACAACCGCGAGGAAGGCGTCAGGCGCCTGACCACCGAGACCGGCGCGGGCCAGTGGGGCTCATCCCTCGCCTTCGCCTGCGGCGTGATGGGCCTCGACTGCACGGTCTACATGGTCCGCGTCAGCTACGACCAGAAGCCGTACAGGCGTATCATGATGGAGACCTACGGCGCGGAGGTGCATGCGAGCCCCACGGCCCTCACGCAAGCAGGCCGCAACATCCTGGAAGAGCATCCCGATTCACCGGGCTCCCTCGGCATCGCCATCAGCGAGGCCGTCGAGGACGCGGCCGGAAACGAAGACGCGAAGTACTCGCTCGGGAGCGTGCTCAACCACGTGCTATTGCACCAGACGGTGATCGGGCAGGAAGCACTACAACAATTGGGGCTCGCCGGCGAGTACCCGGACGTGGTCGTCGGCTGCGTTGGCGGGGGCTCGAACTTCGGCGGCGTCGCCTTCCCCTTCATCCGCGAGAACCTGAAGAACGGCAAGAGCACCCGCGTCGTGGCCGTCGAGCCGGCCTCGTGCCCGACGCTCACCAGGGGCCGCTACACCTACGACTTCGGCGACACCGCAGGAACCACCCCGATGATGAAGATGTACACGCTGGGACACTCGTTCGTACCGAGCGGCATCCACGCCGGGGGCCTCCGCTACCACGGCGACTCCCCTGTAGTCTCGGCGCTCGTGCACGAAGGCCTCGTCGAAGCCCGCGCCTACGCCCAGAACCCCACCTTCGAGGCCGGGGTCACGTTCGCGAGGGCAGAAGGCATCGTGCCAGCGCCGGAAGTAACGCACGCGATAAAAGCCACCATAGACCTGGCCCTCGAGGCGAAAGGGACCGGAGAACAGAAGACCATCCTCTTCAACCTCTGCGGCCACGGCCACTTCGACTTCTCGGCCTACCAGCAGTACCTTGCGGGGGAGCTGGTCAACCTCGAACACTCCGACGAGGAGATAGAGGCCGCCGTCGCAGGCATACCGGGCTGAGGCTGCTCTCGTAACGGTTCGTAGCGAGGGCGGTTCGCGAACCGCCCCTACGGGGTTGTGGTAATACCGAGTCCGTCTGGACGGTCGCGCTTTTCTGCTGCCGTTGCACGCCGGTTCCTACTATCCGTCATTCCCGCTTCCGCGGGAATGACGGATAGTAGAAGACGTGGGCCCGTGCGCGGTGGCGGGTGCGATTCACCCGGACCTGGTATCGGGTCTTGTTTGCGAACGGAGCCGGGAACGTGCAGGTTCGGCTTCTACTTCTTCGGGTTGCCGACGCCCAGAACGCAGCGGTTGCCGGAGAGGGGGGCCAACTCGGAGATCTTGAACTCGTTTACGAACTGTTCGAGGCGCGGGTCGTTCGCGCCGTTCAGCTTTAGCTGGACCCTCCAGGAGGTGGCGATGACGGGTGCGTTCTGGCCAAGGTATGGGCTGACCATGACGTAATTTTCGTTGCCGTAGGGACGCAGGGTTTCGAGTTGGTGCTGCGGCAGGTCGGGGCGGTAGGTGATCCAGACCACGCCGTGATCCAGGCTGTGTACGGCGTGCCTGTCTTCTATGGACTCCCGGTAGAAGCCGCAGTTCTGCCACAGTGGGGCGTGGTCCCCGTTGGTGGGCGGATGGCGGTCGTACTGGATGGGTCCCTCGACGACGCGGCTGGTCGTGGCCGGGTAGACCTCTAAACCTTTTGGCGGGTTCTCGGTTAGGGGCTGTGGCGAGTCGGGCTTCTTGCCGTCGGCCGGGAACATGTTGGTGATTTCGCGCTTCCCCACCTCTGCCCTCGCGAGCTCCGCAGCCTCACCTGATTCCATCTTTCCCGCGGCCCTCGTCTCTCCGCCGGTATACTCCCTCTCCACCACCGTGGTTTCGGGCATCGCTGATGACTGTTTGCCCTCCGAGCCCTCCGGCGAGCCACCCTGCGAACCTTCGCCGCCGCATCCTGCGGCGAGAATCGAGGCGCCCACCAGGCCCACGAGCAGTTTCCGCATCAGACTTTTCCGGGCCAAATGCGGCCTCCTCTCGGACTTTTGGAACCTCTCTGAGGATATTACGTGCCCGACACGACGCTGGATGTAAGCACGAGAACCTCTCTACCGGGTCTCATGTCGGCGAGGGAGTCCGGGTCCCTGACACGCCGAAGGTGGGTGCGGAGCTCCTCACCGGCCGCTTCGAGGGCGGCGTCAAGGGAAGGCGTCATCCATGAGCGTCACTCACTCGTTGGCGCGGCGGAGACGAATATCTCCTTGAGGTACGCGAGAGTGAGTCCCTCGCAGACGATCTCTGCGCTACCGGGTCGCCCGCCCCGGTGGGGTGACAGGATCACCTCGACCTGCGAACCGCGCCACTGCACGGCGTACCAACCAAAGTCGGGCCGCGTCTTCCCGCTTTGTCCAGCAATTTCGTGTTTGCCCATCAAGAGGGATTCGAAACCATCCGCCTTCTCTCGCATAAAGCGCAGGGTGGAAGCAATGCCTGCCTCCATCATCAAGGTGGCGGAGCCGGAGAGATGCCTCTGGAGCCAGTACTTCAAACGCGCGGGAGCATTCCCCTGATACAACAACGCGTCGCTCATAGCGTCGTCACGCCAACCCCATTCTCGCACTCGGATCGGGATACTTAATGCACCGCCCCGTTACCGCGTTCCGTTGGCAGGCCACGCAATGCCTCCGGCCTTGCCTGCCACCACAGAAGAAGGTTCATCTCCACCGGAGAGACCGGGATACTAACACCCTCGGACACCGCAGATCAACAAGAGCGCCTCCTCCCAAGGGCCTCCTCCTCGTAGCAGTGGATTCCTGCTTTCGCGGGAATGACGTACGCCAGGTCCTCGACGCACCCGCAAAGTCAGAACGCCGTCCCTTTCATGCGGACTCGGTATTGAAGGGTGGCTCGAGACGCAGTCGGCTTGGGAGACCGCGCTTAGCTGTAAGGCTATTCGGAATTCGACTGCGCCCGCCGGGTCGCGCGGATCAGCGATGCTTCGGAGTCTATGGAGGTGACCGACTTGTTCGGCGTGCAGTGGTTGCAGGTGAAGCTGGTTCCGGCCGGATAGTGGATCTCGGCGTGCAACTGCGGCGTCCCGGCGGCGTTGCCCGTGTCGCCCATCACCCCAACCGGCGTGCTCATGGTGACGGGTTGATCGGGAGCGAGACTCTGAAGCGTCGTCTCGTTCTTGAGGTGACAGAAGAAGATGAAGTACCCGAGGCTGTTAGCATCGGTGCTGTAGAGCCAGACGAAGTTGCCGTAGAGCGGCAGGTTGATAACGTTGTCGATCGCCCGGCTGTAGTCCCAGGGTGGAGGAGTCATGCTGCTCACCTTGTAGGTCACGGTCGCACCGACCGTGTTGGACGATCGCGTGCAGACAGCCGCGGCCTTGCCCGCAAGCGGCGCGTAGACTAGGGGCAGCTTGCGGCGCCTGGAAGGGTAGACGTCTACCCCGTCGTGCGCGCGTTGCGATGACCCGTTCTGGTGGTTCCAGGCGTAGACTTGTCCTTCTCTGTTGACGTGCCAGTTGTCCTGCACCGGCGTCTTGTAGGTGCCGTAGAGCGGCGGGAAGACGAGCGGGATCAGCCCCACCGTACGGGTCCACGAGCGCGTCGGCCCTTGCACTTTCGGGAAGGACGGGCAACAGCAGCGCGCCTGTCGCGGCCACCACGCCCATCTGCAGGAACCTGCGACGGCCGATCCGGGCGTCGAGCATCCTTCGCGTTCCTTCTGCGACGTTCCGATCTTCACCTTCAGACGACCGCATTGCCCTACCCGTAGTCTTCGTTCCTCTTCTCACCGCACGGCTTCTTCTCTACCCACGATCCGGAAATCCTCCCATCCACACAACCATATCCACAAACAACAGAAAACGGAACCCTTTAGAAGCGATTCTTTCGAGGGTTCTTGTTACTCGTCCGGGCGGCCGCCCACACGCTCTACGGCGCGCGCCGCGAGCCCGAGGCCCCGCTGCAGCGCCTCGTCGGGCGCCGCACCTGCGAGCCAGGCCGAAAGGAAACCCGCGCAGAGGGCGTCCCCGGCGCCCGTGGTATCGGTAACCCGCGCCTGCGCCGCCGGGACAAGCGACCGTCGGCCTTCGGCATTCGCGTAGACGGCTCCTTCGGCGCCGAGCTTCAGGACGATGGCCGGGTAGTAGTCCAGCAGGTTGTCTGCTATTTGATCCGGATCTCTCATCCCCGCGAACAGCGAACCTTCTTCGAGGTTGGGAAAGCACAGATCGGCGCCGCGGGTCCACGCGAGGAAACGCTCTGGACCCACGTCTTCGAGCATGGGTACTGCCGAGGGGTCGACGGAGACGGTCATCCCGGCCTCGCGCGCGAGGCGCAAGGCCTCGAAGGCGGTCTCCCTGCGGCTACCGCCCGAGAACGTGTAGCCGACAACGTGCAAGTGTCCTCCGCTGAAGAGTGGTCTTGGGAGATCCTCGGGGCTTAGGTTTTCGACGGCGCCGCGGTCGGTGATCATGGTCCGCTCCCCCGCCCTATCGACGAGCACGAAGACCTTGCCCGTGGCCAGCGACGGGTCGCGAGCCAGGTGCGCGCTCACGCCGGCCTCACGCAGATCCGTTTCGAGAAAATCTCCGAACACGTCGTCACCGATCCTGCCCACGAAATGCGCCTCGACGCCTGACGCGGCCAGCCAGGCCGCGGCGTTCGCGCCGGAACCTCCGCCGACGGCCCGTATCCGGGTGAAGGTATCGGTGCCCAGCCTCACGTCCCCATCCACGTTCGCGAGCAGGTCGTAGAGCAGGTCCCCGACAACGACGACCCGCGGGGTCTCCACGCCTCAGGAACGTCCATCGAGCGCCGAGAGCGCCCCCGCGATACACGCCGCGAGACGCGCGTTGCGGAGGATGATGAGCCTGTTGACCCGCAGGCTTTCGCCGCTTGTCTCCGCCGCGAAGCGGTCCAGAAGGAAGGGTGTCACGTCCCTGCCGCGGACCCCGCGCCTCTCCAGCGCTTCGAGGCTCGAACGGAGCGCCCGTTCGTGGAGATCTGGGTCGAGCTGTTCTTCTTCGGAGAGCGCATTGGCGACGACGAGGCCCGAGCGCTCGAACCCGAGGGGAGGGAGTCCCTGGATCACACGCGCCGCCTCTTCCGCGCTCTCCACGCTCCAGTCGAGCGGGCTTCCGGAGTCGGAGAGGTAGAAACCGGGGAAGCGGAGCGTGCAAAATCCCACGACGGGCACGCCGAGGGTCTCCAGGCACTCGAGAGTCGCGGGAACGTCGAGGATGGACTTGACCCCGGAGCAAACCACGGCCACGGGCGTTCCCACGAGGGCCGCGAGGTCTGCGGAGACGTCCCAGCTCTCGCGGACGTCCGTGTGCACGCCGCCGAGACCGCCTGTCGCGAAGAGGCGTATCCCCGCAAGCGCAGCGAGGTGAGCGGTTGCCGCGACGGTCGTGGCGCCGTGGCTCTTCTTGGCGACGGCCACGGGAAGGTCCCTGGCCGAGAGCTTCGGGATGCCTTCCGCGATGGCTATGAGCTTCAACTCCGGCTCATCGAGCCCGACCTTCGCCACCCCGCCTACGACGCCTATCGTCGCGGGCACGGCGCCTTCGGCGCGAACGGTGCGTTCCGCCTCACGGGCGACTTCAAGGTTCTGCGGGTGCGGTAGCCCGTGCGAGATCAGGGTCGATTCCAGCGCCACGACGGGCGCTCCTCTTTCCAGTGCCTTCCGAACGTCGGCCCTGACCTCGAGGCTCAAGCCGCCGGCTCTATGCAGCGTTCGTCGTTGTTGCGTGGGCTGTTGACGAAGCGGCTCACGGGGTAGGTCTCGAGGTCGTCATTGGGGTAGGGGATCATGAGCTCTCCGAGCTCCTCCCTGCCCGCGTCGGGGTCGAGCCAGGCGTCGTAAGCATCGTGGGGCAGGATCACGGGCATCCTGTCGTGGATCCCGCTCAGCACGGGATTTGCCCTGGTGGTGAGGATCGCGCAGGTGCGCAAGGTCCCTTCGCCGCCCTTCTCCCAGCCCTCCCAGAGGCCGGCGAAGGCGAAGGGGCGTCCGCCCTGCATATGGAAGTAGTAGGGCTGCTTGCCCCCGTTCTCGCGCTTCCACTCGTAGAAACCGTCGGCCGGGATCAGGCACCGCCGCCCGCGGAAGGCCCTGCGGAAAGACGGCTTCTCCGGCGCCGTCTCGCTGCGGGCGTTGATCATGCGCGCCCCGATCTCGGGGTCGTCGGCCCAGGAAGGCACGAGCCCCCACCTGAGCATCTCAAGACGCCGTCCTCCTTCATCTTCCAGAACCGCGGCGACCTGCTGCGTCGGAGCAACGTTGTAGCTCGGGGTAATCTCCACCGTGCTGTCCAACTGGAACTCCTCGGCCAGCCTGCCCGCCGGAGTAGAAAGCGTATACCTGCCGCACATACTTCTCACCTCTCCCAGAAACGGAAAACCTGCCCTAATTGTACCGGGCCGACGCCCTTCTCCCACCGGCCGATAGCAGCCAGGATGGTCCTACGATCTCCCCGTTGCGCCACGCTCATCTCTGGCCTTTTCGAGTAGTTGCACGACCTCCTCGTCCGTGGTCTGCTCGAAGTTCTTGTACCAGAGGCCTATGGCCCCGAGGTCGGAGGGAGCCGCCAGGCAGATCAGCTCGTCCACCCTGGATTCGAAAAGTTCCGCAGTCTGGGCCGCGCACACGGGCGCGGCCAGGATCAGGCGTTGTGGCTTTCGCAGTCGCAGGGCTTCCACGGCGGCGCGGGCCGTCACGCCGGTAGCGAGCCCGTCGTCGACCAAGATCGCGGTCCGCCCCCCGACCTCCGGCTCGGGCCTCCCGCCCCTGAAAAAGCGCAGCCTCCGGTTTACCTCGGCGACCTCCTGCGCCGTGATCCGCTCGACGTACTCATCGGGGATGCCGAGGCGCCTGATGACGTCGGTGTTCAAGATACGCACGCCACCGGCCGCGACGGCCCCGATGCCGAACTCCGGCTGGTCCGGCGCCCCGAGCTTTCGCGACACGAAAACGTCGAGCGGCGCCCCCAGAGCATGCGAGATCTCATACCCCACGGGAACCCCGCCCCGCGGCAACCCGAAGACCACGCACCGCTCGCCCCCGAAACGAGACAACTTACCGGCGAGCCTGCGGCCGGCTTCCCTGCGATCCTCGAACGGCGGGGAACGGAAGATCCTCACGGCAGATCAGCCAACGCCCTGCCAGAACGGCGCGAGGATCTCACGGCTCTTCTCGACCTGCCTTACCCTACCCGCGTACTCCCAATCGGGCGCTTCTGCACCAACCCCTTGCATAGTGGCGGCCACACCCTCGGTGAGGGCCTTGAGGTTGTAACCCCCTTCGAGGATGAACGCCGGCGGAGCCGCCCCGACCTCACGCGAGAGATGCGTGACGAGGGCCGCGAAACGGCCGAACGCGTCGCTCGTAAGCGCCATGCCCCCGAGCAGGTCGTCCGCGTGGGCGTCGAAGCCGGCGGAGACCAGGACCAACCCCGGCCCGAACTCCCGCAACACGGGCACGAAGACGCCGGCGAAGACCGCGGCGTAAAGATCCTCTCCCGAACCCGCGGGCAACGGCACGTTGGCCGTGAAGCCTCGTCCCTGCCCCTCCCCCACTTCGCCAGCCTCGCCGGTGCCGGGGTAGAAAGGGCTCTGATGCACCGAGAGGTACAGCACCCGGTCGTCACTGTAGAAGATGTCCTGGGTGCCATTGCCGTGGTGCACGTCCCAGTCCAGTATGGCGACCTTCTCAAGCCCCATCGAAAGGGCGTGGCCGGCGGCGACGGCGGCGTGGTTGGTGAGGCAGAACCCCATCCCGTAGTCCCGTCCGGCGTGGTGGCCGGGAGGGCGGGCGACGGCGAAGGCCGTCTCGCCGTCGAGGGCGCTCTCGACGGTCGAGCAGGCGGCCCCGCTCGCGAGCGAGGCCGCCTCCCAGGAACCCTCCCCGACGGCGGTATCCAGGCTGAGGTAACCTCCCCCCGCCCGAGACATCCCCCGCAGATGGTCGAGGTAAGCCGCGTCGTGGATGGCGGCGAGGGCAGCTTCGTCCGCGGGTTCACACGGACACCACTCCACGGGGGCCCCGTTTCGCTCCGCCTCCTCGACCCCCGCGAGGGCCGCGGGGAACCTCTCGGGACTTTCGACGCCGGCCAGCTCGTTGACGTAGCGCCCCGAAGCCCGGTCACTGTAGACGTGCAAACCTGTCAATCCCCAATCGAGAATACAATAGTCTCCATCCACTATGCTACTATGCCGGCATGCAGGGTGGGGGCCTCCGGATAAGAGGGGTTGCCGCGGAAGAAGGTGCAGAACACGGACGGAGCGCTTCGAGGGTCGAGAACTTCAGGGCCAGGATCGCCAGCCAACCCGGGAAACCAGCGCCCATGACCTCGGACAAAACCCTCACCAGCCGCTCCTTCGCGCCCACCGCCCGTGGATTTAGCTCAAAGCGCTAGTACCAGGCACTAAAATCAGGTGTCGGAAGGTGCAAAGAAGCGGACGGCGATCGCAAAAGCTGACGCATACCCACTTCGACTACATCGAGGGCTTCTACAACTCCTCTAGAGCGTGTTATGAACTTGGGCGAAAACGGCATAGGAATGCGGATTCCATGGTCGGCTTGGTTCCTCCTTCGCGATCTCCGTTTCCCGCATTCCTAGGCCGTTTCTAATCGAGTTCATAACACGCTCTACAGCGTTCGTCATAATGATTGAACCGGTCTCCGGTGCTCGCAATGCCTGAAGAAGCCGGGGGCCTCGCGAGCACTCAGAGCTTCGAGGCCTGTACGCCCGTTAATTCCACCAAGACTTCCACGCCGCGCGAATTGTCCAGGCTTCTCGCAGGGTCTGTAGTATTAGTTGCAAGAGCGCAGCTATTACGACTGCCCCGGGCGGGTGGCTCGCGTATCGTTTGCAAGTGACCCTGGCTCTCAGGTTGTATGAAGTCGTCAGCGCGGTGTGCGGTACAATCACTCTTGAGCGATGATGCTATCTTCATTTGTATATCTATCCACCGACCACACGGCACTGGTGCGATGTTGGTGATACCCCCGGCCATCGGGGTGATTCTGATCCTTATCGGGATCGCACTCTTCATCGTAGACCTGAGCGTGACCAACCATGGCTTGCCCACCGCGGGGGGCATCGTGACGCTACTCGCAGGAGGCCTGGCGCTACTCGGGGCGGGCGTCCCCTACTCGGGGGTGCTGCTCGGTGCCGTCGTGGTGGTCGCGATGCTCATGGGAGGTGTGCTCTTCGGGGTCTTGGGTTCTTTGCGCGCCTTCAAAGGGAGGCCTGCCCTTACCGGCAAGGAGGGGATGATCGGCGAGGTGGGCACCGTCAGGAGCCCTGTGGGAGTAAACTTTGCGGGGTGGGTGTTCGTGCACGGCGAGCGGTGGCGGGCCGTACTGGCGTTCGCCCCCGAGGAGACCACTTCGCGAGAGAGTGAGCCTATGATAGGTGTAGGAAGCAAGGTGACCGTGGTGGGTTTCGGTGAGGGAGGAACGGTGCAAGTGGTGCCCATCGAATTGCCTGGTCGCGGCCGGGATTTCGAGGGGCCAGGATAGAGGAGGATTTCCTATGTACGCAACCTTGAGCTTGCTGCAGGCGTTCGGGATAGGACTGGTGGCTATC
>JBKPOM010000103.1:0-4169 GCA_046733115.1 Actinomycetota bacterium | reverse complement strand
GCACCAGAGAGGCCCTGATCGGGGCGATGGGCGAGGCGCTCTCGGCCATCACCAGCCGGGACGCGTCCGGCTTCTTGCGCCACTGCGGCTACCGAGCCCCGGCCCAATTACTATGACAGATGCTCTAACGGCGTTCTCGGAAGTTCGCCCGCAGGAGGCGCGCCTTCTCTCAGGAGGGCGGCATCGGCGTCGCGCGGCTCAACGACAGCTCTTCCTCAGAGGCCAGGATGATCGCCGAGTGCGTACTCTGCACCCGCCTCAGCTGCGACGCCGGCCACTCATCGAGCGCCTCCTCTATGGCCGCCGTCTTGACCACCAGTTGGTTGGCGTCGACCAGCTTGGTGAGCCGCTTCTGCTGCTCCAGGGCTGTATTCAGCTCGACTGGCCTCACCCAGTTGAAGGAGGCCCAAACGGTCATCCCCTCGCTACCCTCCTCCTCGATGAGCCGCCCGAGCTGCTCACCTCGTGTTCCGCCCAACGGCTCTTCCTCCGCTCTCATGAGCAGCCGCCCCTCCCGCTGCAGGCGCCAGGCTTCTAGGCCGTTTCGCTCGAAGTCGGAGAGCAGCTCCTCTTCTGAGTGCTCCTCGCCAGCAAAGAACTTGACCAGAAGTCCATCTCGGGCCTCACCCACCCGGAAGAAGGCCGCGTCCAGGCGGTGCAGGATGTCGACAGTTTGGGCGATGGCCAGCACGTTGTCTGGCACCCGCAGGAAGGAGTCTAGCTGCCCGGCGAGTGTCCTGGGACGCTCGCTCTCCTTGAGGAAATCCTCAAGAGCCTCCCGCCTTATACGCCAGTGCTTGCCTACCTTAAGGCACGGCAGCTTCCCTTCCTTGCACCACTTGTAGACCGTGGTCTCCTTGACCCCCACCAGCTTAGCGACGTCCGTGGCCGCCAACAACTCCGTCTCTCGCGCCGTGCTCTTGCCGTTTTGCATGCTCTCCTCATTTCCGCTTCTTCAGATGCGCTCGTTGGGGCCTAGTGTACCCGACCAGACCTGTATTCAGTTGAAGTTGATCAGTCTTACTGTATGTTACTTGACTTTAATTTATTTTAATCTATCATACTGCGTGTAACGTAAGGTCACCGAGCGCCGCGCTGGACGTGGCGGAAGAAAGGGGTCGCATGACCACGAGAGCCACCACCGACAACACCGGGGGGTCGCGCCTCCACAGAAACGAGGGCGTGAAGGGCACCGAGACCAAGGCGGCCTTCAAGACCACCGAGCTCATCGTCTATGTGCTAGCGGTCGTCGGCGTGCTGATAGCCTCCGCTATCGTCGACAACAGCTTCGGGGCGGACCCCGCGTGGCGCTACGTCACCTACCTGACGGTCGGCTACATGATCAGCCGCGGCCTGGCGAAGTCCGGTTCGCGCAACCCGAAGGCCGAGGGCGAGTAGGGTCCAGCGGAGACGCTTTCGGAGCGCGAGAGGGGTTGGGGCGCAAATGTCCCGACCCCTCCGCGTGTCCGGAACGGGTGCTGTCTCGGAGAAGAGCGGAGGACGCATGTTCTTGAACGCGGACAACGACGTTTGTTTCGATTGGTTGGTGGATGCGCTGCAACGGGCATGCGTAGAAGGGCAAGCGAAGGTAGTGGGCTACCTGGAGGAAGTCCTCGAAGAGGTCATTTTCGAGATGAAGGCAGTTGCTCAGTCTTGACTCCCCGCACCGAAGGCTACCGTAGGGCAGGGCTCTAGGCGATGGGCAGGGGGTGCCTGTTCTGGGTGCTGGTGAGCGTGGCATTGAGCGTCACCCTGACTGTCGTGGTCAACCTCGTCTTGTTTGTGCTCTCAGGGTAGTCGGGAAAGCTGCGCGCAGATGATACGCAGATGATACATTGGGCTAGGGGCAGGAGCCAAGGCCAAGGGTGCTGCATAGTCGTGCCCATCGGGTGCCTGGTGAGCGTGATGCTGTTCTTGGTGTTCTCCGGACTTGCCTTAGCCCGGCTGCTCTAGGAGAGTGCCAAGGGCCCTACGAAGACACCCAACTTAGGGCGCCAATCTCGGGCGCTTATTACCGCCATCTGCCCAAATCGTATCGTAAACCTATCGGAGAGTACCCTACTTCATGCACCCAGACAGTTTATCCTCAACCGATGTGCTGGGTGAGACCCCGGCTCCTCCCCCTGTCCATGGATCCGCGTCCCACTTACGAACTAATCAATACGCCCAGTTGAAGCGCCTGATCAAAGAGAACGGACTGCTGGACCGGCAGCCCGCTTACTATGCGGGCAAGACGGTCTTCACCCTCGGCCTGTTGGCGGTGAGTCTGGCCTTGCTGTTCGTTCTCGGCGAGACCCGGCTCCAGCTTCTGAATGCCGCTTACCTCGCCTTCGTCTTCGCCCAGATAAGCCTCCTCGCCCACGACTTCGGGCACCGGCAGTTCTCCTTGCGCAGTCCCTGGAAGAATGACTGGCTTACCCTCGTTTTCGGCAACCTGTTGCTCGGCATAAGCCGTCAGTGGTGGATCGATAAGCACAACCAGCACCACGGCCACCCCAACCAGATGGACCTCGACCCCGACGTGGACATTCCCCTGCTCGCCTTCGAGGAGGAGCAGGCCCTCGACAAGCGAGGGTTCGCGCGCTTCGTCGTGAAATACCAGGCCGCCCTTATATTCCCCCTGTCGCTCCTGCAGGCGATCAGCATGCTACGCAGCAGCATCGAGTTCCTCGCCGCGAAGAAGGCGAAGAGCACGCTGGTGGAAGCCCTGACGATCTGCGCGCACTTCGCGCTGTATTTCGCTCTGCTGTTTTCGGTGCTGGAACCGTTGCAGGCTCTGCTCTTCGTCGCCGTCCATCGCGGGCTCTTCGGCACCTACATGGTCTCGATCTTCGCCCCCAACCACAAAGCCATGCCCCTCCTGGAACGCGACAGCAAGGTGGACTTCCTGCGCCGACAGGTGCTAACGAGTCGCAACGTCGTAGCCCACCCTATCACCGACTTCTGGTACGGTGGTCTCAACTACCAGATCGAACATCACCTGTTCCCGAGGTTACCCCGCAACAAGCTGCGAGAAGCGCAGCCGATCATCAGAGGCTTCTGCTGGGATCACTGTATTGCCTACCACGAGACCAGCGTGCTCCAGTCCTATAAAGAGATCCTGCGGCACCTCCATGCGGTTGGCGCTCCGCTGCGAGAAGCAAGAAAAGCGAGGTGACGGTGAGGCAGATCGGACGCAAACTTCTCGGTCCGGGACGGGGGCACCGTGATCTCGATCGTCCTGTGCAACCGCTTTTCCTTTCTTAGCGGCACCTGGAGGTTAGCGCACACCCCACGGTTTTTTTCGCGCGTGTGCGTTATTTGTTAAGTCTCAGTCCCCGGGTTTCAGCCAAAGAGCCCAGACAGGAAGCCCCGACTCTTTTCCATCTTTTCCACGGCGCGGACCTCAAGCGCAGAGGAGAGCCCAAGCACGCCGGCCACCAGCGCCACCGTGGCGGCACCCAGGAAGGCGCTAAGGCGCTGTGAGCGAGCCGCCTCCTCGGGCGTCTCGGGCGCGGGCTCGGCCCCCGACTCCACAGGCGTTGCGCCCTCGGGGGCTTGCCGAGCGATCCTCCTACCCGCGATCGCCGACGCGACGCTCGTGAGGAGAGCCCCACCGAGGAGGATGTTCTTTATGCCTGCAAGGGTGGGGTCGATGTCACTCTCGGACTCCTTCAGGCCCCCGAACCTCCACGTGGCGACCGTTACGCTCATCGCGAGGGTGGCGACCGCCTGGAAGCGCATCCAGGCCTCGTTGAGGACACGCCCGCGCTCCCTCCTGTCGCCGATGCTTGCCACGGTGGGGTTGAGGGCCACAAGCCCGAAGAGCGTCCCACCCAGGTTGATGCCTAGACCCATCTTGTGCAGCGAGCGGACTGGTGTTGAGGCCTGCCTCATCGCGTACCTCCTTCCTTTAGGGGATGACCTAAGTTCCCCGGTCCGGACCCCGCCAAACGCTACGAGCTTCTCGCCCGCCCTCAGCGGCCCTCCCCCTCTTATTCACCGGAGTGCGTGGAAGGGTTATTCTCCGAAGTTCACCCTAACGGAGTTCTAAGAAGTTCGCCAGGAGGAGTTATGAGGGGATGAAGCATAAGAAGAGGGCCGGGGTATTAGTCCCGGCCCTTCCCGTCGCATTCTCTAAAGCGCTCGCCTTAGGCGTTGGCCCTTAGGCGTTGTTGGCCCTTATCTTG
>JBKPOM010000102.1:0-17120 GCA_046733115.1 Actinomycetota bacterium | reverse complement strand
GCGCTCGGGAGCGGGTTCCTGCCTGAGCGGGCCCGCAAACGCTCGCGTAGCGCCGCGTTGAGCCTCTCGAAGGTACCGTCTGTGCGCCACCTCCCGAACCACCAGTAGACGGTCTCCCACGGCGGGAAGTCACGGGGCAGTAGCCTCCAAGGGCAACCGCTCCTCAGGACGTAGAAGACGGCGTCGAGGATCTGGCGAGCGCCGTGGGTTCTCGGTCGTCTTCGCTTGTTGGGAGCCGGCACGAGGAGCTCCAGACACTCCCACTCGGCATCGGATAGATCGGTCGGATAGCGCTTAACGCTTTTCCATGCTCGGGAGCGTACGTCATCGACCTACCCCCGCTCGATTTTCCAAACAGTTTCAAAGCGAAGTTCGCTTTGCTCCATTGCCCCGGCCCGGAGGGCCTACCCTGGGAGGGCCATAATACGTCCGGCAGGTGTTAGCAGTCTCTTATGTACATTGGACCGCCGGCTCCCATACTGTACATAAGAAGTCCTGCTGCATAGGACCGGGCGCAGGCAATAGGAAAACCGGAAAAGCCGGGCTACCGTTCCTCGGAGGGGGGTGAGGTGGCGCCCCGGCTTACCCATAATCAGATTGTACTACCGAGAAGGACCAGGGTATATACCGCAAATGAGTAATTTTTCACAAAGGGGCTTATGCCATGATAAGAGCAAGGGAAAATGGGGGATCGTCGGTTTGGCGGTCCTCCAGTGTGCGCGGCGAGGAAAATCCCCTGCTTCTTATCCATACACAGAGGGGGAAACCATGCAGTATAAAGAAGCCTCGGCCCGAAGCATTATTACCCCCCTCCAAAGCCTCGGGCCGGCTTCTCGGTCAGGCATCCTAGCAAAGACGTGGAGCACCCTCAACCTAGGAACTTCGGAGAATTCAACTTCCACGCACTCGGGTGAATAAGGGAGAGAGGCGCAGCGGGAGCGTGGCTATAATGCCCCTTGCGTAAGCCACTCATCTTGAGTACGGGGGAGGGACTATGGCGCAGCCAAGCATAGCCACAAACACCCTTTTCTATGGCGACAACCTACCCATTCTGCGCGAGTGCATCCCCCCTGAGAGCGTAGACCTCGTCTACCTGGATCCACCCTTCAACTCCAACCGCAACTACTCGGTGCTCTTTAGGGACGAGTCTGGCAAGCACTCCGAGGCGCAGATCGAGGCCTTCGAGGACACGTCGCATTGGAACGAACACGCCGAGGCGACCTTCCGCGACCTGGTGACCGACAGCCCGGCAGAGGTGGCCCAGGCTATCAAAGCGCTCAGGGAGCTTATCGGCACCAACCAGGTAGGCCCCTGGTCATGATGGGGGCTCAGCAGCCAGTTACCCGGGTATACGTTTCACCTGTCCTGGCCGAATCCTCAGTTCAGCCGGTGCTAAGATGATTCGGGGTCCAATAGGGTCGTAGAGAGGAGAGCTATGGCGCGGGCAACAGGAATACACCACGTAACCGCCATCTCCGGCGAGCCGCAGCGCAACGTGGATTTCTACGCCGGCGTCCTCGGGCTCAGGCTGGTCAAGAAGACCGTCAACTTCGACGATCCCGAGACCTACCACCTCTACTACGGCGACGGTGGGGGGAATCCGGGTACGATCATGACCTTCTTTCCCTGGGCGCACGCGCCTGGCGGACGCTTAGGGGCAGGCCAGCTCGTCGTCACCTCGTTCTCCATCCCCGCCGCCTCTTTAGGCTACTGGACCGAGCGCCTGATCGAAGCGGGCGTCCGGTTCGAAAAGCCGCGCGACCGATTCGGGGACACCGTTCTCACCTTCGAGGACCCCGACCGCCTCCGCATCGAGCTCGTCGCCTCAAGAGACGGGCGTCAAGGCTGGGCAGACGGCACCGTCCCGGCCGAGAATTCCATCAGGGGCTTCCACCACACCGCCCTTGCCGTCGAGAGTACCGAGAGCACGGTGAGGTTGATGACCGAAACGTTGGGCTTCGGGCAGGTCGATGAGGCAGAAGGTAGGGTCAGGCTCTCGGCTGGCGAAGGCGGTCCAGGGAACACGGTCGATGTGATCTCCGCCTCCGGTTTTCCGCGCGGAAGTATGGGCGTGGGGACCGTGCACCACGTCGCCTTCCGTGTCCCCGACGAGGAGGCCCAGCTCGCCCTGCGGGAGGAGGTCTCCACGCTCGGCTACAACGTGACGCCTGTGCTGGATAGGAACTATTTCCGTTCCATCTACTTCCGCGAGCCCGGCGGCGTGCTGTTCGAGATCGCCACCGACCCGCCGGGGTTCGCCGTCGACGAAGAGGAAACCGAGCTCGGCACGCACCTCAAACTGCCACCCTGGCTGGAGACCCGCCGCGACAGGCTCGAAGAAGTCCTCCCCCCACTGCAAGTTCCGGCCGGAGACGGCACATGAGCCCTGACCTCGGTTTCGCCCATCGCTTTTTGCCGGGTAACGATGAGGTTGGCGCGACGCTGCTCCTTTTGCACGGCACTGGCGGGAACGAGGAAGACCTGATCCCACTCGGACAAGATCTCGCCCCTGGCGCCGCAATCCTCTCCCCCCGCGGCAAGGTTTCCGAGTATGGAGCCGCACGCTTCTTCCGCCGCCTCGCAGAGGGCGTTTTCGACCACGAAGACCTCCTCTTCCGTACCCACGAGCTTGCCGAGTTCGTTGTGGCCGCCGCAAGAGAGTACGGCTTCGACCCATCGAAGATAGTCGCCGTCGGCTATTCCAACGGGGCCAACGTGGCGGCGAGCACTATTTTGCTGCACCCGGGTCTCTTGCAGGCTGCCGTCCTGTTCAGGGCGATGGTCCCGTTCGAGCCGGAGGTGACGCCCGACCTCTCTGGGATGCCCGTCTTTATGGCCGCCGGTCGCATGGATCGCATGATCCCCCAGAACAATACGCAGCGCCTCGCGGACATCCTTACCGAAGCCGGCGCCGAGGTGGACCTTCGCTGGCGAGATGTCGGTCACCCTCTGACCTACGAGGAGGTCGGCGAGGCGAAGGAGTGGCTCTCGGAACGATACTAGGCCTGCTGGCGGGCGGCCATCACGAAACACCTACCGAAACATTCCGGGCTCCAGGACCTCCCTGATCGCATCGAGTGCGACCGGGAACCCTCCCCTTCTGGTAGCCTCGAGCAATACCTCCAGACTGGAGGCTTCGTACTCGCAGTAGATCTTCCCTTTCTCGTCGGCGTCCTAGGAGTGGACCCACGTCAACTTCATGCTCGAACTCAGGCAGACCGGTACGGCCTCGTTGGTCCGCGACCGGGCGGCGTTCAACTTCGACCAGTTCGTCGGCACGCCAAACGACGCGATATCTTAATATCGGGCGCTCGCCGATGCCGGAATGCACTACTTCATCGCGAGCGTCAGCGACACACAGACGCTCAGGCTCCTTGCCGAGGAGGTCATGCTGGACGTTGCCAACGCGTAGGGGCGGTTACTGCTGGTCTTCGCCATCCTTTGTCAGTACGGAGTGTTTCTGGAGCGAGGGGAGCTGGTCGTCATCGACGCAACGGCGTCGAAGGCACGTATCCTGCAGCTCCCTAGTAATCGACTGTCTGCGGTGCTGCTAAAGAAGCACCGACAAACGGCCGCGTGCCAGCCTCATCCCGATCACGATCCAGCCCTTCCGTGAGACACACGCTTCGTACTTCGGGTGCTAGAGCACAAGCGTGACAACCTACCCGAATGACCAGGTTGCCGGGGATGTTAGAATTTTATCGAGGCGTCCGGAGGGCCAGCGGGCGCGATTTTAGAGACGAAACAACCATTTAACAATCGCATTTGAAGGGCGGATAATATGGCGAAGCCGGTGATACTGGCGGTGGACGACGACCCGCAGGTGCTGCGGGCCGTAGAGCGGGACCTTAGGCGCCGGTACGCGCGGGAGTACAGGGTCCTTCGCGCGGATTCGGGGGAATCGGCGCTCGATACTCTTGGCAAGCTGAAGCTGAGGGCCGACCCCGTGGCGCTTTTCCTGGTCGACCAGAGGATGCCGAGGATGACAGGCGTGGAGTTTCTGGAGGAGGCGATCGAACGTTTCCCCGACGCCAAGCGGGCTCTGCTCACGGCCTACTCGGACACCGAGGCTGCTATTCGTGCGATTAACGAGGTCGGCCTAGACTACTACCTCCAGAAACCGTGGGATCCGCCGGACCAGAACCTCTACCCGAACCTCGACGACATGCTCGGCGACTGGCAGGCCGACTACAGGCCACCTTTCGAGGGCATAAGGGTTGTCGGGGATCGCTGGTCGCCCGAGTCGCACCGCACGCGGGACTTCCTGGCCCGCAACCGCGTGCCTTACCGCTGGCTCGACGTCGAGGGCTCGAAGGAAGCGGGCGAGATCCTGGCGAACGCCGACCACGGCACGCCGAAACTGCCGCTCGTCGTGTACGAAGACGGCACGTATGCCGAAGCACCCGAAAACCGGGAGATAGCGAAGAAGATCGGGCTCCAGACCCGCGCCGAACAGCAGTTCTACGACCTCTTGATCGTCGGCGGTGGACCGTCCGGCCTCGCCGCCGCGGTCTACGGGGCGTCCGAGGGCCTGAAGACCGTGCTCGTGGAGCGGGAGGCTCCCGGCGGGCAGGCGGGGACCAGCAGCCGCATCGAGAACTATCTTGGTTTTCCGAAGGGGCTCTCGGGCGGCGACCTCGCGAGGAGAGCCGTGGACCAGGCGCGACGGTTCGAGGTGGAGATCCTGACGCCGCAAGAGGTCAGTGCGGTTCGCGTGGAGGACCCTTACCGCATCGTCACGCTTTCGGACGAGACGGAGATCTCCTGCTACGCCCTGATCATCACGACCGGCGTCTCCTACCGGAAGCTGGACGCGCCCGGTGTTGATCGTCTTACCGGACGCGGCATCTACTACGGCGCCGCCCAGACGGAGGCCTTCTCGTGCAAGGACGAGGACGTGTTCATCGTCGGGGGGGCGAACTCGGCGGGCCAGGCCGCTATGTTTTTCTCCGGCAAGGCCGGCAAGGTTTTCCTGTTGTGCAGGGGCGACGACCTGGGGAAGGGCATGTCAGATTACCTGGTGCGCCAGATCGAAGCAATGGACAACATCGAGGTGCTCCTGAACACCAGCGTGGCCTCCGCCGATGGCGAAGACCACTTGGAAAGGCTAACGATGTCGGACTCCGCGACCGGAGAGACGCAAACTGTCCCGGCGCACTCGCTGTTCATCTTTATCGGGGCTGCGCCGAAGACGGAATGGCTCGCCGGCCTCGTCGAACGCGACAGGAGAGAATTCATCCTCTCTGGGCCGGATCTCATGCGGGATGGGAAACGGCCGAAGGGCTGGAGGCCCGAGAGGGACCCGTTCCTGCTGGAGACGAGCGTACCGGGAATCTTCGTCGCCGGGGACGTGCGGCACGGTTCGATCAAGCGCTGCGCCTCGGCCGTCGGGGAGGGCTCCATCGCGGTCCAGTTCGTCCACCGGTATCTGAGCGAGGTGTAGGAATGCAAAGCGTCACCGACGTCCTGCGCCATGTGCCGATCTTCGCGCAACTCTCGGACGAGCAGTTCCGGTCGATCGAACGGGGCAACGAGGTTCGGCTGAACCCGGGCGATTACGTGAAGAGGGCGGGAGATCCACCCGAAGGCTTCTACGTCGTGATCGAGGGCCGGGTCGAGTGGACGAGCGAGGTACGCGGCCAGGATGTCTTCGTGCAGGGTTTGACGGCCGGAGAGTTCTGGGGCCACGAGCTCCTTCTCACGGGGAAGCCTTACCCGGTAAACGGTCAAGCCGTGACCCCGGTTCGCCTGTACGTGCTGGAGACGGACGAGTTCTGGCAAATGCTCTCGGATTGTCCCTCGATCCTACGCAAGCTTGTCGCCATCGTGGTCGAACGCTTTGGAAACCTGGGAGAGGCCGAGCAGCAGCACGCCAAGCTCATCTCGCTCGGAACCATGGCCGCGGGTCTCGCCCATGAGCTGAACAACCCCGCCGCGGCCGTCGGTCGGAGCGCCCACGAGGCACGAGAGATCTTCCGCGAATCCTCCGCGAGGGCGATCAGGCTCGGCTCGCTCGATATGAGCCCGGAGAATCTTCTCGTCGTTGCCGGGCTGCCCGAGGAGGCCGCGACCCGCGCGGAGAACGCCGGGGAACTCGACTCTCTAGAGAGGAGCGACCTCGAAGACGAGGTGGCGATCTGGCTGGAAGACCGCGGCGTAGAGGAGGTGTGGGACCTCTCCCCCACCCTCGTCGGCGCGCGCCTCGACGTGGCGTGGCTGGACGAGCTCAAAAGCCGCCTCCCGGAT
Organism: Actinomycetota bacterium; assembly: GCA_046733115.1. Lineage (GTDB taxonomy): Bacteria > Actinomycetota > Rubrobacteria > Rubrobacterales > Rubrobacteraceae > Rubrobacter_D. The sequence goes on along the minus strand of JBKPOM010000102.1, from coordinate 10,874 downwards.
CGTCACGTCGGTGACGTGGTGGCCTGGCTCGCCTCCGAGGTGGCCGGCGACGAGCTGTTGCGCGAGATAGGGCAAGCCTCGACCCGCATCTCAGAGCTCGTGGGGGCCGTGAAGTCCTACTCGCACATTGACAAGACCGCCTCCAAAGAGGTCGACGTGCATGCCGGGTTGAACAGCACCCTGATCATGCTCGGTCACAAGCTGAAGAAGGGCGACGTCGAGGTCGTCCGCGACTACCAGAAAGACCTGCCCCCCGTCTGCGGGACCGGCGGCGAGCTGAACCAGGTTTGGACCAACCTCATCGACAACGCCATAGACGCCGTAGACGGTCACGGCCGCATCACGGTACGGACCGCAAGCGAGAACGGCAGGGTGCTCGTCGAGATCGCAGACGACGGTCCCGGCATCCCGGACGACGTGCGGGAGAGGATCTTCGATCCCTTCTACACCACAAAGGACGTCGGCAAGGGCACAGGACTCGGCCTAGACATCTCCCACCGGGTGGTCGTCGAAGACCACAAGGGAGACATCCGCGTGCTCTCCAAGCCGGGCGACACCCGCTTCCAGGTGCGGCTTCCGATCCTCCCCAGGGACCGCTCGTGATGGCATTCGACGAACTGCGCCGGATACCCCTCTTCGACGGCCTCTCGGACGACGCGCTGCGGGAGGTGGCAGGGCAAGGTTTGGAGAAATTCGTCCCGGCGGGCGAGATCAACGGAAGAGAAGGAGAGCCCGACGACCACCTCTACGTCATACTCGAAGGAGAGCTCAGGATCACCAAAGAGGTGACCGGTGGCGAGGTGGTCATAAACACCTACACGCCCGGCGCCTTCTTCGCGGAGGTGCCTCTGCTTGCGGGAACACCTTTCCTCGCGACCGGGAGGGCCCTGACAAACTGCCGGTTGTTCCTGATCCCAAACGACCTCTTCAGGCGGATGCTGACCGAGCATCCCTCCTTCGGCAACAGGATCCTCAAGGCGATGGCCGAGCGGGTCCAGATCCTGCAGTCCGTCGCCGGCCAGCGCGAGGGGCTGACCTCCCTGGGAACCCTAGCGGCCGGCCTCGCCCACGAACTGAACAACCCTGCGGCCACCGCACGCCGCTCGGCCGAAGATCTGCGGGAGGGCCTGAATAGCCTACGCTCCGCGGGTCTGAGCCTGGCGCGCGCCGCGGCCGCGGGAGAGCTGACGCCCGGGGCTCTCGACGCCCTGGAGCGTGCCATCGACGCTCCGGGACGCACCGGAGCCCTCGACGGTTCGGTGGACGAGTTGGAGATCAGCGAGCGGGAAGAAGATCTCGCGTTCTGGATGGAAAACCGCGGGGTCCCGGAAGGTTGGACTCTGGCCCCCTCCCTCGTCTCAGCAGGGCTCGACGTGAGCGCTCTCCTGCCCGTCGTGGAATCCGTCCCGCCGGCACTTCGCGCGGACGCCTTACGCTACCTGGCGGCGATGTTGGACTGTGCCGGCCTTGCGGACGAGATCCAAGGAAGCGCCCTGCGAATCTCCGGGATCGTAGAGACGATGGAGGGCTACTCGTACATGAATCGCGCCCCGGTACAGGACGTAGACGTGAACGGGAGCCTGGACGACACTTTAGCCGTGCTGAGGCACAGGTTCGATGGCATCGAGGTGGCGCGCGACTACGATCTCAAGCTTCCCCGCGTCACGGCTTACGGCGGCGAGCTAAACCAGGTGTGGACAAATCTTTTGGACAACGCCATAGACGCCGTCTCGACCTCGGAAGACTCCGGCCGCATCACGTTGAGGACGGGTTGCGAGCGGGACCGGGTGCTCGTCGAGGTCGCCGACGACGGGCCTGGGGCCTGGCATCCCGCCGGAGGATCGAGCCCGCATCTTCGAGCCCTTTTTCAGCACCAAGGAAGTTGGCGAGGGCACGGGGCTTGGTCTCGACGTGAGCTACCGCATTGTAGTCGGAAGGCACGGTGGGGACATACACGTCGTCTCCGTGCCGGGCGAGACACGCTTCGAGGTAAGGCTGCCCGTTGACGGACCGGGCGACACCGAGGCCGTCATGGGCAGGGATCTCAGGATGGAGGCTGGCGCGTGATGCGTCCGCTACGGGATGAGCGGACAGAGCAGGGCTTCACGCCCGAGCAAGTCGAGGCACTTATGCCTTACGGCAGAGAGCTGAGCCTGCAGACAGGAGATTTCCTCTTCGACGAGACCGCCATCGTGGACAGCTTCTACGTGGTTCTGGAGGGCGAGGTAAACATCTCGCGCCTCGACGGCGCGAAGGAGACCTCGCTTGACACCCACGGGACCGGCGAGTTCACCGGCGGGCTCGCGGTTCTCACGGGGAAGACCTCGATCCACAGGGCGCGAGCTGCCGGGCCGAGCCACGTTTTGGAGATCGACTCTGAGACCTTCAGGTGTGTGGCCGTCGAGCTTCCAGACGTGGCCGACGTCTTCATCTCGGGCCTGGCCAGGCGCATGCGCTATACGCAGCGCGCCTTCCGCCAGCAGGAAAAGCTGGCCGCTCTGGGCAAGCTCTCGGCGGGGCTCGCGCACGAACTGAACAACCCCGCCGCAGCCGCCAGACGCGCTTCTGAAGAGCTTGGTGGCGCCGTACTCGAAGCCCAGCTCGCCGCCCTCGAACACGACGCCCGCTTCTCCGCAGAAGAGCGCCAAGCACTAGTCGTCATGCAACATGAAACGGTCGCAGGGGCCGCGCCCCTCGACCCGCTCCTCCTTAGCGACGCGGAGGAAGAACTCGCCGAATGGTTGAACGAACACGAAGTCGATGCGTCGTGGGACCTCGCGGCTACGCTGGCGGCGGCTGGAGTCGAGGCCGGGCGTCTGAAGCAGCTCGTGAGCGTGCTCGAAGTCGAGTCCCTTGCAGCGGGCCTGGGATGGCTCGTCAAGACGATCGAGCTTGTCGAGCTGGCGGACGAGGTCGCGACCAGCGCGGGTCGCATCTCCGAGCTCGTCGGGGCGATGAAGGATTACACTTACATGGATCGGTCTGCGGTCGGCGAAGTAGACGTGACGGCGGGACTCGAAAATACCCTGACCATCCTCGGTCACAAGCTGAAGGGCGTCTCGGTGCGGCGGGAGTACGAAGATGATCTCCCGAAGGTGCAGGGGAACGGCGGGGAGTTGAACCAGGTCTGGACGAACCTCATAGACAACGCCGCCGACGCCGTGGACGGGCGCGGTAACATCACCGTGAGGGCTTTTGCGGAAGTGGATCGGGTCGTGGTCGACGTCGCGGACGACGGGCCGGGGATACCGCGTGAGGCGCGGCAGCGCGTCTTCGAGCCCTTCTACACGACCAAGGAGGTCGGCGCGGGGACCGGGCTCGGTCTCGACGTCGTGCGGCGCGTCGTCGTCGCCCACGGCGGCGAGGTCTCGGTCCGGTCGGAGCCGGGCGAGACGGGGTTTACTGTCAGATTGCCAGTAGATACGAGACAGAACGGAGGTTGATCGGGATGGGCAAAACACAGGTGTTCGAGGAGATCTGCTCGGAGAAGCGCCAGGTCAACGCGGACGTTCTAAAGCAGACGGTATCGCTGGCGGTCGAGATCGCACGCGAGGGACGCGAGGGACGCAAGATCGGGACGCTCTTCGTGGTCGGCGATTCGGGCAAGGTGATGAAGCGCTCGAAACCCCTGATCCTGGACCCCCTGCTCGGCCACCCCGACGAGGACAAGCAGATAGAGAGCCCCGACATGCGGGAGACCATCAAGGAGCTGGCCCAGCTAGACGGCGCCTTCCTGGTCTCGGAATCGGGCGTGGTTCTCTCGGCGGCCCGCTACATCGACGCGGCCTCAGACAGCCTCGACCTGCCGCTGGGACTGGGCAGCCGCCACATGGCCGGCGCTTCTATATCGCAGCAGACGAGCGCCGTCGCCGTGGTCGTCTCCGAGAGTTCGATGGTGAGGATGTTCGACGACGGCGAGCTGGTCTCGGAGATAGTGCCCGAGCTGTGGATGATAGACGGCTACACGACTCGCATGGATGGACGAACGTTCACCCGCCGCGACGAAGACATAACGGTGATCGGCCGTGCCGAGTAGGGTCGGGGAGGTCCTGGACTTCTGGTTCGGCCAGGAAGGCGACCCGGAATACGGCCAGTTCCGCAACGAGTGGTTCCGCAAAGATCCGGAGTTCGACGCCGGGGTGACGCGGCAATTCGCCGATCTCTACGAGGAGGCCGCCGCCGGAGACCTCGATCGCTGGTGCGACGACGCCGAAAGCTGCCTCGCGCTCGTTATCGTCCTGGATCAATTCCCGAGAAACATGTTCCGCGGCGACGGACGTACCCACGCGGAGGACGGCAGGGCGCTCGAAGCCTCCAAATACGCCGTCGAACACGCGCTGGACAGGGAGCTGCCGACTTTCCAGAGGATGTTCCTGTATATGCCCTTCATGCACAGCGAGAACGTGGAGGACCAGCGCCGCTCGGTGGAGCTGTTCGAGCGGCTCGCTGGTGAGGCGGGCGCGCCGGACGTGGTCTCCTACGCCGTGGCGCACAGGGACGTAGTCGAGCGGTTCGGGCGGTTCCCGCACAGGAACGAGATCCTGGGACGGGAGACGACCCCGGAAGAAGCTGTGTTCCTGACGACGGAAGGCTCCTCGTTCTGAGCAAGAGAATAACCCCGGCGCGCAGGCTACGAAGAGGACCACCGGTTTGTCGAACATAGGAAATCCCCCGTGCGACGTTGGGGTCATACGCTCCAGGCAGGCCGACGCGCCGTGCGCGCCCCGGTCGGGGCCTTGGATCCTCGCGGCGACCATCATCGGGTCGGCGATGGCCTTTATCGACAGCACGGTGACAAACGTCGCGCTCCCGCAGATACAGGTTCGCTTCGGGGCCACCGCCCTCGACGCGCAGTGGATCGTCGAGTCCTACGCCCTGTTCCTTTCGGCACTGATACTGGTCGGCGGTTCCCTCGGGGATCATTACGGGCGCAGGCGCATCTTCACTTTAGGCATCACTATGTTCACGCTCGCCTCGGTGTGGTGCGGACTCTCGACGAGCCCGGACATGCTGATCGTGGCCCGCGCCGTGCAGGGCGTCGGCGGCGCCCTGCTCGTGCCAGGCTCCCTGGCGATCATCAGCGCCTCCTTCGACGGCGAGGAGCGTGGCAAGGCCATAGGCACCTGGGCCGGGCTCTCCGGGGTGACCACGGCCCTGGGACCCATCCTCGGCGGCTTCCTGGTCGAGAACGTCTCGTGGCGGGCTGCCTTCCTTATAAACGTGCCGCTAGCCATCGTGGTGCTCCTCATCGCCTACAGGCACGTCCCCGAGAGCCGCGACCCCGACGCCAGAAAGCTTGACCTCCCCGGCGCGGCGCTCGCCACGCTCGGGCTTGGCGGGGTAGTTTACGGCCTGATCACCTCGGCGGAAGCCGGCTTTACCGACCTCAGGGTGCTCGTCTCGCTCGTGCTCGGGACCGGGGCGCTCGTGGCGTTCGTCGCGTGGGAGAGGCGCACCGAAGAGCCGATGATGCCCCTCAGCATGTTCCGGTCGAGGAACTTCTCGGGGGCGAACATACTGACGTTGCTCCTGTACGCGGGGCTGGGCGGTTCGCTGTACTTCCTGCCCTTCCTCCTGATCCAGGTCCACGGCTACTCGGCGACGGCGGCGGGAAGCTCTTTCCTGCCCTTCACGATCATTACGTTCCTCATGTCCAGGTGGGCGGGAGGTCTAATCACCCGTTTCGGGGCGCGGCTTCCGTTGACGATCGGCCCCGTCGTTGCCGCCGCGGGCTTCGTGCTGTTCGCCCTTCCAGGGATCGAAGGCTCCTACTGGACGACGTTCTTCCCCGCTATAGTCGTGCTAGGCCTCGGAATGTCCCTCGTCATAGCCCCGCTGACAACGACCGCGATGAACTCGGTCTCGGGCAGTCACTCCGGCCTGGCCTCTGGCGTCAACAACGCCGTCTCGCGGACCGCCGGACTTCTCGCCATCCCCATTCTCGGTATCTTTGTGTTCTTCGTCTTCTCCGGAAGCCTCGACGACCGCGTGAAGGACCTTGACCTCTCTCCGAATGCGCAACAGCAACTCGAGGCCGAGAAAGTGGACCTTGGCGGGGCTGAGGTTCCCCCAGGTGTAAGCGAGGAGACGGGAAAAAAGATCGAGACCGCCATTGAGCAATCGTTCCTGGACGCGTTCCGGCTGGCAATGTTCATAGCCGCGGGCTCTGCCCTCGCGAGCGCGGTCGCGGCGGCGATTATCATAGAGGGCAAGGATCGTCCTGCCCCAGCCGAGAGGGCGGGCGAGCCCGAAGGCGAGACGGCCCCCGCCTGAGGAGATTTCTATGAGGAGGTTGATGAGAGTGCTAAGGCAAGAGTGTACGCACCTGGACCAGATCAACGACGTGGAGCCCAGCGACGAGGGGTGCGAAGAGTGCCTCCAGATGGGCGACACGTGGGTGCACCTGAGGGAGTGCCTGATCTGCGGCCACGTAGGCTGTTGCGACAGCTCCAAGAACAAGCACGCCACCAAACACTTCCACGCCACGGAGCACCCGCTCGTCCAGTCCTTCCAACCGGACGAAGACTGGATCTGGTGCTACGTCGACGAGGTCGTCATGGAACCAGCCAGTTAGCGAGGAGTTTGCGATCCAGCGTGTAGTACCTCGTAGCGTGCCGGGACGATAGTGCACGGGCTAGAGTTCAGGCTGGAGTTCCTGATCGGGCTTCTGGGCATCGTCGCCCTGCTCGGCCAGCTCGCGAGGATGATAGGCGTTCCCTACCCCATCTTCCTGGTCCTGGGCGGCGTCGGCGTTGGCCTGATACCGGCGTTCCCCGACGTGGAGCTGCCGCCGGAGATCATCTTCCTCGTCTTTATCCCGCCGCTGTTGCTCTCTGCTGCCTTCTCGTCCTCGCCGCGCGACCTGTGGTCGCACGCCCGCCCGATAGGACTCCTGGCGGTCTGCCTCGTGCTCATCACCACGGGCGCCGTCGCGGCGGCTGCGCACTTCGTGATCGGGCTCCCGTGGGCCGCCGCCTTCGTGCTCGGGGCCGTCGTCGCGCCAACCGACCCCGTGGCCGCCGAGGCGACGTTCCGCAGGCTCGGCGTCCCGGACCGCGTCCACACCATCGTGGGCGGCGAGAGCATCATCAACGACGGCACCGCGCTCGTCGCATACAACATAGCCGTCGCGGCGGTGGTCACCGGCACGTTCTCGGTGGCGCAGGCCGGCCTCGAGTTCCTGCTCGTTAGCGGCGGTGGGATCCTCCTCGGCGCCGTCGTCGCCGTTATCGTCTCCCCGCTCTACGGACGCCTGGCGGACCCGACCATCCTGGTCGTCTTCACCCTGATACCGGCCTACTTCTCTTACATCGTGGCCGAGAGGCTTGGCGTCTCGGGCATCCTGGCGGTCGTCACCCTGGGGCTCTACGTGGGCTGGCAGGCCCCGAAGCGCTTTACCGCGAGGGCGCGGGTGCAGAGCTACTCCTTCTGGGAGGTCCTAACCTTCCTCATGGACTCGCTGCTGTTCATCCTGGTCGGTTTGGAGTTCCCCATCATCCTAAAAGGCATTAGCGAGTACTCCAATGCGCAACTCCTCCTCTACGCCGCGCTGGTCTGCGGGGCTGTTATCTCTCTGCGGCTCCTGTGGTTCTTCTTCGCCCCGAGCTCTATCCCTGCCCTCGACAAGCTGCTCCGTACCAGGTACCTGCGGGCCTCGTGGCAGGAACGGCTCGCGATGGGCTGGAGCGGGATGCGTGGCGCGGTCTCCCTGGCCGCGGCGCTGGCCATACCCTTGCAAACACAGGCGGGGGCAGAGTTCCCCCAGAGGGACCTCATCATCTTCCTCACCTACACCGTGATCTTCGCCACGCTCGTCTTCCAGGGGCTCACCTTACCCTCCCTGATCCTGCGCCTCGGCGTGAAGGACGAGGGAACCGAAGCCCGCATGGCCGAGCTGGAGGCGCGGCGCAAAGCAACCCGCGCGGCGCTCGAGAGGCTCGACGACATCTGCGACGACGAGAACATACCCGAGCGTAGCAGAGAGAGGCTGCGTGAGATCTACGAGGAGCGCATCCGGCGCTACGAGTCGGGCCTTGAAGCCGGTCGCGTCACCGATGAGTATAGGGAGAGCTCCGAGGCCTGGACCCGCTGGCGGCGCGAGCTCTTCGACGCCGAGCGCGACACCATCGTCACCCTGCGGGACAGAGGGGAGATCAACGCCGACGTCATGCGCCGCGTCGAACGCGATATAGACCTCGAAGAACTGCGCGAAAGCGGTTGAAAGGGAGGAGCGAGGGCGCCGACCATGATCATGCTCCTCAACCTGAAAGAAAACGTGGCTCCGGAAGAGTACGAACGCTGGCTCGACGAACGCTACGTCCCCGCGGTCCTCGAACTTCGGTTGGTAGTCGAGTGGCGCGGCCACAGGGTGGGTGGCCTCGCCGAGACGGCAGGCGAGCCGCCATACGAATACATCGTGACAGTCGAGATCAACGACCTGGAACGGCTAGGGAAGGATATGGAGAACGAGCAGGTTCAGCGGCTTCTGGGGGAGCTGGGCGAGTACGCGCAAGTCACGCAGCTCATGACGGAGCGCTTCATCTGAACCGGAGGGATAGTAAGGATGAGGGTGGATATTGCCGCAGCTTGAGATAATCGTCGGTCTTCTGGTGGTGGTGGCGGCGCTGGCCACGCTCGCCGCGCGGATCAAGGTGCCTTACCCGATCCTGCTGGTCCTCGGTGGCTCGGTGCTGGGGTTCGTGCCGGGGCTTCCACCGGTCAAGCTCGACCCAGGGCTCGTGTTCCTATTGTTCTTGCCGCCGCTGCTTTACGTCTCGGCCCTGTTCACCTCGTGGCGCGACTTCAGGGTGAACGTCAGGGCGATCTCGCTGCTCGCCGTGGGTCTCGTCTTGATGACGACCTTCGTGGTCGCCGCGGTGGTCCACGCCGTCGCAGGGCTTCCGTGGGCCGCGGCGTTCGTGCTCGGGGCGATCGTCTCCCCCACCGACGCCATCGCCGCGAGCACCGTAGCCCAGCGGCTCGGCGTTCCCCGCCGCATCGTCACCATTCTCGAAGGCGAGAGCCTCGTGAACGACGCGACGGGCATCGTCGCTTACCGCGTCGCCGTCGCCGCCGTGGTGACGGGAGCGTTCTCTTTCTGGGAGGCGGGCCTGCAGTTCATCGTCGGAGCAGCGGGCGGAATCGCCGTAGGGTTCGCGGTCGGCTGGCTCGTCGTCTGGGCGCGCCGCCACGTCTCCGAAGACCCCTCCATACAGAACATCGTCTCGCTGCTTACACCCTTCGTGGCCTACCTGGCGGCGGAAGAGCTGCCGCATGGCCTGTGGGAGTGGCTCCACGAGCTGGTCGGCGTGCCGGCGGATCTTCACTTCTCCGGGGTTCTCGCGGTGGTGACGACAGGATTGTACCTCGGGCGGAAGAGTCCTTACATCACCTCCTCTGGCACTCGTCTACAGGGCTTCGCGACCTGGGAGCTCATAACGTTCTTGCTGAACGGTTTGATCTTCATCCTCATAGGACTTCAGCTCCGGAGCGTGATCGGGGGACTCGACGCCCACACACCTGGCCAGCTAGTCCTTTACGCCGTCCTGGTGAGCCTGACCGTCATACTGGTGCGCATACTGTGGGTTTTCCCCGCGACATACCTGCCGGGCAGGCTCAGCGACCGTATCAGGGAGCGCGATCCTTCGCCTTCGTGGCGGAACGTCTCGGCCGTAGCCTGGACCGGGATGAGGGGTGTGATCTCGCTCGCGGCGGCCCTCGCCCTGCCGTTTCACACGGTGTCGGGGGCACAGTTCCCCGACCGCGACCTCATAATCTTCCTGACGTTCTGCGTGATCCTGGCTACGCTCGTGGTCCAGGGCCTCTCGCTCCCGGCCCTGATACGTGCCCTCGGACTGGAGGATGATCACATCGGGGACAAAGAGGAGACGCACGGCCGCATCCAGGTCGCAGAGGCAGCGCTACAACGTCTGGAGGAGTTGACGGACGAGAACTGGGTACGTGAGGACACTACGGAGCGCGTGCGTGGGCTCTACAACTACCGCCGCAATCGCTTCGCCTCCCGCTTTGACGGGGACCCCGACGGCGTCGAAGAGCGCTCGGCCGCCTACCAGCGGCTCATGGTCGAACTGCTCGACGCGCAACGCCAGAGGCTCGTCAAGATGCGCGACGACGGCAGCATCGGGGACGAGGTCATGCACCGCATAGAACGCGATCTCGACCTGGAAGAGTCGCGGCTGGAGGTCTGAGAAATGGCACCGAACATAACGAGAGAACAGCTAAAGGCGAAGATGGATCGCGGGGACGGCTTCGTGCTCGTTGAGGCATTGTCCCGGAAGCACTACGAAAGCAGCCACCTGCCCGGCGCGATCAACCTCCCCTACGAGTTCGTTGACGAGGCCGCAAAAGTGCTACCGGACAAGAAGGCAGAGATTGTCGTCTACTGCATGAACCCCGAGTGCGTGGCCTCCACGGAGGAGGCCCGCGAACTCGAAGAGATGGGCTATAAGAGGGTCTTCCACTACGCTGCGGGCAAGCAGGAGTGGATTCGGGCCGGCCTCCCCGTCGAAAGCAGACGCGCCCAGAGACGGCCGCGAGGTACCCCTCTTGCCTGATCTGCTCCTGGGCTTCGCGCTCGTCGCCGTAGTGTTGACGATCGCGGGTCTGACATCCGGCTTGGTGGAGCGGGCGCCGCTCTCGTTCCCGATCATCTTTCTCGGCCTTGGTTTCTTGCTTGGCGGCCTCGGCCTCCTGCACTTCGGCCCCGAGAGCGCGCTGCTCGAGACCGTCGCGACGCTAACGCTGTCCATGGTTCTCTGCCTCGAGGCCGTGCGAATAGGCAACATCGGCATGGGCGGCGCGGGTTTCGTTCCCATCCTCTCCCTCGGACCCGGGACGGTCGTGATCGTCGCCGT
>JBKPOM010000101.1:0-47601 GCA_046733115.1 Actinomycetota bacterium | reverse complement strand
TGGTGGGAGATCGTCGAGGGCCGGGCGATGGAGAGCGCCGACCCCATGAACCCGCAGAGGGTCTTCCACGAGCTCAGCAAGAGGTTGCCCGACGGCTGCATCCTCACCGCGGACTCGGGCTCGGGCACGAACTGGTGGGCGCGCCAGCTCAAGCTCAGGGAGGGCATGGACGCGGCCCTCTCGGGGACGCTCGCGACGATGGGGCCGGCCGTGCCTTACGCCCTGAGCGCCAAGCTCGCGTACCCCGATAGACCGGTGATCGCCACCGTGGGCGACGGGGCGATGCAGATGATCGGCATAAACGCGCTGATCGACATCATGAAGTACAGGGACCGCTTCACCGACCCGCACCTGATCGTGCTCGTGTTGCACAACGACGACCTTAACCAGGTCACCTGGGAGCAGCGCGTCATGGCGGGCGACCCGATGTTCGAGGCCTCCCAGCTGATCCCGGACTTCCCCTATGCTCGCTACGCGGAGCTTCTCGGCTTCAAGGGCATCCGGGTTGACAACGAAGACGACGTGGGGTCGGCCTGGGACGAGGCGCTCGCCTCCGACCGCCCCGTGGTCTACGAGGCCATCACCAGCCGCGACGTGCCGCCGTTGCCGCCGCACATCCGCTACTCGCAGGCCAAGGGCCTGGCCCAGGCGGTGCGCAAGGGCGAGCCGGACACGATGCAGATCGGCTGGCAGGCGTTCAAGGGCAAGATCCAAGAGTACACCAACCGCTAGCGAGACCCGACGATGGGCGAAGCCACCACAACCGAGGTCTCCGTCGAGCGGCTGGAGGTGTCGGCCTACACGGTCCCTACCGATTCCCCGGAGTCGGACGGGACCCTTACGTGGGACTCGACGACGATGGTGCTGGTCGAGGCCACGGGCGGCGGAGAGCGCGGCCTCGGCTACACCTACGGCGACGTCTCCGTCGGAAAGTTCGTAGAGTCCAAGCTGGCCGGCGAGGTGGAGGGCGCTGACGCCATGAGCCCGCCGGCCACGTGGGCGCTAATGCAGCACGCCATCCGAAACGCCGGACGGTCCGGCGTCGGCGCCATGGCCGTCTCAGCCGTGGACGTCGCGCTCTGGGACCTGAAGGCCCGCCTCCTCGGCGTGCCGCTGGTCAACGCCCTGCCGCGCTTCCACGCGGCCGTGCCCGTCTACGGCTCTGGGGGCTTCACCTCCTACTCGGACGAGCAGCTCGAGGACCAGCTCGGCGGCTGGGCCCAAATGGGCATCCCGCGCGTCAAGATGAAGGTAGGACGCGAGCCCGAAAGGGACCGCGCCCGCATCGGCGTGGCCAGGAAGGCCATCGGCGACGACGTGGAGCTCCTCGTGGACGCCAACGGCGCCTACGTGCGCAAGCAGGCCCTCTACTGGGCCGAGGCGTTCGCCGAAGAGGGGATCACCTACCTCGAAGAGCCCGTCTCCTCCGAGGACCGCGAGGGCTTGAGGCTACTGCGAGATCACGGCCCCGGCGGCCTCTCCATTGTCGCCGGGGAGTACGAGTGGACCCTGCCCCAGCTAGCAGACCTTGCCGGCTGCGTGGATATCCTGCAGGCCGACGTCACTCGCTGTGGGGGCATCACCAACCTGCTGCGGGTGGACGGGATCTGCAAGGGGCGCCAGATCCCCTTCTCGGCCCACTGCGCGCCCGCGGTCTCGGCCCACGCCTGCTGCGCCCTGGAGTCGCTCTTGCACCTCGAATACTTCCACGACCACGTACGCGTCGAAGGGATGCTCTTCGACGGGGTCCTCAGCCCCGAGGGCGGCGATCTCCGTCCGGACGGGTCTCGGCCAGGCCTCGGCCTGGAGCTCAAGCGCTCGGAAGCGGAGCGGTACGCCGCCTAGAAAACACGGAGATAGAGGGAGAGGGTAGATGAAGGACGCCATTCAAAAGAACGGGAGCTACCAGCTCACCGACCGCCAGCGCACGAACCTGAACGCCCTGGCGCTACAATCCGACCTCCGCGAGAAGGTCAGGGGAGAGGTGCGCTTCGACGCGGGAACACGGGCCATCTACGCCCACGACTCCTCCAACTACCGACAGGTGCCCTTCGGCGTCGTCATCCCGGAGGACGAGGAGGACGTCGTCGAGGCGGTCAGGGTGTGCGCCAAGCACGGGGCGCCGGTCCTGCCGCGCGGTACCGGGACCAGCCTCTCGGGGGAGACGACCAACGTCGCCGTCGTCATCGACACCTCCAAGAAGATGCGCGAGATCCTGGAGGTCAACCCGGAGGAGGGCTACGCGTGGGTGCAGCCCGGCGTTATCCGCGACCAGCTCTCGGACAAGACCGAGGCGGAGTACAACCTTACCTTCGCGCCCGACACCTCCACCCACAAGTGGGCGACCTTCGGCGGTATGCTCGGCAACAACTCCTGCGGCGTCCACTCAGTGATGGCCGGCCGCACTTCGGACAACGTCTACGAGCTCGACGTCGTCCTGCACGACGGAACCTGGATGACCGTCGGCGAGACGAGCGACGAGGAGTTCGGGCGGATCATCGCCGAGGGCGGCAGGAAGGGTGAGATCTACGGCAAGCTAAAGGAGCTGCGCGACGGGTACGCCGACCTCATCAGGGAGCGCTACCCTCAGATACCACGCCGCGTCTCCGGCTACAACCTCGACGACCTCCTGCCCGAGAAGGGTTTCAACGTAGCGCGCGCCCTCGTCGGAAGCGAGGGCACGTTGTGCACCATCCTCAGGGCGAAGGTCCGGCTGGTCCACAGCCCGCCCTCCCGCTCGCTGCTCGTGCTCGGTTACCCTTCGGTCTACGAGGCGGGCGACCACGTGCCGGAGATCCTGGAGCACGGTCCCGTGGGCCTCGAAGGCCTCGACGTCCAGCTCATAAAGGACATGCAGGAGCAGGGGATGCACTCGAAGGACATCCCCATGCTCCCCGAGGGCGGCGGCTGGCTCCTCGTGGAGTTCGGCGGCGAGACGGACGAGGAGAGCCACGACAAGGCCCAGAAGCTGATCGCCACCCTGAAGGCCGACGAGAACGCGCCGGACATGCAGCTCTTCGACAAGATCGACGAGGCCGAGAAGATGTGGGCCATACGCGAGGACGGGCTCGGGGCGACGGCCTACATCCCCGGCTTGGGGGACCACTGGCCCGGCTGGGAGGACTCCGCCGTGCCTCCCGATAAGGTCGGCGACTACCTGCGCGACCTGCGCGACCTCTTCGACAAGCACGGCTACGACGCCGCCCTCTACGGGCACTTCGGTGACGGTTGCATCCACTGCCGCATCAGCTTCGACCTCAAGACGGCCGAGGGCCTCGCGAACTGGCAGTCATTCATGGAGGAAGCCGCGGACCTCGTCGTCTCTTATGGCGGCTCTCTCTCGGGGGAGCACGGCGACGGCCAGCAGCGGGCGGAGTTCCTCCCCAAGATGTACGGCGAGGAGCTGATGGAGGCCTTCAGGGAGTACAAGAGGATCTGGGACCCCGACTGGAAGATGAACCCGGGCAAGGTCATAGACGCCAACCCCATGCTTAGCGACCTCCGCTTCGGCAAAGACTACAACCCGCTCAACCCCGAAAGGCTCTACTTCTCATACCCCGAGGATAATGGCTCCTTCGCCCACGCCACCATGCGCTGCGTGGGCGTGGGCAAGTGCCGCGACACCTCCAGCGGCACGATGTGCCCCTCCTACATGGTCACATTAGACGAGAAGCACACCACCCGCGGGCGGGCCCGCATCCTGCACGAGATGCTCAGGAAAGAGGGACCCATAGAGGACGGCTTCAAGAGCCAGGAGGTCTTCGACGCCCTCGACCTCTGCCTCTCGTGCAAGGGCTGCAAGGGCGACTGCCCGGTAAACGTCGACATGGCCACCTACAAGGCCGAGTTCCTCTCCAGGTTCTACAAGGGGCGATTGAGGCCGCGCTACGCTTACACCATGGGCCTGATAATGTTCCACGCCCGCCTCGCCCAGTACGCGCCGCGCCTGGCGAACCTGGTGACGCACGCCCCGGTACTCAAGGACGTTGTCAAAAAGGCTGGGGGCCTGACCACGAAGCGCGAGATGCCGCCCTTCGCCCACCAGACCTTCAAGGCCTGGTTTCAGGAGCGCGGCGAGAAGAACGAGGGCGGTCAGCCCGTAGTGCTCTTCCCCGACACCTTCAACAACTACCTCCATCCTGAGACGGCCAAGGCCGCCGTCGAGGTGCTGGAAGCGGCCGGCTGCAGGGTAATCGTGCCGCGGGAGGCCCTCTGCTGCGGGCGCCCGCTCTTCGACTACGGGATGCTGGACACCGCGAAGGTCTTCATGAACCGCCTGGTCGAAGGGCTCGCGCCCTACGTGCGCGACGGCGTAAAGGTCGTCGGCGTTGAGCCCAGCTGCATCGCCGCCTTCCGGGACGAACTCCCGGACATGATGCCCCACGACGAGGACGCCAAACGCCTCAGCAAGAACGCCCTCACCCTCGCCGAGTTCCTCGTAAACGAGGCCGAGGGCTACGAGCCGCCGCGCCTGGAGCGCGAGGCGATCGTGCACGGCCACTGCCACCAGGAGGCCACCGTGGGCCTCAGCGCCGAGCAAGAGCTCTACGAGAAGATGGGCCTCGACTACGCGGTCTTGGACTCCGGTTGCTGCGGCCTGGCGGGCTCGTGGGGTTTCGAGGAGGACAAGCACGACCTCTCGATGAAGATCGGGGAGCGGCGGCTCCTGCCCGCCGCCCGGAACGCCGAAGTAGACACTATCATCGTGGGCGACGGGTTCTCGTGCAAGACCCAGATAGAGCAGGGCGCCTCGGGCGGCCGCCGCGCCCTGCACACGGCCCAGGTCATAAAGATGGCCCTCGACCACGGCCCGGGGGGCGCTCCCCGGGGCGAGCATCCCGAGTCGGGGTACCCTGACGTGGTGCTCGACGGCAAGAGTCCCGACCTCAAGACGGCGGCCGTCGTCGGGGGTGTCCTGGCCGGTGGGGCCCTCGTCGGGGGCGCCCTGCTGCGACGATCCGGGCGGGGGCTCAGTTGAGGACGGCGGCCCTACTCCCCGACGTGTCGATGGAAGAGAGGAGGTAATTTGAGAATCGGCTACTTCCTCGCCTGCGCGGAGTACGGCCCGGACGACCTGCTGTGGCAGGCCCGGATGGCCGAAGAGTCCGGGTTCGGGGCGTTGTGGATCTCCGACCACTATCACCCGTGGAACCGCGAGCAGGGAGAGGGCCCGTTCGTGTGGGGTGTGATCGGGGCTCTCTCCCAGGCGACCTCGCTGCCCGTGACCACCGGCGTAACCTGTCCTACCGTGCGCATCCGCCCCGCCATAATCGCTCAGGCCGAGGCGACCTCGGCCGTGATGCTCAGCGGACGTTTCTCTCTGGGCGTCGGCTTAGGCGAGAACCTCAACGAGCATTTCCTCGGGGACCGCTGGCCCCCGGCCGACATCAGGCTGGAGATGCTCGAAGAGGCCGTGGAGGTGATGCGGTTGTTGTGGGAGGGCGGCGTTAGGGACCATCACGGCGGGCACTACACGGTGGAGAACGCCAGCATCTGGACGCTGCCCGAGGAGCCGCCGAAGGTTCTCGTCTCCAGCTTCGGGCCCAGGGCTGCCGAGCTCGCCGGGAAGATAGACGACGGCTACTGCGGCGTGGACCCCGACGCGGAGCTGATCTCCCTCTTTATAGGACTTCGGGCGGCGGGAACAAACCCGCCCACGCGGAGATGAAGGCATGCTGGGGCGAGGCCGAATCGACGGCGCGCAAGACTGCCTACCGTCTGTGGGCCAACGAGCAGTTACCGGGGGAGCTAGCCCAGGAGTTGCCCACCACGGCCCACGTCGAGCAGACGATCTCGATGGTCACGGAGGAGATGGTCGCGGAGGCCTTCGCCTGCAGGCCCGACCGGAGCGTCACCGGGAGATGATCCGCCAACGTGTAGAGGCCGGATACGACGAGGTCTACGTACACCAGATCGGCGGCAACCACGAGGGCTTCTTCGAGCTGTACGAACGAGAAGTCCTGCCCGAATTCCGATGAGCGGCAAAGACGCCTCGTGACCGTGAAAAGCCGCCGCGACGAGGAGAGAGCACGAACGGCCTTCGAGTACAAATTCCATGAAAGGAAAGTCTCGTGAACAAAACGTCTGGGAACCGTGGCGCGGAAGACAACCGGACGCCGCAGCCGGTGAGGGGAAGCGCCGGGGCGACCGACCCCGGTCCGCGCAACGTCGAGCGCGACCGCCAGAACCTTGACATGCTCGCTCCGCCACAGACCGACTCCGGCACCATCCCCAACCTCAAGTTCTCCTTCTCCGACGCCCACAACCGTCTGCAGGAGGGCGGCTGGGCCCGGCAGGTAACGGCGCGCGAGCTGCCGGTGGCGACGACGCTCGCGGGCGTGAACATGCGCCTGACGCCGGGCGGGGTACGCGAGCTCCACTGGCACAAAGAGGCCGAGTGGGCGTACATGCTATATGGTCGAGCCCGGATCACGGCGATAGACCAGGACGGGCACAACTTCGTGGACGACGTCGGCGTGGGCGACCTGTGGTACTTCCCTCCCGGTATCCCGCACTCCATCCAGGGCCTCGAAGAGGGCGCGGAGTTCATCCTGGTCTTCGACGACGGTGACTTCTCCGAGAACAGCACCTTCTCGATCACCGACTGGTTCGCCCACACACCCAAAGATGTGCTGGCCGCGAACTTCGACGTTCCGGAGGGTGCTCTCTCCAACATTCCCTCCGAGGAACGGTACATCTTCCAGGGCGTGGTTCCCGGTCCGCTTGAGGAAGATCAAGTCTCTAATCCGAACGGCCCGCCGCCCGAGGACTTCAGCCATCGGATGCTGGAGCAAGAGCCCGTCCGGACCGGGGGCGGACGGGTACGCATCACGGACTCGACCAACTTTCCCGTCTCGACCACCGTGGCGGCGGCGCTCGTGGAGGTCGAGCCTGGCGCCATGCGCGTGCTCCACTGGCACCCCAACGCCGACGAATGGCAGTACTACATCGAGGGTGAGGGGCGCATGACCGTCTTCGCCGCCGAAGGCCACGCCCGCACCTTCAACTACCGGGCCGGCGACGTGGGCTACGTGCCGTTCGCGATGGGCCACTACATCCAGAACACCGGCGAGGAGCCGCTGCGCTTTCTGGAGATGTTCAAGAGCGAGCACTTCGCCGACATCTCGCTGGGCCAGTGGATGGCCCTCGTTCCGCCAGGTCTCGTGCGGGACCACCTGCACGCGGGCGGGGAACTGTTGGACGCGCTGCACAAGGACAAAAGGCCGGTAGTCGAGTAGATCCGAAAGGGAGGGAGACGGTGGCGCCAACCACATCGGACCTGATCGTCGAGCGGCTCCTCGATTGGGGGGTGGACACGTACTTCGGACTGCCCGGAGACGGGATAAACGGCTTCTTCGAGTCCTTGAGACAGCATCGGGACCGGATACGTTTCGTCCATTGCCGTCACGAGGAGGCCGCTTCACTGGCGGCGGTCGGTCACGCGAAGTTCACGGGCAGGCCCGCCGTGTGCATAAGCACCACAGGACCGGGCGCGCTGCACATGATCAACGGTCTCTACGACGCGAAGGTGGAGGGCGCTCCCCTCATCGCCATCACAGGCATGACCTACCACGACCTCATCGGCACGCATTTCTTGCAAGACATCAACCAGGACTACGTCTTCGACAACGCGTGCGTCTTCAACCAGAGGGTGATGGGACCGGCCCACGCCGAGTACGTCGCGGACCTTGCGGTCAGGAACGCCCTCGCCTACCGCGGTCCCTCTCACATCGCCATCCCCGTGGACGTGCAGGCCTTCGAGTACACCGGAGACCTCATCTCGGCCAAGAACGTGCCGGGACACACCTCAATAACCTCTCAGAGGCGCGTCGAGGTCCCGCCGCGGGAGGAGCTCGAAAGGGCGGCCGAGGTGCTCAATGGGGCGACCAGGATAGCGATCTGTGCCGGCCAGGGGGCGCGCGGCGCGGGAGACGAGCTAGAAGAGGTCGCCGAAATACTGGGCGCCCCGATAGCGAAGGCGGCCCTGGGCAAAGACTGCGTCCCGGACGACTCCCCGTACACCACAGGAGGTCTGGCTTTCGCGGGCACGCGCCCGAGCCAGGAGGCGATGGAGGAGTGCGACGGCTTCCTCATCGTCGGCAGCTCGACGACGTACTACGACTTCTGGCCCCAGCCGGGGCAGGCAAGGGCCGTCCAGATAGACGACGACCCCGGCCGCATCGCCTTGCGCTACCCCGTGGAGGTCGGCCTCGTCGGCGATGCAAAGGCGACGCTAAGGGAGCTGATCCGGCTTCTTGAGCGCAACGAGGACCGCACTTTCTTGGAGAAGGCGCAAGAGGGTATGCGCGACTGGTGGGGCCTCATGGAGAAGCAGGGCACGAGCGACGCGATGCCGATGAAGCCCCAGGTCATCCAGTGGCACCTGCCTGAGGTTATGGCGGATGATGCCATATTGTGCGGCGACTCCGGGACGGTGACGATCTGGGAGAACAGGATCAAGTTGCGCAAAGGCCAGAACTTCCACTTTTCGGGCACCAATTGCTCGATGGCCGCCGCTTTGCCCTACGCTATCGGCGCGCAAGTGGCTTACCCCGACCGTCAGGTCATCGCCTTTACGGGCGACGGGTCGATGAGCATGCTGATGGGTGACCTGGCGGCGCTCGTACAGCACAACCTGCCGGTGAAGATCGTGGTGATGAATAACTCCTCCCTCGGCCTGATCGTGTGGGAGCAGATCGCCTACCTGGGCAACCCGCAGTACGCCTGCGATTTCTCCTACGTGAACTTTGCGAAGGTCGCCGAAGGGTGCGGCCTAAAGGCCGTCAAGATCGAGAACTTAGGCGAATGCCGCGAGAAGCTCAGGGAGGCCTTCTCGCACGACGGGCCGGCGCTAATCGAGTGCGTCGTGGACGCCAACGAATCGCCTTTCGCGGAGACCTTGAAGCCACTGCACGCCGAAAACATAGCGACGGCATTCTCGCGCGGGGAGGATGACCGCGAGGACATGGCGAAGAAGCTGCTCAGGCCGGAGTTGGTTGGGACCTCGCCCGGGTTGCAGAGCGCCAAAGACGACATCGAGCGGGCGGCGGCCGACGGCGGCCAATCGTAGCGCGGGGGTTACGGGCCGCCCGCGGGTGAAGGAGGAGATCATGAAGAGCATGGTCGGTATCGCCGCCAAGACGCTACCACCCGAGATGGAGGCGAACACTCTGGCGGCGGAGCTTTCGCGTGAGATCGAAGGCGAAGTCCGCTTCGGCACCAAAGACAGGTCCCTGTACGCCAACGACGCCTCCATCTACCGGCAAGTCCCGATCGGGGTCGTTGTACCGAAGAGCGCGGATGATGTGGCAGCCACCGTCGCGGCGTGTCGTCGTCACGGGGCTCCCATCTTCGGGCGCGGCACCGGGACGGGGCTCGCCGGACAGAGCGTCAATTCCGCCGTTCTCATAGACTTCACCAAGTACATGAACGACATCCTGGAGTTCGACCCCGAGAACAGGTTCGCCCGCGTTCAGCCCGGCATCATCCTCGACACTTTGCGCAACGCCGCCGAGGAGTACGATCTCACCTTCGGCCCCGACCCGGCCACGCATAGCCGTTGCACCCTGGGAGGCATGATCGGCAACAACTCGTGCGGAACCCACTCGATCCTCGCGGGCCTCACCTCCGACAACATCGAAGCGTTGGATGTCCTCCTCTACGACGGAACCCGCCTCACTGTCGAGTCCGAGGTGAGCGATGAGGAACTAGAAAGGATAATAAGGGAAGGCGGGCGGAAGGGCGAGATCTACGCGAAGCTCAAGGATCTACGCGACCGCTACGCCGACCTCATCCGGGAACGCTACCCGCAGATTCCGCGCCGCGTCTCTGGTTACAACCTCGACGCGCTGCTCCCCGAGAAGGGTTTCAACGTCGCGGCGGCGCTGGTGGGAACCGAGTCCACCTGCGCGCTCGTACTGGAGGCGCGCTGCAAGCTGATCCCGAGCCCCCAGTACCGATCGCTCATCGTGCTCGGTTACGAGGACGGGCCCGCCTCTGCCGACCACGCCACCGAGATGCTCGAGTACGACCCCATTGCGGTCGAGACCTTCGACCGTCGCCTGGTGGATAACGAGCTGAAGAAGGGATACGAGCGCCATCCGGAGCTCCTTCCCGAGGGCGACGGCTGGCTCCTGGTGGAGTTCGGCGGCGACAGCAAGGAAGAGGTAGACGAGAAAGCCAGACGGCTGACCGATGCGATGGAGGGCCGCAGCGAGCAGTGCGGCATGCGGCTCTACGAGGACCCCGCCCAGACGGCCGAGGTTTGGGAGATCCGTGAGGGCGGGGTCGGGCACTCGAAGATCCCGGGCGAGCATGCCGGCTGGCCTTCCTGGGAGGACGCCGCCGTCGCGCCCGAGCGCATCGGGGACTATCTGCGCGACCTCGAAAGGCTCTGCGACGAGCATGGCCTGCGCGTCGCCGCCCTGTTTGGCCACGTCGGACACGGTTGCGTACACAGCCGCATCAACTGGGACTTCTCGACCGCCGAGGGCGTCAGGACCTTCCGTCGCTTCATGGAGGACGCGGGGGACTTGGTCACACAAAAATACGGCGGCTCGCTCTCCGGCGAGCACGGCGACGGGCAGGCGAGGGCCGAGCTACTGCCCAAGATGTTCGGCGAGGAGATCGTGGGTGCCTTCCGCGAGTTCAAGGCCATCTGGGATCCGGAGGGCAAGATGAACCCGGGCAAGGTCTCCGACCCGTACCCGCTCGACACCAACCTCAGGATCTCACCGTCCTACCGCACCCGCTCCGTTGAGACCCACTTCAAGTTCCCGAACGACGGCGGCAGCTTCGCGGAGGCGACCGAGCGCTGCTTCGGCGTCGGGGCGTGCCGCCAGCTCGGGGGCGCGACCATGTGCCCTTCCTTCATGGTCACCCGCGAGGAGAAGCACTCTACCCGCGGTCGCGCCCGGATGCTCTTCGAGATGATGCACGCCTCGCAGCTGAAGGACGGCTGGCGCGACGAGGGCGTCAAGGAGTCGCTCGACCTGTGTCTCGCCTGCAAGGGATGCAAGCACGACTGCCCGGTGCGGGTGGACATGGCGAGCTACAAGGCCGAGTTCCTCTCCCACTACTACGAGGGTCGCCTGAGACCGGTGGCCGCCTACGCCCTGGCCCTGATCTACTGGGAGTCCCGCCTGGCCTCGCTCACGCCCGGCCTCGCCAACTTCTTCGCCCAGACCCCGGGAATCTCGGGAGCGGCCAAGCGTCTCGTCGGGATTGCACCCGAAAGGGAGTTGCCGGCTTTCGCGTCGCGGACTTTCAGACAATGGTTCGGGGATCGGCCTTCGCGCAACGAGGGTGGTCCACGGATCATTCTCTGGCCCGACACGTTCACCAACCACTTCGAGCCGGAGGTGGGCAAGGCGGCGGTCGAGGTACTGGAGGCCGCCGGATACAGCGTCGAGTTGCCGCGCGGTGGGCCGCTGTGCTGTGGTCGTCCACTGTACGACTACGGTATGCTCGACCTCGCCAAGCGCCAGCTACGCCAGATCCTCGACAGGATGCGACCCGAGATCGAGGCCGGCATCCCCGTCGTCGGGCTGGAGCCGAGCTGCGCGGCGGTCTTCTGCGACGAGCTGATCAATCTCTTCCCCCACGACGAGGATGCGAAGCGACTTGCCCGCCAGACGTTCGGCTTCGCGGAGTTCCTGATCCAGGACGATTACGTGCCTCCCGCCCTGGAAGGCCGGGCGCTCCTTCACGGCCACTGCCACCAGAAGGCCATCTTCGGTATGCAGAGCGACAGCGAACTTCTGGAGAAGCTCGGCCTCGACTACGAGGCGCCAGCCACCGGCTGCTGCGGTCTCGCCGGGTCGTTCGGCTACGAGGCCGGCGACAACTACAACGTATCGGTCAAGGCCGGAGAGAGGGTGCTTCTGCCCGCCGTACGGGAGGCCGCCAAAGACGCCCTCATCATCACGGACGGCTTCTCCTGTCGCACGCAGATAGCGAGCGGCACCGACCGCCGGGCGCTGCACCTGGCGCAGGTCCTCCAGATGGCGCTCCGCGACGGTGGGGGTCCTTCAGGAGATTACCCGGAGTTGGGGTACTTCGAGGAGAAGCCGACGCGGCCGGGGGCGCGAAGCGCGGCCCTACTCGCGGGTGCCGCGCTGGGTGGCGGCGCTGTGGCGTGGGGGTTGAAAAGGAGGTTGGGATGAGGTCCAGGTTGATCCACTCGGAGGACGGAGAGAAGACCTTTGTTCTCGTCTTCGAAACCGGGGACGAGGTCGTCTCGCAGATAACGGCCTTCGCCAGGGAGAACGATCTCGATGCAGCCAGCATGACCGCGATCGGGGCCTTCTCCGGCGCGACGCTCGGGTACTTCGACATCGAGAAGAAAGAGTACGAGAAGATACCGGTCGAGGAGCAGGTGGAGGTGCTCTCTCTGATCGGAGACATCACGCTAAATGAGGGTGAGCCGGAGCTGCACGCCCACGCGGTACTCGGCCGCCGCGGCGGCACGACCAGGGGCGGGCATCTCCTCGAAGCCTACGTGCGGCCGACGCTGGAGGTCGTCCTGGTCGAGTCGCCGGATCGACTGAAGAAGAGAACCAACGAGGAGACCGGCCTCGCCCTCATAGACTTAGGGGATGGTTAGTTGACGAGTAAACAAAGACACGGCTACGAAACCGGTAGATATGTACAACGCGGAGGCCGAAGCGAGTGAAAGGCTCGTTGGGTAACGCGTGAATACCCTGCTCAGGATAACCGGAATCGACAAGCTGATCTCCTTCTACAGGTTCATCTACTTCAACGGTCCGGGCTTCGTGAAGTTCTCGGGGATCGGGTTGATCCTCGTGATTGGCCTGACCCACATGTACGTCTTTCCGGAGCACTTCGAGGCCAAGAGATACATAGGCCTGTCCTTTGCGGCGCTCTTCGCCGGAACACTCCTTTCGGCGCTCTGGATACTCAAAGGGCTCAGGTGGGGGTGGGCATTGGGGTCCATTCTCTGTGGCGTGGCGATCGTCGGCTACGTCGTAAGCCGCACGTGGGGCTTACCGGGCCTCCCAGGAGCCATCGGGAGGTGGGACGAGCCCGCGGGCACCTTTGCGGTGGCTTCGGAGTTGTTCTTCATCTTCCTCTACTTCTCGATAGTCACGGGAATGAACGTCGCCGCCCCCGACAGGCGGGACTGGCATGACTAGTTACCTGCCGCGGAAAGGAGATTGAGTGCCGCACCTGGACTTTCCCGCCTGGATCCGCGTAACGCACTGGATAAACCTTTTATTCATCACGTTCCTGATACGGAGCGGCATGGAAATCCTCGCCACCCATCCAAAGCTCTACTGGAACGACGACTGCGCGGGCGGGACCGAGTGGGCCCGCTTCACCCGCAAGACGATGCCCGAGGACAAGCTCTACGACACTTTAGACCAGGAAGAGGACTACTCCTCCATCATCTCCATGCCAGGCCACAAGAACCTGGGCATGGGCCGCCACTGGCACTTCACAAGCGTTATAGGCTGGATCCTCTGCGGTCTCGTCTACGTCGTCCTCCTCTTCTTCACCGGCGAGTGGCACAGGTTCGTCCCCTACTCCTGGTCCATCTTCCCTAAGGCGTGGGAAGACATAGTCACCTACATGAGCTTCAACCTGCCCGAGCTCCTGCCGGGCGAGCCCTACGACGCGGTCCAGAAGCTCGCCTACGGGTCGGTCGTCTTCATCCTCGCCCCGTTCCAGATCCTGACCGGGGCGGCCCAATCGCCGGCCATAGAGGCGCGCTTTCCCTGGTACGTGAAGCTGTGGGGCGGGCGCCAGTGGGCGCGCAGCCTCCACTTCTTCGGGCTCGTGGCCTTCGTCTTGTTCATAATCGTCCACGTCACGATGATCGCCATCTGGGGCTGGGGGCAACTCACCTCCCTGATGATCTTCGGCGAGGTGGGCAACGAGGCGTGGGCGACCGTGATCTCCTTCGCCATCATCGCCGGTATCGTGCTCGTGCACATAGCAGCCACCCAATACACGCTCAAGTACCCGCGCAAGGTCCAGAGGGGCCTCGGCGCCGTAGTCCAGGGCTCGCGTAAGCTTCTCCTCAACCCCCTGACCTCGCGCCAGGACTACTCCAAATCCGAAATTACCCCCAAGCATGGGGTCAACGGCAAGCCGCCGGACGCCGACTTCTACAAGATCATGGCCGTCCACGACTTCGTCGACTGGAGGCTCGAGGTCGGAGGGCTCGTCGATAATCCGATGACCTTCACGTTAGAGGATTTCCGCACGTTCCCGACCCAGCAGATGCAGCGAACGCTGCACAACTGCATACAGGGCTGGACCAGCATAGGCGAGTGGACCGGCGTCCCGTTGCGCCAGATAGTCGACCTGGTGAAGCCGCTACCGGAGGCACGCTTTATCTGTTTCTTGACGATGCAGGACAACGGGAGGGACGAGCCGAGCGCGGAGGGCGCCGGGCAGTTCTACGAGGTGATCCCCATTGAGATGGCGCGCCATCCGCAGACGCTTTTGGCCTACGAGATGAACGGGGGCCCGCTCCCCATACGGCACGGGGCGCCCCTCAGGCTCAGGCTCGAGACGCAGGTCGGATTCAAGATGGCCAAGTGGATAGAGCGCATCGAGTTCATAGACGATCACGCAGAGATCGGCGAGGGTATGGGCGGCTGGCGCGAAGATAACGTCTTCTACGACCGGGACGTGGGGATCTAGTTTGAACGTACGAACCAGGCGTGGCCGGGGTTCCCTCTGTGGGGGTTCCAGATCATCACGAGCTGTCAGTAGACCTTTTGGCACCACGTCGGGGAAGGCGCTGTTGCCCCTTCGCCGGTGGGCTGGTCGCGGTAGTGAGCGCCCATCCGGCACGCTGCTTGAGAGGACCTTTGCCCTTCTTGAGTTTGGGGCTTATGGCCCTGCCCTCCTTGCCGGCGAAAAATGGGGTCGACGGGGAGAAGAGGTTGGTATGAAGGTAGACGATATCAGGATACTCAACGGCGAACAGAAGCGGAGGGTACTCGAGCAGCTCGAGCGCAAGCACTTTGCGTGTGGGAATTGCGGCTCCGAGGACTTCCAGGTCGGCGATGCCCTCTACCTGGGATTCCTGTTCCGCAGCGAACAGGACGACCACTACATGGTGGGCCTCACGTGCGAGAACCCGGGCTGCGAGACCCCGCGGACGGGGATTCGGCTCCGCGAGTACGAGTTCTTGGACGAGGCATGACCCGCAATGGGGCTCTTGCGCGCACGCCGCTGGCGACGGGCGAGCATTCTTGTACGAAGGACGCGGTCACGAGGAGGGAAGATCGTGAGAGAAGGACGAAATTTGGCTGAGGAGCCCCGGATCGCCCGGCCCGGCGTGGACGCCGACCTTGGCATGGTTGGCTTCGGGATCGAGGCGCTCCGCGATCTCGCCCTCGACCCCGGGAAGGCGCAAGACGACGACAGGGTCTACGACTTCAGCATAAGGTGGGGAGTACTGTTATCGGGCCGGTTGAAGCGCCTGGAACACTACTACAGGGAGGGTAGGCTCACCGAGGATCAGCGCTCGCGTTACCGGGAACTCAAGCGCGATCTCAAGGATGCCACGCCCCTGATGGAACGCCTCGGGCTCGGCAAGCCGCGCGTGCCGCTCGAGGATTAGTACCCTTCGCCCACCGTATCGGCGCCGTCCTTGCCACACAGGCTCCGCACGAGAGGAGAGACCTATGTTCTCCGCACGACTATGGCCCACTGGCTGGATCGTAATTGCCATGCTCCTCGGGGGATCGGCCTTCCTTACCGCCTGCTCCGCGGTAGGTGGGTCCTCCGGCGGGCCTAGCGTCACGGCCATGAAGGTGGACGTGCCCGTGGAGGAGCCTGTCTGGGACAGGGACAAAGGCGTCCTGCTCGCCCTCGCGGAAGACGAACCGCGGATAGCGAAGATCGACCCGCAGACGGGGAAGACGGATCTCTCCGGCGCGTTCGAAGACGTCGGCGAGAACCTCGCCATAAGCCCCGGTAGAGAGGACAACGTGTACCTGCCCCAGCCGGAGCTCGGCCGGATCGCCTCGGTGGACATCGATAGCCTGCGGAAGGCGAGAACCTTAAAGGCCGGGTCCTCGCCGGCGCAGGTGGCCACGGACGTGGGCTCGAAGATGCTCTTCGCGCTCTCCGAGGATGGCTCGACGGTGACCGGGGTGAACCTCGAAAACTTCCAACCACTGCTCCCGCCCGTCGACGAAGTAGAGGCGGGCAAGGAGGCGGAGCTGGAAGGACCCGAGAGGGGTCTGGCCGCCGAGTTCTTCGTGGCGGGGCCCAAAGGCGTCGCGCTCTACGAGGGCCACCCCGCCCCCCTTGAGAAGGTGGACCACATCAAGATCGCTGCCAGTACGGTCGCCGGGGATCTGGTAAAGGTCTCGAGGGTATACGTGGGCGAGGAGGGCACAGATCGCCTCCTCGCCGTGGATCTCAACCCGGAGAACGAGCACCTTACGGTCTCGGCAGAGAAGACCTTGAGCGAGCCGGTGGAGTACGTAGGCGCGGACGAGAAGCGCGTCTACGCGGCGACCGGGGACAAGCTCATCGTGCTGAAGGCCGAGAACTTCGAGGGCTTCGACGACAACGGGTTCGAGGTCGTCGATACCATAGATTACAGACGCCCCTTGAAGCGGGAGAACCTCAAAGATGCGCCCCTCTCCGGCCTGGCCGTCGGCCCGACGAGCAAGGGAGTCTACCTTACGCTAAAGGGTGTCCCCTACGTCCTGAGCATCGACAAACCCGACTATTGAGCGCCAGCGATCCTCGGACGCCCGAAAGAGGCGCCCGAACCGGTTGGGTGCCCGCGTCCCGGCGAGAGCGCGAGGGATTACGATGGCCGGGGGCCTCCTCGGCCGGTTTTCTATTCCTCAGCTTCCCAGAGGTCTCCCAGGGGTTTGTACGAAGTGTCGAGCTCGGCCTTTTCCTCGGCCGTCTCCCCGAAGATCGCGAACCTACCCCGCTTGCGCGCCAGGAGCTCCTCGTTCTCGTGTAGCAGCCTGGCGAGGCTCGCGAGGTCGGCGCGGATGGCCCTCTCGCCGAACAGGCGCCAGCGGCGTACCACCTTGAACGCATCGGGCCCCCCTTCGGCTAACTCTTCGAAGGCGCGCTGGGTCTCCGGGTTTTCGAACTTCACGTACGCTACTTTGCCCTCCTATCGCCGTGGCACGAGGGTCTCGTGAGGATCGATTGCACGGTGCGGCGTCCGGGCCTCCGTCGACCCATGTTACACCGGCTTCGCCGTCTTCCCAACGGGTCCGAGAGAAAGTTTACAGAATCTTTGCGCGAAAATTGGGGCTCCTTAACAAAGGGCGGTTACCTTTGCGAACGCGGCTGTGTTCGGAACGAAAGCCAGCGACGACAGCGAAGGGAGCCCATGATACCAAACACTCATCTGTCTCGGCCGGCGGGCGCGACGGCTTGTCGGACGAAGGAGGGTGAAAGGTGACGGACCAGAGGCACGCCGGGAACGCTGACGCGGCGTCCCGCCAGGGGACCGGCTCCGGAGGGATCGAGAGTCGGGTCCTCCTGCGGCCCATAGCCTCTCCGCTCAGCCTGGGTTTCCTCGCGTTGGGCGGGGCCACCCTCGTCCTCAGCGGGTCCCAGCTCGGCTGGTTTCCGCTTTCGGAGACCAGATACGTCGCGCTCGCCCTGATGGCCTTCGGCGCCCCCTTGCAGCTCCTCTCTTCGGTCTTCGGCTTTCTGGCCCGCGATCCCGCAGCCGCGACCGGGATGGGTATACTCGCTGCAGCCTGGTTGACCGTCGGCCTGGTCAAACTCGACTCCGCGCCCGCGGCGACGAGCGCCGTCCTCGGGGTGTTTTTGGTTTTCGTGGGCGCGGCGCTCCTCGTCCCGGCCATCGGCGCGGCGTTCGGCAAGCTAGTGCCGGCCATCGTGTTGGCGACTGCGGCGCTCCGCTTCTTCCTCACCGGGCTCTACCAGTTGAGCGCGAACCCGGGCTTGCAGTACGCCGCCGGGATCGTGGGACTCGTCCTTCTGGTGGTCGCGTACTACGCGGCCCTGGCGCTGGCGATCGAAGACGTGCGGCGCAAGACCGTGCTGCCGGTGCTCCGCGTGGGCGCGGGCAAGGCCTCTCTCGAGGCCGGCGCGGCGGCCCAGGTCGAACGGGTCGAGCACGAAGCCGGCGTGCGCGAGCAGCTTTGAGACAGGGTAAGGAGCCGATCCCGCCGGGTGGGCGATCCGCCGTGGGCCCGCGTTAGAGAAGGAGTGAAGGAACATCATGGATACTAACGGTAGGGAAGTTGTGGTGATCACCGGCGCCTCGGCCGGCGTCGGGCGCGCGACGGCCCGCGAGTTCGGCAGGCACGGGGCGAAGGTGGCCCTGCTCGCCAGGAACGAAGAGGGTCTCGAAGGCGCGAGGGAGGAGATCGAAGCGGCCGGGGGGGAGGCCCTCCCCATCCCGACCGACGTGTCGGACCCCGAGCAGGTCGAGGCCGCCACAGAGAGGGTGGAGCGCGAGTTCGGTCCCATAGACGTGTGGGTGAACGACGCGATAGCGGTGATCTTCTCGCCCTTCAAGGACATAGAGCTCGAGGACTTCAGGCGCTCCACGGAGGTTTGCTACCTCGGTACGGTCTACGGGACAAAGGCGGCCCTGAAGCGTATGCTCCCGCGCGACCGCGGCACCATCGTGCAGGTGGGCTCGGCGCTCTCCTACAGGGCCATACCGCTGCAGTCGGCCTACTGCGGGGCCAAGCACGCCATAAGGGGCTTCACCGACTCGGTGCGCACGGAGCTCTTGCACGACGGATCGGGCGTCCACATCACCATGGTCCAGCTGCCCGCCGTCAACACCCCGCAGTTCAACGTCTCCAAGACCAACCTCCCGAAGCACCCCCAGCCCGTGCCGCCCATCTACCAGCCGGAGGTACCGGCGCGCGCCATCTACTGGGCCGCCCACCAGAGGCGGCGCGAGGTGTGGGTGGGCCTCTCCTCGGTCATCGTGATAGCGGGCAACAAGCTCTTTCCGGGGCTCGGGGACCGGTATCTGGCGAGGACGGGCTACGACTCCCAACAGACGGATAAGCCCGTGGACGAGAACCGTCCCGACAACCTCCACGACCCGGTTCCTGGCGACCACGGGGCGCACGGCAACTTCGACGAGGAGTCCCACGAGGAGAGTCCGCAGCTCTGGGTAACGGAGCACCTGGGGTTGCTCGCGCTCGCGGGCGGAGCCGGACTGCTCGCCGTTGCAGCCCTGATCGGCCGTAGATGATGGCAGGTAAGAATCCCCCGGGGTTCGACGAGAACCCGACGAGGTGGTCCCGGCGCATCCCCATCGTCGTCCTCGCGTTTGCCGGGCTCTGCCTCTCCGCGTACCTGACGCTCTTCCAGGTAAACGTGCTCCCAAGCGTGTGGGACCCGTTCTTCCGGAGCAAAGTGGTGCTCGAGTACCTCGGCATCCCCGATGCGGCGCTCGGAGCCCTGGCCTACGGGGCGGAGATAGTTCTGAGCCTGATCGGCGGTCGGCAGAAGTGGCGTACGATGCCGTGGACGGTGCTGGCTTTCGGGATCGTGATCGTCTCCGGCGCGCTGGTGAGCGTGCTGCTCATCCTGATGCAGGCGTTTCTGGTGGGCGCCTGGTGCACGCTGTGCCTGGCCTCGGCAGCCATCTCGCTCGTCATCTTCGTCCTCGGCTACGAAGAACCGCTCGCCGGGCTGCGCTATCTCGCGCGGGTGCGAGACTCCGGCGGCTCGGTGTGGCGTGCCCTGTGGGGCATGAAGCCGGGGGAGGGCGCGCGTGGCTGACGGGGAGCGCTACCCGGCCATCGCTGACTACGCCCTGATCGCGGACAGCAACTCGGCGGCGCTGGTTTCGCGCGCGGGTTCCATCGACTGGTGCTGCATCCAGCGCCTGGATGCAGGGAGCTGCTTCGGGCGGCTGCTCGACTGGAAGAGGGGCGGCTTTTGCTCCGTAGCCCCGAAGGGAGGGGCCAACAACGTCTCTCGGCGCTACCTGGAGGGCACGCTCGTGCTGGAGACGACGTTCGAGGCCGAGGGGGGCGAGTTGCGCCTGGTCGACTGCTACGCGATGACCGCAGACCCGGAGCACCCGTACCGGCAGATACTGCGCGTCGTCGAGGGCGTGAGCGGGTACGTGGAGCTGGAGATGGAGATAGCGCCCCGCTTCGACTACGGTGCGGTGGCGCCCTGGCTGCGCCAGGAAGGGGTGGGGGTCTACAGCGCCATAGGCGGCAACGATGGGCTCATCATCTCCGGCGACGCGGGGCTCTCGCCTTCGGGCAAACACACCTTGGGGGCGACGGTCGGCGTCCACCCCGGGGAGCGGGCGCGGCTCTCCATCCTGTCCGTAGCGCCCGAGAAACTCGACCACGACCCGCCCGAGGTGCCAGACGCCGACGAGGTAGACCGGCGCCTCGACGCCACGATCGAACGGTGGCGGGAGTGGGCTTCGGACCTCCGCTTCGAAGGTCCCTACAGATCGGGGGTCCTCCGGTCGGCCCTCGTCACGAAGGCCCTGATGAACGACCTCACCGGCGCGGTGGCGGCGGCCCCGACCACCTCGCTTCCCGAGGTTCCGGGCGGAGACATGAACTGGGATTACCGCTACGCCTGGATCAGGGACTCCTTCTTCTCCGTGCGCTCGCTCGCCGAGGTCGGCTTCGAGGCCGCCGCGAATCGCTTCCGGCGCTTTATCGAGCGTAGCGCCGCCGGCAGCGCCGAGAGCCTCCAGCTGATGTACGGCCTCGGCGGCGAGCGCCGCCTCACGGAGGAGAAACTGGACTACCTGGAGGGCTACCGCGGCGCGAGACCGGTGCGCGTGGGCAACGCCGCAGCAGGCCAACTCCAGCTCGACATGTATGGGGAGCTCCTGGAGCTCAGTTGGCGCTGGCACCGCCGCGGAAATTCGCCGGACGACGACTACTGGCGCTTCCTCCTGGAACTCGTAGACGCCGCCGCCGAACGCTGGTCGGAGCCCGACCAGGGCATCTGGGAGATGCGCGGTCATCCCAGGCACTTCGTGCACTCGAAGGTCATGTGCTGGGCGGCCCTCGATAAAGGGCTCCGCCTCGCCGGGGAGTGCATGAGGAAAGCGCCTGAGCGCCGCTGGAAGAAGGCGCGTGGAGAGATCCGGGAGGCCGTCGAGGGCGAGGGCTACGACGAAGACCGCGGCGTCTTCACCCAAACCTTCGGAGGCAAAGATCTCGACGCGGCGCTTCTGCTGCTCCCCCGCGTAGCCTTCATCGACTACGCCGACGGGCGCATGCTCCGCACAACCGACGCCATCCGCGAGGACCTCGACGACGATGGCCTTCTCAAACGCTATCGTAGCGAAGACACGAGGGAAGGTGCGTTCCTGGCCTGCTCCTTCTGGTTGGCTGAGTGCCTCGCCCACCAGGGACGAACCGAGGATGCCGGGGCCGTCTTCCACCGTACGCTCGCAACGGCCAACGACCTCGACCTCTACTCCGAAGAGTACGACACGGAAACGCGGGAATTGCTCGGCAACTTTCCCCAGGGCCTGACGCACCTATCGCACATCTCCGCCGCGGTGGCCCTCGCCGGGCACCAACGACACAGGGTGTAGGTCGGCGGCCGCCCACATCTCCGGTCACTCACGGCCGGGCTGGCGGGTCGGGTTAGGGGTCGGCCCTCCGTCCTTCGCCGAACCCTAGCGAAGGCCGATTCTCCGCGAGTTCGTCCAGGATCACGCTAGCCACCACCGTCGCTGGAACCGCCAGGATGGCCCCGATGATCGGTCCGAGCAGCGTGCCCAAGGTCAGGAAGGAGACGATGATCACGGCGGTGGAGATCCTCACCTGGCGGGCCATGACCTGCGGCTGGAGGATGTTGCCCTCTATCTGGTTCAGGATCAAGAATAGGACCGCGACCTCCACGGCTTTGAGGGGCGAGATCGTCAACGCCACGAGCGTCGCTAAAGCCCCGCCCAAGACCGATCCGGCGAAGGGTATCACGTTCAGGAGACCGGCTAGGAGACCGAGCGTGAGGGGCAAAGGGACCCCTAAGACCCAGAGCCCAAGGCCGGCGCCGAGCCCTATAAAGCTCGCCACGAAGGCGACGCCGGCGATCCAGCCCCGCATCCTGGCGCCGACCCTGCTGATGAAAGCCTCGACCCCTCGGCGACGCTCCCTCGGCACGAATCGCAGAACCCCCGAGATGTAGGCGTCGGGGTCGATGGCGAGGTACAGGGCCAAAAACACCACCGCCACGGCGGCGGCGACCGCCGACCCGGCGGTGTACAAGAGGGCCGGAAGCGAGTCGACCAGCCCGGAGAGGTAGCCGCGTAGTTGCTCCGAAAACCTTGAGGCGTCCGAGAACAGGGGTAGATCCCGGAACAGGTTCGCCACCGACTGCAGAGATCCCGGTCCCTCGGAGGTCAGCTGCCGGAACTCCTCCACGAGATTGGGCACCATCACCAACCAGACGACGGCGCCGAACGTACCGATCCCCAAGAGCACCACGATCACCGAGAGCCAGGTCGGAAACCTCGCCCTGTCGAGGCCCCGTACGATCGTTCTCAAGCCCAGCGCCAGGAGCAGGGAGATCGCTATGAGCTTCAGGACCGGCAAGAGCTCGTAGATCAGGAAGAGCGCGACGGCCGAGACGACCAGCACGACGGCGGCGAGCGGCGCGCCGCTACTCAGCCTCCGCGAGAGCCCCTCTTCGGCGCCCGGGTCCGCCGGCATCGCCCTGCCTTCGTTTCGCGACCCCACGGGCACTGCGGCTGTCCGTAACGGTCCCTTACAATCCTTCGAGTCTATTTGTCCGAAGGCCGTAATGCAGGCGGCACTCCGCAGCCCACCGCCGCGGGCCGAAGTACGCCCGGGCTATCGCGATGGCGACCGCTGCCCTTCGAACTCGAGCGCGGACTCCATGTGCTCCCTGACCGCGCGCACGAGCTCGGGGTCGCAGATCAGCTCGTCTACCTCCTCCTTCGAGGCGTTGCGGCGCACGTACTCTTCCTCCACCGCGTCGCCGAGGTGCGCCCCGGCCTTGATGCGATGGACGACGTACAAGAGGACCTTCTCCTTGCGCGCGTCGTGGGGAGACCCGACGAAGAGGTACTCCCAAAAGCTTCGCTTCTCCTCCTGCGACATCTGCGCTCCCTTTCCTGGGGTCCGGTATGCATACCAATCTAGCCCGAGTTTGCAAGGTTTTCGGTAAGCCCGGGTTTACGTTCGGTAAGGGATCGGTTAAGAGGCCCGATGGGGTACCGCCCGAACCCTTTCGGACACGAGACGGGCGCACGTGGGCTTCGCAGGGGCAATCTGGATAGGAGCAGCAGGGAGGGGATAGTGGTGCCCTGCGTAGGGACCTCCGTTCGGCACTTTGGGGGCAGCGCGCCTACGTAGGAGTGCTCGGGCGTGGGCGGTTGGCGCGGCAAGGGTCCCCTAAGGCGAGCCCCTTCTCCGGGAACCGCGGGCTGTGACCACCTCTGGGTTGGCCACCATAGGCCTTTCGGGGATGAGGGCGGGCGAAGGCTTTACCCGGTCTTTATCACGTCTTAATCATGGCCAACGTGCCGCCAACGTGGATCTGGCAGACAAAGTTCGAGAGCCCATCAACCGAGGGGAAAGGGAGGACGACCGACTCCGCCGTTCGGCTTTGGGACCAGAAGCCAGGTACCAAGGAAGCCGTTCGAGAAAGACTGTCGGTGGGGAAACGCCGCTCTGCTTCCGGCCCCACGGCTGACTGGATTCGAGGTGGTACACGAGCGAGGGAGGCGTACAGCATGGCCGCCGGCGTAGTTGAGCGGTGGGAAGGCGGAGAGAGGTCCTCATTGCTAATGTCGAACTACTTTCCCGAGGTGGAGCATCGGGACCTGCCGGAGCCGGCGGGACTGGGCAAGTACATGGGGTGGACGGAGTACTATCGGGAGGAACGGTGCGATGACCTTCGGCCGGCAATCCGACCCTGGCCTTCGCGGGGACGCGAGGAGTGCGGGGGCAGCATCGGCGTGCCGAAGGGCTTCCCGGTGGGAGAGCACGAGGCGATCACCATCGAGCAGCGTAAGAGTATAGGCTTCACCCCCATCCTGCGGGCCATGTTCAAGATGCACCCGAAGCGCACGGTCTTGGGGCTGGTGCTCATGGGCACGCAAGCGTTCCTCTATAACGCCGTCCTCTTCACCTACGGTCTTATCTTGAGCAACTACTACGGCGTTCCCGGGGATAACGTGGGCTATTACATCGCGATCCTCGCGGTCGGCAACCTGGCGGGACCGTTCCTGCTCGGGCGTCGCTTCGACCGGATAGGCCGGGTTCCCATGATCGCGGGCTGCTACATAATGTCAGGGGTACTCCTGGCCGTAAGCGGCTACCTGTTCCACCAGCACATCCTCAGTGGCGCCACGCTCACGGCGATCTGGGGGGTCATGTTCTTCTTCGCCTCCTCGGCGGCCAGCGCGGCCTACCTTACGGTCAGCGAGGTCTTCCCGATGGAGGTACGGGCTATGGCGATAGCCCTCTTCTACTCGATAGCCACCGCGATCGGCGGGATCACGGGCCCCATCGTTTTCGGCCAGCTCATCGGTACGGGCAGCCGGTCGAACCTCCTTATCGGGTTTGGCATCGCGGCGGGACTCATGATCGCGGCCGCCGTCACGGAACTCGTCCTCGGCGTCAGGGCGGAGCAGAGATCCCTCGAGGATGTCGCCGCTGACGGCGATAAAGGAGCAGACGGGCGCGTCGTAGGGAACTTAACTGCGAGTTTGCAGAACGCTTACGGCGGTTTTCGCGCGCTTAACAACGCGGTGCAAGAATGGAGAATGCCTGGTAACGAGAGACACGATAGGAGGTTGTTTACTCATGGAGAGTAGAGAACGGGCAGCAAACTTCGGCCGGAACCTGGATGAAACCTCAGGATCGGCCGACTACCAAGGCGATGGGCGCGCGGGCTCCGTGGTCCGGGCCTTCCTGCAGCCCATAGCGGCGCCCTCGATCCTGGGCCTCTTCGGCTTCGCCGCGGCCACCTTTATGGTCGCCGCGCACCTCGTAGGCTGGTACGGACAGACCGAGACGCCCGTGATCCTCGCGCCCTTCGCGGCCACCTTCGGCGGCATCGGCCAGGTCATCGCTGCCATATGGGGCTACAAGGCGCGCGACGGGATCGCGACCGCCATGCACGGGGCGTGGGGTCTGTACTGGGTAGCCTACGGTATCGTGTGGATACTGATAGGCGCCGGCGTGTATCCTTCGCTGGCGCAAGCGGGACTGGAAGTGGGCTTCGGTTACTGGTTCGCCATGCTTGCCGCGGTCACTTTCTCCGGAGCGTTG
Source organism: Actinomycetota bacterium (assembly GCA_046733115.1). Classification (GTDB taxonomy): domain Bacteria; phylum Actinomycetota; class Rubrobacteria; order Rubrobacterales; family Rubrobacteraceae; genus Rubrobacter_D. The sequence goes on along the minus strand of JBKPOM010000101.1, from coordinate 22,351 downwards.
GCGGCGATGCGTGAGAACCTGGCGCTCTCCGCGGTGCTCCACGCGCTGTGGATAGGAGCGGGCTTGCTGGCCATCGGGCTCATGACCGGGGTCGCTTTCTGGGAGGTGATCGGCGGCTACGTGCTCCTGCTTTCGGCCCTGCTCGCCTGGTACACGGCCACGGCGCTGATGTTCCAGGGCGTCGGTACGCCGATCCTGCCGGTCGGCGAGACCAGGAAGGCCAAGGAGAAGCCGGACATCGACGCCGGCGCAGAAGAGCCGGGAGTGCAGTACGGCCAGTAGAAGATCCCCGCGGCGATTACCGGCTGGGAGGTCCGCCCCGAGGGGCGGACCTCCTCCGTTTTTCGGTTCTCGGGCGGCTAGCATCGTCAAAGCGTCGCTAGGCATCGGCCACCGGCGGCGCGCCCGGGTTGTAGCCAGACCGGCTTCAGAGAGCCACACGGTCGCCGAGTGAGCCAGCTGAGCCTCGCGTCCCAGGGAGGTCGGCCACTCGTCGGCGCCCCCTCTAGTACCCCCGTTTGCACGACCGCGTGCCTGTCGGCCACGAACCGCGTCAACTCACGCTGGTGTCTTACGGCCTCCTCTAGGTCCACGTCGGTCGTCCAGTCGAAAGACGCCCACAGGGTGTGGCCGCCCGACCCGACCTCCTCGTCGTAGACCCGCCTGAGCGCCACCGCGGGGTCGGCCTCGGGCCTCGCCTCCACGAAGCACAACCACCCCTCGGCTTCCAAGCGCCCCACCTCGAGCCCGGGCTTTGTCATCCCGGCGTGCAGCTCTTCCACCGACGCCTCCGTGCGCGGACCGCAAAACTTGACGAGCTTCCTCCCGCGCGCCTCTCCCACCGAAGAAGGCCGCGTCGAGGCGGAAGAGCATCTCGGGCGTCTGGGCGATCGCCAGCGTGTTGTCGGGCACGACCGAAGCCACCCCGAACATCGCGCCGAGGTAGCCCATGTACTTGCCCCGCTCGCGGGCGCTTTTGATGTCGCCGATGATGGTCTGCGATAAGGGGATTATGGTCCCCATCCCGAGCCCTTGCACCGCCCGCGCCCCGACCAGCCACCAGAACCCCTGCGCCGTCCTGGCCAAAACCGAAGCCACTATGAAAACGACGAGCCCGCAGACGAAGAAAGCGCGCCTGCCGTAGATGTCGGCGAGCTTGCCCACGATCGGGATGGTTACGGCCGATACCAAAAGGGTACTGGTAGCCACCCACGAGTAGCGGTCGATGCCGCCGAGGTCGGCCACGATCACAGGCATCGCTGGCGAGACGATGGTGGTCTGGCTGGCGGCGGCGACGAGCATCCCGAGCATGAGCGCGAAGAAGGTGACGTTCTTGCGGACCTTCCCCTCTTTTTCTCCCAAACCCCCTCCTCTCAGTCTTGCATCGCTTCCGTGAGCGCACCGAGCAGGCGCCCGAGCTCCCGAAGCTCCTCATCGTTAAGAGCCCGGCGCACGCGCCTTTCGAACCGCACGAGCCTATCGGGCAACCCCAGCGCCACCTGACGCACCTCGTCCGTCAGGTACATCCGCACCGCACGGTTGTCCTCCGGATCGCGTTCGCGGCGTATCAGGCGGTCGTTCGCCACACCCTGCGCCAGGCGCGTTATCCGCGAAGGGTCCTGCCCGAAGCGGCGACAGCCCTCCCCCTGGCTCAGGCCATCCTCCTCCGCGAGCATGGAGAGGATGAACCATCTGGGGGCGCCGAAGCCCGTGTCCCGCTCGAAGGCGCGCAACATGCTCCGAAACGCCAGACCCACCGGCACCAGCACCAGACCTTCGCCCTCGATGCTATCGACTCTCCGATCGTCGGCGACCACCATGGCACGCTCCTCGCTTAGTTGACAGGTCAAGTTTACCGTCGATCCTTGCGGTGTCAAACATCGTCCGAGCCTCCTGTTAACAAGAGGCTCGCCGACTCTTTCTCGACCCTTAACCCAGGATGGCCGCGGACGCTGTAGGCTGTTTAGGAGCGCTACAGCCAGGTGGTGGTTCGAGGCCCATGTGCGAAGACGCTGCAGGTAACCCGCCCGTTTACTGCGACCACAAGCCGTCGAAGGTGGCCACGATTCGCACGGGGGACAAGGTGCGGGTCCAGTGCCTCGCCTACGGTACCGTGGATCCCGCGCGGGATAGCCCCGGAGAGGTGTTCCGCGCGCTACTCAAGGTGCCCTACAGGGCCAACGAGAGCGACATGCAGATAACTTGCGTTATGGCCAACCGAAGGATTAAGGTGGCGCGCGGGGCGTTCGCGGCCCGCGCCACACCGCAGCTTCGAGCGCTACTGTAGCGGCGCCGCAAACAGACAGGGTGGCGCTCGCCCACGATCACGATCTGCCCTCCTGCGCATCCGCACCCAAAGGTCCGGGGCGCGTGTGCGCTGGAAGCGCCTTGCGGGCGTGCGTGAGCGAACCTGTCGCGCGGCGCACCGCCCTACGCATCCTGAACCGCCGGATAGGGCCGGACGTCGGGGCTCGTTGGTCTACGATCTGGCTCAGGAAGAGCAAATCGTCCGCGCAGGCGGAGTAGCCCATGGCGCACATGGTCACCTCTGTCTCCGAAGGTTTGGCCGCGAGGGCCCTACGGATCTGCTCCGAACGTTCGACAATCCTGTGCGAGATGAGATCGGGGGTCTCTTCGACCCGCGCCGGACCCTTGTATCCGATGATCTTCTCCGGGGTGAGGCTGCGTGTCCGATGCGCGGTTCTCCCCACCTGCGCCAGGACCCTCAAAGCCCGGCCGCCCCCGTTGTGGCCACGAACACGATCACCAGCAGGGCTGCTACGGCGACGCCCATACCGAGGAGACGGGCATCGTGAGAACCCGCTTGGGCGGCCGGCCCCGCGGGGAGCAAGAAGCCCAGCAACGCGCCCTTCAAGTCGCGCTCCCGTGCCAAACCCGGCGCCGATGATCCGGAAGGACCGCGTTCACGACACGACGCCCCGGAGGAGGCGTCTGTACGCGCTGTTCTTGATCGCCTGCTCTGCCTCGCGTTGCAGTTGCCTGACCCGCTCGCGCGAGATGTCGAGCTCGTCGCCGAGTTCGACCAGGGTGGCAGGCTCGCGGTCGTCGAGGCCGTAGCGCCTGACGAGCACGTAGCGGGCCCTCTCGGGGAGGCGTTCGATCGCCTCCCCGAGATACTGCGCCTCCACCTTCCTTAATACCACCGCCGGGGCATCAGACGCTTCCTCATCAACGATGAAGTCCGCAAGCCGCGAACCGGCCTCTTCCGTGCCGACGGGCCTATCGAGGCTCGCCGCGTCCGGCGTCGCCCCCAACACGAGCCCTACCGTCGCGGCGTCCCACTCGAGTTCCCGGGCGATCTCCCCCTCGCTCGGTTGCCGTCCGAGCCTTAGGGCGAGCCGGTTACTGGTACGGTTAACCTCGCTTATCTTGGCGCCCATGTGTACCGGGACTCTTATGGTGCGACCCTTATCCGCCACCGCCCTCCCTATCGCCTGTCGGATCCACCACGTGGCGTAGGTGGAGAAGCGGTAGCCGCGGTAGGGGTCGAACTTGTCCACCGCCCTCATTAGTCCGATGTTGCCCTCCTGGATCAGATCTTCGAAAGCCAGCGCTCCCGAAGCTCCGCGATACCTTTTGGCCACGCTTACGACGAGGCGGAGGTTCCGCTCTATGAGCTCGCGCCAGGCCCGCTGGCCTTCGACCCCGCCGGCCTTTGCCCGTTCGGAGAGGTCTATCTCTTCCTCGTGCGTCAGCAGACGGCCCCTCCCGATGTGCGCCAGGTAACTCACCAGCAGCTCTGGAGCCTCCGGCGTTTCGTGCGCGTGAGAGGCGCCGGCATGAGCAGGAAGGGCGGTCATGAACCCTCCTTTCTTAGAGCGCGCTCCGATCTCGATGCGTACTCCCCCCGTGGGATGGGCCGGCTCGCACGCCGACTTTCCGGTCGGCCCTGGCTCAGGTTTGCGGCTTCCCCCATTGCCTTCTCCTCGACGGGAGTCCAAGCTGATACGTATGGACCGATTCTTGCAGCCACCCTTTAACGTCCCGTTGGCCCGAGTTAGCAGACGGTAAAGGTTTCGCAAAAAACGTCGTAGGAACGAGCCGCTTCTTCTCGCCTTCCTTGCCCCCTGGCGCTGTATGGCGTCGACGTGGGCGGACCGGCCGACCAGGAGCACGTCCTTCGGGGACTCGAGATCCCCATCGGGTTCGCCGCGGTCTTCGTCGTCGCGTCGCTCCTGTTCGCGTTCACCGCTCCCGGCATCGGATCGATGGTCTTCGTGTTCTTTAGCGTCATGGCCGCTATTCTGGCCGCCGGGACGTTTACCAACGTCGGCGTAGACCCTATCCTCATGGAGATGGAGGCGCCCTCCGAAGACACGGGCGCCTAGAACGACGCGTTCGAAGGGGGCAAGGTCCTCCTCTTCGCCAGCACGGCCGACCGCCGGGCCCTCAGGCCCATCTGGGAGGTCCTGCAAAGGCAGGGGGCCGACTTCAACATAATCGAGCGGCGCCTGAAGCCCCCATGTGCTACGACCGCCAGAAGGACGGCATGGAGCCCGCCTGCGCCCAGGCCTGCCCCACCGACTCCATCCAGTACGGCCTGCTTGAGGAGCTGAGGGAGAAGGCCAACGGTAGGTTGGAGATGGTCGTCGAGGCCGGCGCAGAGGACGCCCGCCTCTACAGGACGAACGAGGAGGAGTACGGCATGGGGGCGTTCTTCCTGCTGCTCGACGACCCGGAGTACTACCGCCTGCCGCCCGACCCGGAGGTCGTCACGCGCAAGTTCGGAAGCCTCTGGGGCTCGGCTGCTGTGGCGGCCGGGGCGCTGGTCGCCGGGGTGGCCGCCGCGTTCGTGGGGGGTGAGAGATGAGCGAGAACAAGCACTACCGGCCTGTCCACTCGGTCACGCGGCAGGGGGCGCAGCCAGACGGCCGCGGGTGGGTGCGGGAGGTCCCCGAGGAGGAGGTGCGCTTCTACTACGGCCGCCCCGTCCTCAAGGAGCCCACCTGGACCTGGGAGATCCCGTGGTGCTTCTTTTTCGGGGGCCTGGCCGGGGCGTCGTCCGTCCTCTCCCTGTCGGCGAGGGCCGCGGGCAACGACGTCCTCGCGCGGCGTGCCCTGCTCGTCTCTTTGGGAGGCGCTACGGTCAGCCCCGTGTTGTTGATCATGGACTTCGGGCGGCCCGAACGCTTCTACAACATGCTGCGGGTCGTAAAGCCCACCTCGCCGATGTCGCTCGGAACCTGGCTCCTCTCGGCCTTCGGTACCACGACGGGGGCCGCGGTGGCGAGCGACGTGCTCGGCGTCTTCCCTAGAGTCGGGCGCGCCCTCGAGGTCGCCTCCGCCCTCCTCGGGCCTGCCCTCTCCACATACACCGCCGTGCTCATAACCGACACCTCCGTGCCGGTGTGGCACGAGGCCAGGCGCGAGCTGCCGCTCGTCTTCGCGGCTAGCTCCGCGGCGAGCGCTGGCGCGGGGATGCTGACGCCTGCCAGAGACACTACTCCGGCCCGGCGACTCGCCGTCGGCGGGGCGCTGGCGGAGCTCGGATCGATGGAGCTGATGAAGCGCCGTCTTGGCTCGTTTTTGGCCGAGCCTTACGAAAAAGATGAGGCCGGGCGTTTCGACAAGATCTCGAAGGCCTGCACGGGAGTCGGCGCCGCGACGATGGCGCTCGCCGGCAAGAAGAGGCGCGCCGCCGCCGTGGCGGGCGGCGCCCTGATACTCGCCGGGGCTGCGCTGGAGCGGTGGTCGGTCTCCAGGGCCGGCTCCCAGTCCGCCCGCGATCCTAAGTACACCGGTCATGACCCAACGCGAGCGCCTGAGAGACCGCGGGACGAACGCGTAGGTATACGGCAAATTGGTCCGATTCAGACCGCCAGCGTCGTGGTGGCCGAGCGATGCACACGCTGACCGGGGCTTCACTCGCGGAAACTGCGGCTCGACCGACTTCGAGGTCGGGGACTCCCTACAGCGGGTTTCAGTGAACGTGACCCAGATCGCATCATGCACCATGCGCGATCTCGATGAGGAGTCCGTCTGATCGGCCGAAGTTGCGTCGTCCTGCAGGCAGGTCAGTATCGATGCAACCCGCTGTATACCTGGGGTTCCTGCTTCTGAGCGAGGACCACGACAGTCACATCGTGGCCCTCACCTGCAAGAACCAAAATTGTGGGGCGTCCCGGACGGGAATCCGGGGCGAGCCAACTCACGCGATGTGTCGCGTTTTCGGGCGATGGGTAACGCCGCGAGCCCTCCTGATACCTGAAGCCTTACCCCCGAGAGGCGTAGCGAGGGCGGTTCGCGAACCGTCCCTACATCCGAACCGCGTTAACCGGATCCCCCGTTCTGGGAGATGAAGGCCTGTTAACCGGACCTTTACCGAAGGTTTACGGGATCGGGCGCTCTCCTGACCTGCGCCGGGGACAATCTTAGGGACATAGCGAGATCGGAGCGGGCTGGACCCGAAGAGGGATGATAGGGCCGCTCCAGCCGAGGGTCCGGGCTTGCCGGTCGGCTCCCGAGGGCCTGCGTCGATCGGCTACACCTGGAGGATTCAGTCGTGGCAAGAACAAACCGTTTCGTGTATGTGGCAGCGGCGATCGCGGCCATCAACGGCGCCTTGTTCGGCTACGACACGGGCATCATCTCCGGTGCTCTGCTGTACATTAAGCAGGACTTCGCGCTCTCGAACTTCCTGCAGGAGCTGGTCGTCAGCGGGGTGCTGGTCGGTGCCGTGCTCGGGGCCGCCGTCGGCGGGAGGTTGGCGGATCGTCTGGGCAGACGCCGTACCATCCTTATCACGGTATCACGGCCGGGGTGTTCTTTATCGGCGCGATCGGCATGGGGTTGGCGCCGGGCGTTTGGTGGCTCATCGTTTTCCGCTTCGTGGCGGGGATCGGGATCGGCGTAGCCTCCATCGTGGGGCCGCTGTACATCTCCGAGACGGCGCCGCCGCCCCAGATCAGAGGTTCGGTCGTCTCCTTCAACCAGCTCGCCATCACTATCGGCATCCTTATCGCTTACCTCGTCGGCTTCGCGCTCTCCTTCTCGGGCGGGTGGCGTTGGATGCTGGGTTTGGGCGCCGTTCCAGCGCTCGTCCTCGGTGTCGGGATGCTGTTCATGCCGGAGAGCCCGCTGGCTCGTGGCCAACGGCGAAGAGGAGGAGGCGCGTGGCGTCCTCGAGCGTATCGACGACTCCATCGACCACGACGAGGGGATACAAAGCATCCGCCAGGCCATCAGAGAGGAGAGCGGCGGCGCTAAGGAGTTGCTCAAGGGGTGGATCAGGCCGGCTCTCGTCGTGGGTATCGGCCTCGCCATGTTGCAGCAGATCACGGGCGTCAACACCGTGATCTATTACGCCCCAACGATCTTCCACAACATCGGCTTCGGCGGCTCGGCTTCCATCCTCGGCACCGTCGGCGTCGGTGTTGTCAACGTGCTCCTCACCGTGGCCGCGATACTGCTCGTGGACCGGGTGGGACGGCGGCCGCTGCTCCTGGTCGGGCTCGCCGGCATGGTGCTTAGCCTCGGCGTGTTGGGGCTGGCCTTCCTGTTGCCGGCGCTCTCGGGGATAGTGGGTTGGATCGCCATCGTGAGCCTCGCTTTGTACATAGCCTTTTTCGCCGTGGGGCTGGGGCCGGAGTTCTCGCTGTTGATCTCGGAGATCTACCCCCAGGAGGTGCGCGGCGCGGCGATGAGCGTCGCGAGCGTGGGGAACTGGGCCTCCAATTTGCTGGTCTCGCTGACGTTCCTGTCGCTGGTCGGAACGATAGGCCGACCTTTAACGTTCTGGCTGTACGCCGCGGTCGGCGTCGCGGCTATCGTCTTCGTCTACTTCCTGGTACCCGAGACCAAAGGCCGCAGCCTCGAAGACATACAGCAACTCTGGATCAAGAGATCCGGAGAGACAAAGAGTTAATAGAGGAGATAGATGCGCATTCCGTTACTGGACCTGCCTGCTGCTCGTCCTAGTCTCAGCTTTCCGGCGGTGGGTAGAGCAGGTGCCTCGCGTCGACCGCCTTCGCCCAGGGGGTAAGGGCGTGCAACATCCGGCGGTGCTCGCCGAGGACGTGCTCTACGGCGAAGCCCCGTACCAGGAGGGCATCGGAGATCATCCGCCGGTGACAACGCCACCACACCGCCTCCGAGCACATAAGGCAGACTCGTTCGCCGCCTTCGCAGAGCTCGACCAGTCGCCCGAAGTCGGCGCGGAACTCGTGGGTCTCCATGTGGTCGGCGTAGGCGCGGAAGGAAGGGTTGGTCCAACCCGCGTTCGGCGAGTCCGGTCGTGGAGGTCTGCGTCCCCCCAGACCCGGAAGGTGCGAGTACCGGACGCCCTCACGCGGCAGTCGCTCCCGGAGCACGGCTTCGTCGAACTCGGGGTTGCGCCGGGAGGCGGGAAAGCGACGCACGTCTATGAGGTGCTCAACGCCCGCTTTCCGGAGAAGCTCGAGCAACTGCTCGAAGGTTCTCGTCGAGTGTCCGATGGTGAGGACGAGGCCGCGGGAATCCTCCGGATCGGTCCTATCCGGCCCCTTCTCTACGATGTGGCGCCCGTGGTTGCGAACTTGTAGCCCGCGCCTCGTACCGTCTGGACGTAGCGAGGGTTTTTGGGGTCTGGTTCTATCTTTTTGCGGATGTGCTGGATGTGCACGTCGGCGGCCCGTGCCTCCCCGAAGAACTCCCCGTTCCAGAGGTGGCGCATGATCTGTTCGCGGCTGTAGACCCGACCCGGGTGGGAGGCGAGCAGCGAGAGCACGTCGAACTCCTTGGCCGTGAGTTCCACCGGTTCGCCTTCTGCGAGGACCTGCCGGCCGAAGAGGTCCACCTGGAGGCCGGGAAACTCCAGCCTGTTGTGCTCTTGCGGCGCTGCCTTCGATTCCAGGCGCCTCCTCCTCAGGTGCGCCCGCACGCGGCTCACCAGCTCGCGTGGCCTGAACGGCTTGGTCACGTAGTCGTCCGCGCCGACCTCGAGCCCCACCACGACGCTCGTCTCGTCGTCGCGGGCGGTCAGCATGACGACCGGCGCGTCGGTCGAAGGGGAGTCGCCGCTCCTGAGCTCCTGGCAGACGGAGATGCCATCCATCCCAGGAAGCATCACGTCTAAGACGACCAGGTCGAAGGGTCTCGCGGCGCGCAGGCTCTCCAACGCTTTCTCCCCGTCGGAGGCGGTCTGCGTCTCCATGCCCTCGCGGGAGAGCGCGTGCTCGACCACGTCCCTAACGGCGGGGTCGTCTTCGACTATTAGTATCCTACTCATCAGAAACCTCCGGCAATCTTACCTCGACAGTAGTCCCCTTTCCCTTCTCGGACTGGAGATGGATCTCCCCCCCCATCCTCTGGACCAGCTCCTTGCAGATGGGCAACCCCAGCCCGAAGCCCTCCGAGTCGCTCCCGTGGTAGAAGCGCTCGAACAGGTAGGGTACGTCCTCCTCGCTTATGCCCGCACCCTCGTCCTCGACGACGATGCGGGCTCCTTCGGCCCGCAGCCGGACGCGTCCGCCCTTCTCCGAGTGCTTGAGGGCGTTGCTCACGAGCACGAGGAGCGCCTGCTCGAGCCACTCCTCGTCCGCCCTGGCGCGTCCCCCCTTGCCCTCGACGGATAATTCCAGCCAAGAGCTGCCGGCGAGTGGCCCCATGCGTTCGGCGACCCGCGAGGCCACTTCGAAAAGGTCGACCTCCCCGATGTCGGGGTCCCTGCGGTCCCAGCCGGTCTGGGCCAATTGCAGCAACGTCTCCGAGAGGCGCTGCATCCTCTCCGCCTCGGAACGGATGTGGTTTAGGAAGCGCTCCCGCACCCTTGCATCGTCGTCTTTTTCGGTGAGCAGCAGATCCGCGGCGCCGAGGATGGCCGTGATCGGCGTCTTCAGCTCGTGGGCGGCGTTGGCCAGGAAGCGCTGCTGTTTTGCCTCCAGGCGTTGGCTCTCGGAGAGGTCCCTAACGACGATCAGCACGCCGCCCTTGTGCTCGTCGAAGGCCTGCATGTGCTCGAGGTTGATCTGGAGGAACGTCCGCGTGTCCCGCACTCGCGCCTCGCCGCACTCGTTTTCCTTCGCGCAGCGGGCGACGGCGTCGGGCAGGTCGAACTCCTCCCAGGGATCCGGCAGCTCCTGGGGCTGCCAGACGTCGTGCACCCTCTCGGGGGTCATACCGAGCAGCCTTCTCGCCGTGGGGTTGGCGAACATGACCTTCCCTTCGAGGTTCGTCGCGAGCACGCCCTCGCCGAGGTTCTCAAGGATGGCGTCGAGGGTCTCATTGCTCTCCTCGAACCGGCCGAGGGACTCCTCAAACCTGGCGGTCATCGCGTTGAAAGACCTGGCGAGGTCGCCCAGCTCATCGTCGTAGCCCGGCTCTATGCGGGAGGAGAAATCCCCCTGCTCTATCGCCCTGGCGGCCAGATTGAGCCGCTCGACCCTCCTGCTCAGCAGCGTCGCGACGAGCAGCATCAGTCCGCCCCCTACCACGGCGGCGATGGCCGCGGCCTCCACGTTGCTGCGGGAGAAGATCTCCAGCACCATCGACTCGCCGTTGCCCGAGACGAACACGACCCCCCCGCGCAGCTTACCGTCCCGCACGACGGGCACGGTGGCGACCCGGCGGTCCCCGATGCGCTCGTTGAGGCGCTCCCCGCGGGACGCGGCGCCGAGCACGCTGTCCGAGAACGGGGTCGCGGCCCCTTTCCCCGCCCGCGCGACGACTTCTCCCCGGCGGTCCACAAGGACCACATGTCCGCCCGAGGTATCGGCTACGAACTTTGCGGCTTCGTCGCGCTCGTCGGGATTCGCCCTCTCGATGGCTGTCGCCGCGGCCGCCGCCTGGGCCAGCGCGTGATCCCGCGAGTACTGGCCCAGGCGTGCCTTCGCCGCCTGCAACCCGTACAGCAAGATCGTGCCTATCGAGAGCAGCACGATGAACACGGCCACCGCCGGCATCCATATACGAAACCTGAGCCCCACAACCGTCCACTCTATACCCCGAAGGCCCTATCGACCACCTCGGAAACCGGCCCGAATGGTCCGTTCGTGGCCGGAGCCGCGTCTTTTTACCGAACCTTTACCGAACCCTAACCGGGCCGTCATGGACGGCTAAGAGCGGTGGGAGATCATGGAGTAGGACGGACCGGGAAACGACGAGAGGTCGAGCGTGAGCGCAGGCGGGAACTTCAGGTGGGAAAGCATAGCTCTGGGCTGGCTCGTTGCCCTCCCGGCGGGGCTGTTGCTCGGGCCGCCCTTGCGCGGGGCCTACGATGCCCTGACCGGGGCCTCCGTGACGCCGGGAAAGCTCACCCCCGGGCTCGTGATCGTCTCCGTCGTGACGGGCTTCCTCGCGTACCTCTTCGGCGGTTACGTCGCCGGCAGGTTCGCCCGGAGGGCCGGCGGGCTGCACGGTGCGATGACGGCGGTCCTCGGCGTGGCGGCCGGCGCGGTCCTGGGCGCGTTCGGCGTCGCCGTCTCCGGGGGGATTCTCGTCGCCCTGATGGGACTCGGCTTCGGCGAGGCCACGGCGGCGGCAGCTTTTGTTCTGTTCCTCGCTTATCTGTTCGGCGGCTACGTCGGCGGCAAACTGGGCGAGCCCTCGCAACCGGCCATGCAGCGTACGAAGAACTAGAACGGTCTCGCCGGACTGCTCCCTCTTGCGCTTTCTTAACGAAAGCTTTGCCGCATGCTAACCGCCACCGCGTTCGGAGGTGTTAAGCTCGATTGAACGATGGTGGGCGCAGCGGAAGGAGGCCTGGCGCATGGCAAGGGAACCGGGTACCGGCGAGACTGAGGGCACGGACGCTATTACGCCGAGTACGTAAAGGAAATCTCCGTCGAACCCCAGGGCCAACTGCAGGCGCTGCTCGATGAGAAGGATGCCAGGGAGTGGCACCTCGTCGGCGTCGCGGGCGGTCTGGGGGGCGGGGCCATGATCCTGTTCTGGGACACCGAGCGGCCCAGCTTCGGCAGAAGATCCCGTTAGCGCAACCAACAGCAACGAGATCACGCCACGAACGAGCGCAGTGAGGGGGCTAGCGCGCCCGGCCCTCGTCTGAAAGCAAGGGAAGTATAAGGGTCATACGGGTTCCTTCTCCGGGCTGGCTCTCGGCCTCGATGCGTCCGCCGTGGGCCTCGGCGATGGTCTGGGCTATGGAGAGGCCGAGGCCGCTGCCCGGCTCAGCGACGCCGTCCAACCTGTAGAAGCGCTCGAAGACGTGCGGTAGCTCCGTTTCGGGTATCCCTGGTCCTTTGTCTTCGACCTCGACGCGCAGCTCGCCGTCGGGGGAGCTGGATCTCAAGATTATCCTCTGGCCTTCGGGGCCGTACTTGATCGCGTTGTCTACGAGGGCGAGGATCGCCTGTTCCACCCGCGCGGGGTCGACCCTGACGAGGCCGGTCTCTGCGAGCGCGGTATCGAGGGTCGCGCCGTGTTCAGCGGCCAGCGATCTGGCCCTGCGCGCGAGGCCTTTGATCAGGGCGTTCGTCTCCACAGGCTCCATGCGGAAGGGCGGTGCCGCCGACTCCGAGCGGGCCAGGAACAACAAATCTTCGACCATCCTGGACATGGTCGATGACTCCCTGACTATCTCCTGGAGGAGCTCCTCGTGCTCGCAGCCGCGGTCGAGTTCGAGCCCGATCTCCGCGTTGCCCCGGATCACGGTCAGGGGCGTCCTGAGCTCGTGGGAGACTTCGGCTAGAAACTCGGCCTTCGTGCGGGCAACATCCGCCAGCACCCGCTCCACGCGCTTGCGCTCGCTGACGACGCGCGAGGCCGTCTGTAGCCGAACGAGCTCGCCGCCCTCGTCGAGGATCGGCTCGGTGAGGGTCTCGAACCAGGTGTACTCCCCCGATTTCTTGCGAATGCGGTAGATTACGGAGACGGCCCCCTGCCCTTCGAGCGCCTTGTCGTGGGCCTCGGTGCGTATACGTTCGAGGTCCTCGGGATGGAAGAGGTCGTAGGGGTCGGTGCCAAGCAGCTCTTCGGACGCGTAGCCGAGCAGGCGCCGGCAGGAGGGGCTGATGTAGATGTAGCGCCCGTCGGGCTCGTGCAGGCAGACGAGGTCGCTCGTCTTCTCGGCGAGCAGGCGGAAGCGGGCTTCGCTCTTACGCAACGCCTCCTCGGCCCGCTTGCGCCCGGTGATGTCCCTGAAGGTGACGACCGCGCCGACGACCTCTCCGCCCTGACGGATGGGGGTGCTCACGTACTCCACGGGGAAAGTGGTGCCGTCCTTGCGCCTGAAAACCTCGTCGCTGGAGGAATGCACGTCGCCGTCCCTGAGGGCCGCGGGGACGGGACACTCGCCCTCGGGGTAGGGCACGCCCTCGGCGTTGAGGTGGCTGTCGATGTCGTGCTGGTGGCGTCCGGCTAGCTCACCGGGCCCGTGGCCCAGCATCCGCTCCGCCGCAAGGTTGACGAACGAAGTCCTCTCGTCGAGATCCAGGCCGTAGAGGCCCTCGCCCATGGAGGTCAGGATAGAACGGTTCTGGCGGATCAGGTGCTCCAGGTTCTCCTTGTCCGCCCTCGGCTCCGTGATGTCCTGAACCTGGGCCTCGATATACAGCGGGTCGCCTCCGGCGTCGCTCACCAGGGAGGTGCTCACGCGCGCCCAGACGATTTGTCCGCTCTTGTGGACGTAGCGCTTCTCAAGGTAGCAATACTGGATCTCCCCGGATAACAAACGCCTCAGGCCTTCGAGGCCCGTCTCCAGGTCGTCGGGATGGGTGATGCTCTGGAAGTCCGTGGCGAGCAGCTCCTCTTCCGTATAGCCGGTGATCTCGCACATGGAAGAATTGACCTGCAACCACCGGCCCTCCGGGGAGGCGAGCGCCATGCCAAGCGCCGCCGAGCCGAAGGCGGCCCGAAACCGCTCTTCGCTCTGCCTGAGCGCTTCCTCGGCAGCTTGCGCTCCGTGACGTCTCGCGCTATGCCCTCGATGGCGACGATGTTCCCGGCGTGATCGTAGATCGACTTGTTGCGCTGTTCGGTCCAGATCAGGACGCCGTCCTTGCAATACCAGCGCAACACGAGCGGCTTCTCCGGGGAGCGAAAAGAGCGCTCTAGCAGGTGCCTGCCTTCGGGATGGACCCGCTTGAGGCCGAGATCCGGATCGGCGTAGTGCTCCTCTGGGATGTAGCCGGTGATCTCTCGGTCGACGAGGGGCTTATGTATTCGAAGCCCGGTGTCGGCTGGAAGCGATAACGGTAGACGAGGTCCCTGGCGTTGTCCGCGTAGAGCCGGACCCACTCGTCGTCCCTGCGCGAGAGGTCTAGACCCACTGGCCTGCCGGTCCGCAGCACCTTCATGGCCCCGTACGCCAGGCGGGCCAGCGCACCCCCGGCGGCGACGCGGCGAACCTGGCGGAGCACGATGTGGAAGTTCACGATCCTCCGAAAGATGCCTGGATCGGTCGTATCGAGATAGATTATACGTGTGATCGGAAAGAGAGGGCAGAGATGCTTATCCTGATCGTCGAAGGCGAAGCCGATCGCGCACTTCCTGGAGCGCGGTCTGAACGCCCACGGCCACAGGGTCCTCTGCGCGTACGACGGGGAGGAGGGGGCGCGGCTGGCCGTGGAGGAGCCGGTGGACCTTGTCCTCCTCGACATCTCTTTGCCGCAGCTGGACGGCCGCGAGGTGCTCAGGCGCATCCGCCTCCGGCGCCCCGACCTCCCGGTCCTGATGCTCACGGTCCGCGACGACACCCGCAACAAGGTGGGCGCCCTCGACGCCGGGCCGACGACTACCTGACCAAGCCGTTCGTGTTCGAGGAACTTCTGGCACGCGTGCGTGCGCTGACCCGCCGCTCCATACAATCCGCCTGGCGCAGATACAAACCGACGACATAAGGATAGACCTCCTCTCGCACTACGCCTGGCGAAAAGACGAGAAGATAGAGCTCCCTAGCAAGGAGTTTGCCCTCCTTGAGTACTTCATGCGCCACAACGGCCAGGTTCTCTCCAGACAACAAATCCTCTCCGCCATCTGGGACTACGACTTCGCACCCGCCTCCAACGTCGTCGACGTGTACGTCCGCCACCTCCGCAACAAGGTAGACCCCCCGACGGACCGTCCTCGATCCAGACCGTTCGCGGCGCAGGTTACCGCTTCGATCCCGCCCCGAACGCCTGAGGGCCTACCAGAAAACTTCAAGATGAAAGAAAACTAATCTTCGTTTCATCGTGGTTTCACGCACGGTGTATACAATCCCGGCATGTGGACTACGGGTGGTGATCCATTACCCGAACATCGTGTCACCGTCGCCGGTGGTCGACCGTCATAGGGTCCGGGCGAGGGCGTCTCCTCCTTTCCCTACTTTTCCCATCGCATCTTCGCCCCCCCGGACTCCTCTTTGATAGCTGGTCAAGCAAGTCAGCACTTCAGGTTATATTTGCTGAGCGCCGATCTTTTGTAGCCGGTTGAACGATCCGGGGTGGGTACCCGTGCAGGCCTCTGTAGGGTCGCTGGATTGCTTATAGCTATCGTCCCTGGTGTCCGTATACTCTTCTTATGAGGCTTATCGTCGCGGAGAAGCCGTCTGTCGGGCGGGATATAGCGAGTGCGCTCGGGAGGCACAGGAGGGGGAAGGGTGCGCTGGCCGGTGAGGGGTGGACCGTTACTTGGGCGCTCGGGCATCTGGCGGAGCTGGCGCCGCCCGACGCCTACGGCGAGGAGTACAAGAAGTGGCGCTTGGAGAGCTTGCCGATTTTGCCTGAGCGCTTCAAGGTCAGGGTGAGCAGCAAGACGCGCGAGCAGTTCGGCGTCGTGAAGGGTTTGATGAAGGACCCTTCCGTGACCGAGGTGGTCAACGCCTGCGACGCGGGCCGGGAGGGGGAGCTCATCTTCGCTTACCTCTATGGTCTGTCTGGTTGCCGGAAGCCGGTGCTCAGGCTCTGGATCTCCTCCCTCACCCACGAGGCGATCCGGGAAGGTTTCGGCTCTTTGCGCGACGGGCGTACTATGAAGCCGCTCGAAGACGCGGCGAGGAGCCGGGGGGAGGCGGATTGGATCGTTGGCATGAACGCCACCCGCGCCTACTCGGTCCGCTTCGGCCGCCCCGGCAACGTCCTCTCCGTCGGCCGCGTCCAGACCCCGACCTTGAAGCTCCTCGTCGACCGCGAGAGGGAGATACAGAATTTCAGGCCCGAGAAGTTCTGGACCGTCCACGCCCGCTTCTCGCGCGAAGGCAGCACCTACGACGGCGTCTGGTTCAAGAGCAAACAGAACCGACTCTCGGAGAGGGAGGCCGCTAACAGGATTGCCGAGAAGGTGCGCGGTGGGACGGGGACCGCCCGCAAGGCGCAGAAGAAGACGGCGACGGAGAAGCCGCCGCTCCTCTACGACCTGACCGAGCTCCAGCGCAACGCCAACGCCCGCTACGGTTTCACCGCGGAGCGCACGCTGCGCGCGGCCCAGGCGATCTACGAGGGAAAGAAGCTCATCACCTACCCGCGCACCTCCAGCCGCTACCTCTCGAAAGACATGGTCGGTGGTCTAAAGAAGCGGGTCGAGGCCGCGGGGGCGCTCCCCGACCTGTCGCCTTTCGCCGGGAAGCTTCTCGAAGCGCCGAAGCTGCCGATCAGCAAGCGCATCGTGGACGACTCGAAGGTCACCGACCATCACGCCATTGTCCCGACCAACAAGAAGCCTTCAGACGGGCTGCCTCCAGACGAGGCGAAGGTCTACGACCTGGTAGCCAGGCGTTTTCTGGCCGTGTTCTTCCCTGCGGCCCGCTTCGAGAACACGACCGTCATAACCGAGGTAAGGGAGGAAACGTTCCTCGCGCGCGGGCGCGTCGTGTTGGAGGCAGGGTGGCGGGCGCTGTATCCGGACGGGGTCGGAGGGCGCAAGGAGAAAGAGCCGCCCGTGTTGCCGCCCATCGAGGTTGGGCAGGAGTGGGTCGTGGCGAAGGTTGGCGTCAAGGAGGGTGAGACCAAGCCGCCCCCGCGCTACTCGGAGTCGGCTTTGCTCGGGGCCATGGAGACGGCGGGCAAACTCGTCGAGGACGAGGAGCTCAGGCAGCAGATGAAAGACTCCGGCCTGGGAACGCCCGCCACCCGGGCCGCCACCATCGAGCGGCTCATAAAGGTCGGCTACATCGATCGCGAGAAAAAAGCCCTCGTCCCCACCGAAAAAGGAAAGTCCCTCATCGGGCTCCTCGGGGAGAGTCCGCTCACCTCAGCCGAGCTTACGGCCCGTTGGGAGGAACGTCTCGCGAAGATGGAGAAGGGCACGGAGCGCCGCCCCGACTTTATGTCGGACATAAACCGCTTCACCACGAAGCTTGTCGATGAGGTCCGCGGCATGGAAGGCGAGAAGCTTGCCGCTCCCTCCCGCAGCCGCGAGCCGCTCGGGGCCTGCCCCAAGTGCGGCGCCCCCGTCGTCGAGACGAAGAAGGCCTACGGTTGCTCGGCGTGGAAGAAGACGGGGTGCGACTTCGCGATCTGGAAACAGGTCTCCGGCAAGCGCCTGAGCGAAGGCCAGGCCAGACAGCTTCTCGCAAAGGGCCGCACCGGGCAGATGAAAGGCTTCAAGAGCAAGGCCGGCAAGCCCTACGCCGCCGCGCTCAAGCTCGACGCCGAACACCGGGTGCGCCTCGAGTTCGCAAACGGCCGCAAGTAGAACGAGCCCTCGGGGTAGGCACCGCCGCGAGACGCGCGGCGTATCGGATCGAAGGGCGATACCAAATCCGGGTGGATAGCAACGCCGCTACGCACGGCCTTGCATCTTAGGCTACTCGTGGATTACGGGCTCCGACCTCGCCGCTGATGCCGAGATCGTAGCACGCCTTGGCGTCGTGGAACCGGCGGATCAACCCGGCGACCTTGATACGTCGGGCTTCCGAAGGACGGTGCTCCCCGTGGTCGTTGGGCACCTCGCCCTCTACGAACGACAGGACCTCGCGCTCTCGTTCGTCGACGCCGGGTAACCTCGGTGCGCGGTCGAAGCCCACGGCTCCGAAGTGGCGTAGGAGATCATGGACAAAGGGAGCGTTTGGCCCCATCGGCCTGCGGACGGGGTACGTCCGACGCGGACGACGCCCGGCGTCTGCCGGCCGCCCGCGAGCGGAAATTCCATGTCTCCGTCCACGGCCTTATCGTACAGGCTCGCGCGACGACCGGACGACGTTCCGAGGGCGGTTGAGCAGCCTGTTACCTACGCGGCTACACTTATCCCATGGGGCGCGTCAGGCGGCGGGGAACGGACGGGGTGAGCCAGAGGGCATCATCCCTCGAGCTCTTCTACGACCTCGTGTTCGTGTTCGCGATCACGCAGGTCTCCCACCTGCTGCTCGAACACCTGACGTGGACGGGCGTGCTGCAGTCCTTGATCGTGTTGCTCGCGGTGTACTGGTCGTGGAACTACACGACCTGGACCACCAACGAGCTGGACACGGAGACGATCCCGGTCCGCCTGCTCCTGCTTGGGCTGATGCTCGTGAGCCTGCTCATGTCGGTGGCGATACCGCAAGCTTTCGAGGAGCATGCGCTGCTGTTCGCCGGATCGTACGTCGCCATCCAGATCGGGAGGCACTCCTTCCTGACTTTCGTGGCGGCCGAGAGCGGGACGGTCGAGCGCGAGCGGGCCGGGCGCATCCTCACCTGGTTCGTGGTGGTAGGTGTGTTGTGGGTCGCGGGTGCCCTGGTCGAAGGTCCCGGCCGCTACGTGCTCTGGCTGGTTGCGCTCGCGCTTGACTACTGCGCGCCGCTCGTGACGTACTGGGTACCGGGCAGGCGGCGCCTCGCGCCCGCGACGTGGAACGTGGGAACCGAGCACTTCGCCGAGCGGTTCGGTTTGTTCATCATCCTGGCGCTGGGCGAGTCCATCGTAATTACCGGGGCGACGACCTCAGAGCTCGACCTGGACGCCAAGACGATCGTAGCCTTCGTCATGGCCTTCCTGGCGAGCGCTGCCATCTGGTGGCTGTACTTCTCCTCCGTGGCGGCGCTCGGCGAGCACTACCTGGAGGTCGCAGATAGCAGGACCACGCTCGCCAGGGACGCTTACACATATTTTCACGTGGTGTTTGTTGCGGGGATCATACTCTCTGCGGTGGGGGACGAGCTGGTGATCGCGCACCCGATCGAGGTCCTACCGCCCTACGAGGTCGCGGCTGTTGCGGCAGGCCCCGCCGTTTACCTCCTCGCCCACACCCTCTTCCGCTTCAGACTGACAGGAACTTTGGGCCTGGCGAAACCTTCGGCAACCCTTGGCTGCGTCGGGGTCGGCTTCGTCGGCCTCTTCGTACCGGCGCTGGCGTTGGCGGGGGCCCTCATCGTGGTGCTCGTTGCGGTGATCGCAGCCGGGCATCTCGCCGCCACGCAATCTCGAGAGCGGGGCGCGGATCTCTACCAGGGGTAACGGAGCACATCCTTGGTGCTTCCGACTTCGCCCGGCGTCAAAGCGGTCACTTGATCTCTGAAATTGTGCGTTACACTCTCGCGGGTATGAAAATTATCATCGTCGGGGCCGGGCTGGCCGGCCTCACCTGCGCAAAGGTACTTAGAGAACGCGGAGCCGAGGTCGCCGTCTTCGAAGCGTCGGACGACATTGGCGGTCGTGTGCGCACGGACGAGCACGACGGGTTTCTGCTCGACCGGGGCTTCCAGGTGTACTTCACGTCCTATCTGGTCGCAAAAAAGCACCTCGACTACGGAGCACTCGACTTCAGGGACTTCGACCCCGGTGCGGTCGTCTGCAGGGGTCCGGAGAAGAGCGTGCTCTCCGACCCCCTCCGCGATCCGAAGGCGCTCGTTCCGTCGTTGGTTTCTCGTGCGGCCACGTTCGGGGACAAGGTTCGGACGCTGGCTCTGGTGTCGAGAACGGTCCAGGGGGGTATCAGCGCGGGTGAGGAGGATGGCGAGCCGGACACCTCGACGCTCGAGTACCTGCAGGCAGCTGACTTCTCTCAACACTACATAGACTCGTTTTTCAGGCCGTTCTACGGCGGCATTTTCCTGAACCGCGAGTTGACCACCAGCGCCCGCGTTCTCCGCTTTACCCTGAGGATGCTAGCCACAGGTCGCACGGTCGTCCCCGCCCTGGGCATGGGCGAGATACCGCGCCAGCTCGCCTCGCGCCTGCCGGAGGACGCGGTCCGATTGGGCAGTCCCGTGGAGGCGCTACTGCGCGACGGGGAGCGTGTGGTGGGTGTTAAGGTCGGGGGGACGGAGCACGAGGCTGACGCCGTAGTCGTGGCGACCGACGCGCCGACGGCTGGAGATCTCACGGGCGAAGCGGTGCCCGAGGGGGTTGTGGGAGAGGTATGCATCTACTACGAAACGGACGGGCTCGGAAGTGGGAAGAAGATCCTTTTGAACGCCGACGGAGCATTCCTGAACAACGGCGTGGAGATGAGCAACATCTCAGATAAGTACGCGCCGCCGGGTCGCCACCTGCTCTCCGCCGTGGCGCTCACCGGCATCGACCTGCCCGACGGAGAACTCTACCGTAGGGGCATCGAAGACCTCAGCCGCTGGTATCCTGACTGCGACTTCAGGCCGCTGGCGGTCTACCGCATCCCTTACGGGCAGTTCGCCCAGCCTCCAGGCATCCACGACAGGCTGCCCCAGAACAGAACACAGACGCCGGGGCTCGTCCTCGCCGGAGAGTACACCGAGGATGCATCCATAAACGGCTCGATGCTCTCGGGGGAGAAGGCCGCTGAGGCGGTGATCGCGTGAGCGACACGAACGGCGTTCCGGCACTCAGAATCGAGGACCTCAGGAAGACCTACTCCAACGGTTTTCTCGCGCTCAGCGGGGTTTCGCTGGAGGTGGAAGCCGGCAAATTCTTCGGTCTGCTCGGGCCGAACGGGGCCGGGAAGACTACACTCATAAATAGCGTTGTCAGCCTGGTCAGGCCCGACTCTGGCTCGGTCGAGGTCTTCGGCAAAGACGCCTACAGGGAGTTTCGGGAGGCGCGGCGCATGATCGGGGTCTCCCCCCAGGAGATAAACCTGGACAAGTTTTTGACCGTCGAGGAGACGCTCATCTTCCACGCCGGCTACTACGGGGTGCCGAAGAAGAAGGCCCACGAGAGGGCCGAGGAGCTTCTGGAGCGGTTCGGGCTCGTGGGCAAGCGCGACCAGCGGACCAACACGCTCTCGGGGGGCATGAAGCGGCGCGTGCTCTTCGCGAGGGCCCTCATGCACGATCCCAACGTCTTGTTTCTGGACGAGCCTACGGCGGGCGTGGACGTGGAGCTGCGCTACAAGCTTTGGGGTTACATCAGGGAGCTCAACCGTGGTGGGATGACCATATTGCTGACGACGCATTATCTGGAGGAGGCCGAGGTGTTGTGTGAGGAGATCGCGCTTATAGACGGCGGCAACATCGTGGCCCAGGGGAGTAGCGGCGAGCTCAAGGAGCACTACGAGGCCAGGAACGTCGAGGAAGTCTACATGAAGGTGATAGGCCATGATCTTCGCTGACAGGACCTTCCAGACGCTCCTCCAGCGCGAGGTCTTGCGCTTCACCCGCGTCTGGATGCAGACTATAGTCCCGCAACTCCTGACCTCGCTCCTCTATTTGGTAGTCTTCGGCATCGCGCTCGGAGGCCGCATCAAACAGATAGAGGGTATTCCGTATCTGGATTACATACTCCCGGGCATCGCCTTGATGAGCCTCATAACCAACTCGCAGATGAACTCGTCTTGGTCCGTTTTCGATGCCAAGCGAGAGCGCTACATCGACGAGGTCCTGATCAGCCCGATGAGCGACCTGCAAATAGCGCTCGCTTACTCTCTTGGCGGCATGTTGCGCGGCGTTGTGATGGGGGCCGGGGTCTTTATAGTCGGGATTCCCTTCGTCGGACTAAACATCCAGCACCCACTGATGCTCGTGGTTATAGGTCTCCTCGCCTCCTTCGCCTTCTCCTCTTTCGGCACGATGGTCGGGGCGCTGGCGACCAGGATAGAGCATATCTCTCTGATAACGAGCGTCATCATCCAGCCGCTGGCTTTCCTCGGCGGCGTGTTTTACTCCGTCGGGATGTTGCCAGGTGTGCTCAGGGTGGCGACGTTCTTCAACCCGATCTTCTACACCGTCGACGCTGCCCGCTATGTGACCCTCGGCGTCTCCGATCTGAACCCCTACCCGACGTTGGGTATGGTCTTCCTGATCGCCGCCATCTGCTTCGGCGGAGCCTGGTGGGCCATAAGCCGTGGCCCGAATCTTAGGTACTAAAGCGGTAGTCAATGAAGTTGGACCACCCCCGCGGCGTTTGCTTTCAAGCATAGCGCGGGAGGCTTCAGAAT
This sequence comes from Actinomycetota bacterium, assembly GCA_046733115.1. Classification (GTDB taxonomy): domain Bacteria; phylum Actinomycetota; class Rubrobacteria; order Rubrobacterales; family Rubrobacteraceae; genus Rubrobacter_D. Next base: position 150 of record JBKPOM010000101.1, on the reverse strand, counting down.
GCCCGACACGCCCACCCCAGACTTGGCAAGTAGCAGAGGTCCAATATCACTGCACACCGCTATAGGACCGCTCCAGCCGCCCAAGTCTGGGCCTACGTTCTCGGCGTTCTCGCTTCATCGCGCTTGCTCTTTATGGGGGCCGGTGCCCTG
>JBKPOM010000100.1:0-10128 GCA_046733115.1 Actinomycetota bacterium | reverse complement strand
CGAGCCCGCTCTCGGTGATCGCCGCCAGCAGGTTGTTGGTCGCGTTGAGGTTGTTATCCACGGTGTAGCGCTTATGGTAGCTGGATTTCATCGAGTAGGGCGCAGCCCGTTGCTCGGCGAAGTGGATGACCGCGTCGGGCTGCCACTCGAGGAGCAGGTCCAGAAGCCGGCGGTAGTTCTCGGCGACGTTGATGTTGTGGAAGTCTATCCGGTCGCCGGTTAGCTCCTCCCAGACACCAAGGCGCTTACCCATAGGACGGATCGGGGTGAGGGACTCGCATTCCAACTCGACGTCTATCTTGCGCCGGGAGAGGTTGTCGACTATGGCCACCTCGTATCCTTGCGCCGAGAGGTGCAGCGAGGTGGGCCAGCCGCAGAAGCCGTCGCCGCCTAGAACGAGTACCTTCATTACACGCGCTCCCTTCTTGCTCTACGCTACTTCTGCTTTGTAATTCAGAGTCCAGCCTAAACTGATGAATGCGCCAGCCGACGATTGTAACGGAAAATCGGTCAAACGAATACCAAACGAGTGTCAACGTCCCGTTTCGTTCTTCCCGTAGGCTCACCTCTGGGCATGGCTCCGACGGCCCGACGGACGCTATATTAACGCAGATTAACATCCGAACCCCGCCCGGGTACAATAGCCCCCGCAAGGAGTTCGGCGAAGGACGTCCCGGGAAGTGGCACTGGAACAGGAAAAGTCTGCTCGTCCGCCCGTGAAACCACCCTCAGGAGCCGGGGGACGGGCGCACGCGGCGGCCGTCTTGCTCGCCGGCCTCGGGGTCGCCACGCTCGCCTTCGTTCTCTACCTGAGGACGCTGGCCCCGACCGTACTCTATCTGCAGGACCCGAAGCTGCTCGACACGGTGATGGTGCAGATGCAGGTCGCCGTGCTGGGCATCACGCACCCCACGGGCTACCCGACCTACCTGATGCTGACCCACCTCTTCACCTACCTGCCGTTCGGCGACCCCGCCTACCGCGCGAACCTCGCCTCCGCTGTCTACGCCGCGCTGGCGGTGGCGGCGGTCTACCGGGCCGGACTCCTGCTCGGCAGGCGAATAATGGCGGCGGCCGGCGGCGCCCTCGCCTTCGGGCTCGGCGGAGCCCTCTGGTCTCAAGCTGTCATTGCCGAGGTCTACACCCTCAACGCGCTGCTCGTGGCGGTCACCATCGTCATCCTGCTGCTCTGGCGCGAGCGCCAGAGAGACCGCTACCTGTTGCTCTCGGCCTTCTTGATAGGGCTTTGTCTGACGAACCACCTCACCAGCGGTTTGCTCCTTCCGGCGGGCGTTCTTCTCGTGGCCCTCGTGGACCGGCGCAAGCTGGCAGACGTGAAACTTGTTCTCAAGGGCGCTGGGCTCTTTTTGCTCGGGCTCGTGCCATATCTGTACCTGCCAGTACGGGCGGCGATGGACCCGCCCATGGACGCGAACAATCCCGACAACTTCGAGCGGTTCTGGTACGTGGTCAGCGGGGGGGACCTGACCGGCTCTCTCTTCTCCTTCGGGCCTTCGGAGTTGCCGGGAAGGATGCTCTTCTACTGGGAACACCTGCTCGAGAACATGCCATTCCTCGTGGTGATGTTCGCGCTGACAGGCGCCGTCGTCGTGCTACTCAGGGACCGCGCGGCGGGCATCTTCCTCGGGTTTCTCTTCTTCGGCTGGCTCTTCTACGCCGTCGAGAACGACATCCCGGACATCGCCCTCTACTTCATCCCGACCTACCTCGTGCTCTCTATGTGGGCGGCGGCCGGGTTCGGGGCGCTGCTCGACGAGGCCGAATCCCTCGTGGGTGGCCTGTCGAAGGTGGCGAGGTGGGGCGTCATCGGCGGACTCTCGGCGGTGATGCTTCTTTTGCCGTTGTTCGGCGTGGGCGAGACTTACGCCAGGAGCGACATGAGCGGGGTCTACCGGGGACAGAAAGAGATCCAGGCCGTCGGCAAGAACGCCGCACCGAACGCCACGGTCCTGCACCACAGGAGCAGCATGTGGTACATGGTGCTCGTCGAGAAGCGCCGCACGGACCTTACCATCGTAGACCCGTTCTTCCACAACACGGAGGTCTCCTACGCCGACATCGTGTGGCCAGACGACATAGACCTCGCGACCACGGACCGCCGCTACGGGACCGACGACCTCTCGGGGGTGAAGTCCGCCAAAATGGCCGCAAGGAAGGGCCGCGTCTACCTGCTCGACCAGGAGTCCACGAACCTGGATCCCTTCCGAAAAGCCGGCTTCAGGGTGGTCACCGTAGAGGAAGGCCTCCTCTACGAACTGCTACCGCCTGGAAGAGAGCCCTACGCGAAAAGCTGAGACTAAAGCGGTCCGCCGTCAGCTATCAGCCTTCAGCTTTTTGCTTTCGGCTGAAAGCTTGGTTTCTGGTTGTCCGCCTTCGGCGACGCGGCATTCCTCGGCGGTGCACTTCCTGAGCGAATCGAGCTGTGCCTCCAGCCGCTGCCTGAGGCCCGGGGATGCCGTTTTGTACTTGTTGCGCAGTTCGTAGGGGTCGTTCCTCAGGTCGTAGAGTTCGTGTTCGCCAGTCTTGTATTCGACGTACAGGTAGTTGTGTGTTCTGAGGGCCTTCATCCAGGGTCTTCCCCACTCCTCGCTTAGTTGGGCGCTCGCGGCCGAGGTCCGCCGCCAGTTGTTGGGCAGCGGGTCGCCCGTGAGCAGGGGCGCGACCGTGCTCTCGGTGATGAAGGGGGGCTGGGCCACCCCGCTCCGCTCCGCGACGCCTTCAAGCACGAAGCGCTGGCGCCAGTCTTCTATGGGGGTCGGGTCGTCGTCGAGGAGCGGCACGAGCGAGCGCCCGTCAACGAAGGAGGGTGTTTTGGCCCCTTCGAGGTCGGCGAAGGTCGGCGCGAGGTCGTTGTTCAGCACCATGTGGTGCAGGGTTCTGCCTTCGGGTACGCCGGGGCCGCGCACTATAAGCGGCACCCTGATGTCCTCTTCGTAGGGCGTCCACTTCCCGGCGCCCAGGCGGTGCTGGCCCAGGTGGAAGCCGTTGTCCGAGGTGAAGAATATGTACGTGTTGTCGAGCTCGCCGGAGTCGTGTAAAGACTTGACGAGGTCCCCTATCATGTCGTCCACGGCGAGCATGGACTGCAGGCGTTTGCGGTGCAGCTCATCCATGTATCCCTTCTGCTCCAGGCTCAAAGGTGGATTGTCGTTGACCCAGCCTGGCTTGTCGGAGACGTCTCTCTCGTCGAAGTTGGGCGGCCGCGGCAACGAGACGTCCGGGTAGGCGTGCTCGTCGCGGGGGGCCGGGGTGGCAGGCTGGTGGGGGGCCTTCGTGCCGATCCACATAAGGAAGGGCCTGTCGGCCGTGAAAAACGGCGGATCTGCGCCGGCCGTGCGCGTGACGTAGTCGGAGGCATTGTCTGAGATCACGTCGGTGTCGTAGTCGTTTTCGGGGTCGTAGTCAACGATGCGGCCGTTCTCGTTGAAGGTGTGGCTCAAATAGTTGCCCGTCACCGCGTACCACTCGTCCCATCCTGGGGGGATATAAGTGTCGTTGTACCCGTTCAGGTACTTCCCGAAGAAGGCCGTCCTGTAGCCTTGCTCCTTGGCCCAGGTGGCCATCGTCGAGTTCTCGTGGCCGAGGTAGCGGAACTTCTCGAAGCCGCCGAGCGGCGGATCGTTGCTCAGGATCTGGTGGTTATGGGTGTACTGGCCGCGCAAAATGGTGGCCCTGCTCGGGCAACACAAAGAGTTGCTGACGAAGGACTCGTCGAACGTGGTGCCCTTGTCGATGAGCAGCTTCCTCAGGTTGGGCATGTGTTTGAGCGTGTTCGGGTTCAGGTCGTCCGAGGTCAGGTCGTCGGTGAGGATGAGGACCACGTTCGGGGGTTTCGGCTTCTCCCCCGTCTCTTTAGGCGGCTTCCCCTCGGCCGAGGGGAAGCAGGCCGAGAGCGCGCAGGCCACGGCCAGCCCCAGGAGCGAGTAAATCCCTATGAAAAGCGTTCTCTTCGTGCGGTCTACCGCCTTCGCGTTCGTTTCGCAGGACGGATCTCGGCGGAGAGCCGTTGTGGTTTCTCTAGCTGTATCCCGGATCTGGGTTTCATCCAGGTTAAGTGTTATACATTCCCGCGATGGACGAGTCCACTTCCAGCCCACCTGCGCAACGGGGCGGCGTTTGATCGGCGACCTGATCCAGGCCCTCCCCGCGGTCCTGTTGATAGGAGTTCTTCCTGGATGGTTCTGGACGAGGACCTTGCTCCGATCGGGAGACCTCGCCGAGCGGGTGGCCTACACCATCGCGCTCTCCATTACTCTGGTGCCGACCGCGGCCCTCCTGCAGACCTACCTCTTCGCGACGGGCGTCACCCTCACAGTAACCATCGTTTCAGCGGCGCTGGTATTCCTCGCGGGGCTGGCCCTCTACCTGCTCTTCGGGCCCGCCAAAAAGGGCGAGGAGCCGATCTGTAACCCGCCCTCGCGATCCGGTGTCTCCACGCTCGTACCACTCGCCGCGGCCCTCGCGCTAGCGCTCGCGATGCTCCTGGGCCTGACGCCGGGCGAATGGTTCATGCTTCCGATAGCCCTCCTCGTGCTCGCCGCGGGGGCGGCTTACCTGTGGGCGCCGCGCGGGAGGGAGGCGACCCAAGAACGACTAGAAAGCGGCAGAGCCATCGCGCCGGCGGCCCGATACGCCTTGCTCGGCGTGGTGTTACTTCTCGTGCTCGCGCGCGGCTACCTCGGGCCGATCGTGAACGGCTGGCCCTTCCCGAGGGGCATTGACCGTTACGAGCACGCAGTGATGGCCGGCATGATGATGAGAAGCGGGTCCAACGAGTCGTTCATGCTCTATCCGCCGGGGTTTCACCTGCTCACGGCCATGATCTCACGCCTAAGCGGCTTCAGGCCGCTGGAGGTGTTCCCGATCCTCACCCCCACGCTCCCGCTGCTGTGCGCGCTGGCTTGTTACGCGCTGGCGAGGCGTATGTGGGGCTGGGAGTACGGCGTGGCCGCCGCCCTCACCTCAGGGCTGCTCCTCGGCAGCACGTATCTGCAGTTCGAGGAGGCGCGATTGCCGAACTTCATAGGCGAGTACTTCCTGATCGTGCTCGCCGTGGCGGCCCTGATCGGAATGTACGCCTCGCCAGGGACACGCGGCGGGATACTGCTGGCCCTGCTCGGCTCTTCGACGGTGCTCTACCACCAGATAGCGGGCTACAGTCTCGCCGTGCTCCTGGCGGTGGTGTCGGTCCTCTTCTTACCCTACCTGCTACTACGGGACCGCAGGAGGGGCGCCTACCTCCTGCTCTCGCTCGTCCTTCTCGGCCTCCTCTGCGTGTTCTACGCCTGGGACACCTACGACCTGCCCAACCTGGTGGCGGGGATGCTCGGCGGCTCCGAGACGGGGAGGGGCGGGGAGGCCGTGGCGATGGCGATAGGAACCAAACCGGCGAACGGCCCCGGGCACTTCCTGATGACCCTCTCGCACCCCGTCCTCTGGCTCGGCCTGCTCGGTCTTCCGTTCATGCTCGCCGGCCGCGAGAACGCGAAGGGTACGCCGGACATCCTAGCGCGCCTCACCCTGCTGGTGTGGACCCTGCTGCTGTTCTTCGGCAGCCTGACCTCCTACAGCGGCTTCCCGGACCGCTTCGAGCGGGACCTCGGCGTGCCGCTCGCGCTACTCGCGGCCCTTGCCCTGGTTACCTTGCTGCGGGTGCCGCTCTCGCTCCGGCCCGCCGGACGCGGCACCCTGGCGACGGTCGTGCTCGCGGTCGCCCTCTCGGCCACGCTCGTGGGCGCGCAGTCGGTCCAGAGCCTGGAGCAAGCCGCCGGGCCGAGCACACGCCTCAAAGACAGGCCGGCCCCGGCCAAGGTCGTCGCCGCCGGAACGTGGCTCCGGCAGCACAACCATGGCGGAAGCATAGTCGTCACCCCCTACCTGGGCTACGTCCCTAGCCGCGCCATGCTCGCGATGGGCGATTACACCAGGATGCAGTCCTACGACGCGGAGAGGATCAAGCGCGCCAGAGACCTCCCGCCCTTCGGAGCCGGTCCAATGTGGGACGCGCTGCACATACTCAAAAACCCCACCGGCGAACGCACCGCGCAGCTCATCGACAAGAACGACGTCCGCTACATCGTGTTCCACAAAAGCTCCCCCGACGCGGACTGGCGCCGCTACGCGCTCCAGAAGGACCTCTACAAAACGGTCTTCCAGAACGACAGCGTCATCATCTTCGCCCCCCGCAGCGGCTAAAGGGGTTCGCAAGAGGCCAAGCCCTCTTACGAACCGCGCCGTCAGCTCTCAGCAGCCAGCTTTCAGCTTCTTGTCTATTGGCTGATGGCTGAAAGCTCAACCGGCTCGGCGGTCTTTCGAGCGGAGAACGCGCGGGTATAATCCCCCGGCGGCGCGGGAGATTCCGGACCAGTGATGAAATTCGACGGAGAGAACAGGAAGAGCAACGGGGTAGGTTTCGTGCTTGCGGTCTCGGCGGCGAGCAGGCTTCTCTACCTCGTCTGCGGCCTCATTCTCGCCAGGGTCGTGCCGACTTCAGACTTCCAGCGCTTGACCCTGGATGTGCCCTTCGGGAGCATGAACCTCTGGTCGCACTGGGACGGGGAGCACTACGTGATGCTGGCGTTGGGCGGGTACCTCAACCCACCCGACAACGTCTCCCCGGCCTTCTTCCCGCTGTACCCGCTACTGGTGAGGTCCTTCGCCGGGTTTTTCGGCGGCCCTATCTCCAGGGAGGCCCTCTCCGTCTGGGGCCCCGTCCTCTCCCTCCTTTTCCTGCCCTTCGCCCTCTTCTTCATCTACCAGATAGCCCTCGACGGCTGGGGAGAGGGGGTGGCCAGGGGCGCCGTACTCGCCCTCGCGTTCTTCCCCACCACCTTCTTCCTGAACGCGGCCTACACGGAGAGCCTGTTTTTGGCTCTCTCCGCCGGCTCGCTGTGGGCGGTGAGGGTGAGGGGGGACCTGCTGCTCGCGTGCGTGTTGGCCGGGCTCGCCTCCGCGACGCGCAACGTCGGTGTATTTCTCCTCGTGCCACTGTTGTACGAGTGGATCAAGAACTTAGACCGATTCCGGTGGCGTGGGGTGTACCTGGCGCTGGTACCGTCGGGACTCTTCGCGTACATGGGATACCTGTGGGTGCGTTTCGGGGACCCGTTCCTCTTCTACTCAGCGCAGCAGGACTGGGGAAGACGCGCCATGGGGCCGCTCGCCACCGTAAGCAGGGCGTTGGCATCTGCCGTCGAGGAATCCGGCAGGCTCTTGAACCCCGGCCTCTGGGCCGACCCCACCCTCGGCAACCTGGCGAACCACCTCGCGCAAATGAACAACTTCACCAACCTGCTCTTCTTCGTCTTCGCCGTGGCGGTGCTGCTCGCGGGCTCCAGACACCTGCCCCTCTCCCTGACCATCTACGGCCTCTTGCTCGTCGCCCCCGCCACGCTCTTCGGGACGCCCCAGAGCCCGCTGATGGGCACCCCGCGCTACATGCTGGTCGCGTTCCCCATCTTTATCGTGCTAGGCCTCCTGTCCAGCAATACGTTTCTCTTCCGCGGATGGCTGCTCCTAAGCACGATCGCATCACTGTTGCTATGCGCACTCTTCGTAAGCTGGCGATTCGTAGCATGATAGCACTTCAGCACTTTAGCTTGTCAGCTTTTTCTTCTCACGGCGTCGCTTGCGCTCGCGGAGCGGAGACTAGGTAAGGGGAGTTGCTTCTTTCGGGCGGTGGTCGGTGTGTCCGTACACCGGCTGACGGCTGAAATGCTGACAAGCCTGCGAAGCAGGCGTGCTGGCACGCCGCCTCGCGGCTTGCCTATAATGGCGTCTGTCGTTGCAGGCGTCTCTGGGGGGAGGAGGTTTCGGGATGGCGGAGAGGGAGTTTCGGCTTCCTGGCTCTCCCTACGAGGAGTTGGTCAACATTATTGTGGCTTATGGCACTCGCGAAGACGCCGCGAGGGCAGGGGACGTGGGCAAACTGGACTCGGTGCACCAGTCGAGCGTCAGCCGCAACAACGCGTTTCTGGTGGAGATCGGGGTCCTGCAAGGGGAGAGCAAGAAAATGGTTACGCGCCGCGGGCGCGAGCTGGCGGCGGCGCTCGCGCGCAAGGATCGGGCGGAGATCCGGAACAACTGGCGCGCGATCGTGGCGGCCAGCGAGTTTTTGCAAAACGTGGTCTCCGCCGTGAAGCTGCGCGAGGGGATGCTCTACCCCACCGTCCAGGCCTACATCGCCCACGCCGCGGGCCAGCCGCGCAACAAGCCCGTAATGAACGGCGCCGGCGCGATCGTCGAGATCCTGAAGGCCGCAGGCATGCTACGAGAAGAGGCCGGAGAGCTGGTCGCCACCTTCGAGCAGCCCATTGAGATCACCCCGGAGAACGGCTCGCCGGCAAGAACGCCCGAGGCGGGCCAGTCCGTGTTCTCCGCAACCATAGGCGATGTCGTACCCGCGGGTACGCTATCTGGGGTGCGGCCTGCGGTCAGCATCCACGTCCAGGTGAGGTGCACGGCCGATGAGATCGAGGAGCTAGCCCCGCGGTTGAAGGCGTTGCTCAGGGAGCTCTCTACGGGGGACTAGCGCAGAGCGCTAGGAGGTCTGAAAGCTGGACGTCCCGTTTCGCCCTGCGTTCCCCGTCGATGTAGAAGGTCGAGTAGGGCTTGCAATCGGGGTAGAGTTCGACCCAATTTGTGACCCTTTGTTTCACCGCATGGGTCACGCGGCTGCAGATCACCAGGTCGGGACCGAGGCGGGCGACCTCTCCGTCCAGGGATTCTGACTCGGCCTCGAACACCTCGACATGGGGGCGCAGGTCCCGGATCACGGTCGCGAGCGTCTGCCGGTACGAGGTGAACTCGTTGGCCACGAGTACGCGTCTTGCGCCCATACGGAGATGGTGCATGTCGGAGAGGCTTACAGCATCATGAAAACGGGGTATCTTTTCCTAGCTCGGTTGGGTTAGTTAGGCTTCGCGAGCTCCCCGGCCTTGTCGACTATAGAGAGGAGATCCGGCAGTTGAATCTCGGTGTATTCCATGCACCTTCCGCCGATGTTCGCCACGGAGATGGGGCCGTTCTCGGGATAGAGCTCCACCCAAACCCTTACCCTGACCTTCAGCGTCTCGGTGGCCTTGCTGCAGATGACCATGTCTGGCACACAGCGCTTTATGGAGTCATCGAGGGCGTTCGGCTCCACGATCTCTATCTCGACTGCGGGGCGTAACTGGCTTATGACCGCCGCTATCCCTTCGCGGTGGGCGCGCAGCTCGTTGGCCATCAAGACCCGCGGCCTGCGGGGCAGGCCGCGGGCATGGGGCCCCTCTGCTGCAGGGTCCTCGGGGCGGTTATCGGGCGGTTTTGGCAAAGAGTTCATGCCTCCTAAGGTAGCTTCGTGCACGGGGTCGGTCAGCGCAGCCATCGACACGAACGGGGCTGCTTTTAGCACGGTGCATCCCAGGAATTATCGGGGAGCGACCGGCAGCGCCCGTCGAGTTCGAAAACCCTGCCACGGTCGCCTACCGGATCTCGACGAGGTCGTGACGGGCGGCGAAGACCAACGCCTGCAGCCGGGAGTGGACGTCCAGCTTGCCCAGGATGTTGACCATGTGGGTGCGTTCGGTCTCTACGGTGATGTGCAGCTTTTCGGCGATGTCTTTGCTGTCGAGGCCCTCCCGAGGGCCAACAGGACCTGTTTTTCGCGGGGGGTGAGCTTATCTATGGTCCTCCTGGCTTCGTACTCCTCCTGGCGCTTGCGGCTGACCATGCGCAGCATCTCCATGACCTGCGCCGGCGAGAGCAGGGCCTCCCCCGACCTCAGACGTGGCACGGCGTCGACGATCTCGCCTATCGGGGCGGACTTATGGAGCACCCCGGAGGCACCGGACTCGACGGCCCTGGCGAACCTTGTAGGTTCCAGGCTGGCGCTCAGGACCAGCGTCATAACGTCGGGACGGGAAGAGAGCTCCTCGATGAGCCCGAACCCATCGCCGTCCGGCAGCGCGATGTCCACGACGGCGACGTCTAGAGCATCTGTCATAGTAATTGGGCCGGGGCTCGGTAGCCGCAGTGGCGCAAGAAGCCGGACGCGTCCCGGCTGGTGATGGCCGAGAGCGCCTCGCCCATCGCCCCGATCAGGGCCTCTCTGGTGCGGGCCCCGGC
>JBKPOM010000099.1:0-5076 GCA_046733115.1 Actinomycetota bacterium | reverse complement strand
CGCGCTGTCTTCAGGGAAGGGTCCGACTATGAGAACGTGCCGTTTGGCCGGATTACACTGGTCATCGCTCCTCCTTTGTTGCTGGTGTGCCTACAACTAAGTGGATGCGGCTTCGGCGCATATCCTTACGAGGATCGTCGTGCTTACGGGTATGCTCTTACGGCCGGAGCGCCGCCACTTCCCAAGTCGCACATGATCTTCCTCGCAACTCCCAGTACCCTTGTTCCCCGGCTCCATCTCGGTCTCTAAGAGGTTGCCCGTAACCCCCGGTTGGTGGTCGTCCTCGGTTGTAACCGCGGTCCGGTGACGGATCATGACGACCCTTCCCCGAAAGGTAACGGGCGGTTCTCGGAACCATCCGGGTAAGCGAAGATCAGCTGGGCGGCCGCTCTTCTAGGCGCGTGCACGAGAGCGTGGCCGTGGAACTCCGAGAGCCGCTCCTTGAGCCACACATCGAACGGAGCCTCGGAGGTCGCCAGCGCTGGGGCTATCCACTCGGGGGACTCGACCTCCAGATACGCTAACACCGTTTCACCCACCTTCGTGCGCGCGAGCCACACCGATTCGTTGCGGATGCCCAGGCGTTGCCTGAGTTGCTCGTACTCGGGTAAGCGCTCCTCAACCACCTCCTGCACGAAGCGACGCCACTCCTCCTCCCTGCCCGGCAAGAGGGGTGCTACGAAGGTTATCGCTGGCATGTGCAGGAAACTCCTCTCCGTCCCGTCCTTCGCCGCCGCGGAGTAACGCGTCCCGAGTGAGGCTCGTGCGGAGTCCGGGCGGGCTTCGTTTCCATCTTCATGATGCCGCCACGGCGTGACGAGAACGTCATGAGAACGTGATAGCGAGGAACTGAACGTCGCTTGCGAGAAGGCGCTCGATCCGGCCAGGAACCCTGGAAGTCCGGCAAGAGCAGCGATAATCCTTCGAAATCTTGACCTCTTGCACCACATCTTATTCGGGGATTTCCCAAGGGCTAGTGCTAGTGTGCTGTCGGGAAAGGCGTGAAAGTGTTGGACCGCGCGGTGCTGGGGCTACTCTGCGAGGTCAGCGATGGGAAGTTGAGCCTGAAATTACCCGGCCCGCCGGAGGCCCGACACGGCGGGAGGTCCGTGAGGTTCCATGCTCGTAAGGCGGTGGCCCTCTTGGCCTACCTCGCTGCCGAGGGTGGTAGGCACCGCCGAGGCGAGATCATCGAGCTCTTGTGGCCCGGAAGGGACGAGGCGCATGACCGAGCGGTCCTGAGGAACGCCCTCTCCAGCCTGCGCAAGGCGCTCGGAGAGTCCGCCGAGCCCTCCGAAAAACCCCATCTCCTCGGTAAGCGAGGGAAAGGGGTTTTCAGATGAGAGGTTTAGCTTCATCCTCTACATCCCGCGCCATAGCCTGTCTCCCCTGTGAAGATGCCTCGGTCCGCCACACCTCTTGCACCTACATCGTCGACGACACCGCCTTGAGAATAGCGAGTACCGGCCCCTGCGAACTACCACTGGCGTACGCCATCACGCTCCCATCACGTTCTCGTTACGCCGGGGATCTACTATCGGGTTGCGTTCGTGGCGACGAGCCCACGACCGGCGAAGGAGGGAAGGAGAGTTAGAAAAGTGAAGGTTCCATCGCGCGAGACATCCAAGCCGAACTCCATCGTTTGCCCCGCGTGCGGGCGCGGCGAACTAGTTGGCACTCGAGGGGTCGACCTGGCCGAGTGCGACCCTTGCGGCCACGCCTTCGAGGGCGCCGTCCTGAGGACCCTGGAGCAGATAGTCGCCCTGCCGGATACGTTGGGCGAACACGTCTGCGAGTGCGGCCACCCCGAGATGAGGCGCCTCCCAGACGGCGTGTTCCACTGCCCCGCCTGTGGCTCTGAGGTCGTCCCCCTCGAAGCCGGCGCCACTCACACCACCCTCGTAGGTAACCCTCAAAAGTAAGGAGATATGCTATGGCCTACCAACCGATAGAGAACTACGGGATCATCGGGGACCTCCACAGCGTGGCCCTCGTGGGACTCGACGGGTCGATAGATTGGCTGTGTTTGCCGGACTTCGACTCCCCGAGCGTGTTTGCCGCCATCCTCGACGACGAGAAGGGCGGACGCTTCAAGATAGCCCCGGCTTCGGAGGGCGTCACCCGCAAGCAGCTTTACTGGCCGGACACCAACGTCCTCGTCAGTCGGTTCTTCACGCCCGATGGGGTAGCGGAGATCACCGACTACATGCCGATAGACGCCTCCACGAACGGCCACGGACGCCACGAGCTGATCCGGCGGGTCGAGGTGGTACGCGGAGAGATGGTCTTCCGGATGGAGTGTTCTCCCGCCTTCGATTACGCCCGTGACGGGCACGAGACCGAGATCGGCGCCGAAGGGGCCAGCTTCCACTCGCCGCGACTGAGCCTTGGGTTGGCGGCCAGTGTTCCTTTGAAACGGCGCAGCGATGGAGTCGTCGCGGAGTTCACCCTGCGGGAAGAACAGATGGCGGTGTTCGTGCTGCGGCAGATCGAGCCGGGCGACGACTGCGGGGCCTGTTTCTCCGAGCGTGAGGAAGAGGAGCTCTTCAAGAGAACCGTGGAGTACTGGCGCCGCTGGCTCTCCAAGAGCACCTACACCGGCCGCTGGCGCGAGATGGTCCACCGCTCGGCGCTGACGCTCAAGCTCTTGACCTACGAGCCGACGGGCGCGATCGTCGCGGCGCCAACCACCAGCCTGCCCGAGGGCATAGGAGGCGAGCGCAACTGGGACTACCGATACACCTGGATAAGGGACGCAGCCTTCACCCTCTACGGCCTCCTGCGCATCGGCTTCACCGAGGAGTCCGAGGCGTTCATGGGCTGGCTCGAGGACCGTTCCCACGACCCAAATCCGGACGGCTCGTTGCAACTGATGTACGGCATCGACGGGCGCACCGACCTCACCGAGGAGACCCTGGACCACCTGGAAGGCTACAAGGGCTCGCGCCCGGTCCGGGTCGGCAACGGCGCCTACGACCAGCTGCAGCTCGACATCTACGGCGAGCTCATGGACGCCGTCTACCTCTACAACAAGTACGGAGACCCCATCTGGTACGAGCTGTGGACTCGCCTGAGGGGATTGATCGACTGGGTCTGCGACAACTGGCGGCGCAAGGACGAAGGCATCTGGGAAGTCCGAAGCGGGCAGCAGCATTCGGTGTACTCGAAGCTCATGTGCTGGGTCGCCCTCGATCGGGGCCTGAGGCTGGCCGACAAGCGTTCCTTCCCCACCGACCGCCAAAGGTGGCTGAAGGTCCGCGACGAGATCTACGAGGAGACCATGGAGAAGGGCTGGAGCCCGGAGCGCAAGGCTTTCGTGCAGGCATACGGCGGCGACACTTTAGACGCCTCGAGCCTCATCATGCCGCTGGTATTCTTCGTCGCCCCCAAGGGACCCAGGATGCTCAGCACGCTGGACGCCATAAACCGCCCGCCGAAGGACGACGGGCTGGTTTCCAACGGCCTCGTCTTCCGCTACGACGTCCAGAAGTCGGCGGACGGGCTCATGGGCGAGGAGGGAACCTTCAACCTGTGCACGTTCTGGCTGGTCGAGGCCTTGACGCGCGCGGGGAGGCTCGAGGAAGCCCGGCTGATCTTCGAGCAGATGCTCGGCTACGCCAACCACCTCGGGCTCTACGCCGAAGAGATCGGCCCGAGCGGCGAGGCGTTGGGCAACTTCCCCCAGGCCTTCACGCACCTGACCCTGATCAGCGCCGCCTTCAACCTCGACCGGGCGCTCGGGAAGGGGAGGTAGTCGAGTGAAGGCCAACGGCTGGATCGACGTCTCGGTCTCGCTGAGGAGCGGCATGGTCCATTGGCCGGACAACCCACCGGTCCAGATAGAACGGGCGCTGAGCATAGAGCACGGCGACGTCGCCAACGTATCGGAGATCTCGATGGGGGCCCACACCGGAACCCACATGGATGGTCCGCTCCACTTCGTCCGGGAGGGCAGGGGCCTCGACGAGATGCCGCTCGAGGCCACGATCGGGCCGGCGCGGGTTATCGAGGTCGGCGACCCCGAATCGGTAAAGCCTGACGAGCTTGATCCTCACGGACTTAGGCGCAACGAGAGGATCTTGTTCAAGACGCAGAACTCTGCTCGCCGCTGGTCGTCGGAAGATTTCAACGAGGATTTCGTCTACGTCTCGCAGGAGGCGGCGCGGTACCTGGCTGAGTGCGGGATACGAACCGTCGGCGTCGACTACCTCTCGGTGGGCGGCTTCCGGAAGGACGGCGAGGAGACGCACCGGGCGCTGCTCGAAGCCGGGATATGGGTCATCGAGGGCCTGGACCTCTCGGAGGTGGAACCCGGCGAGTACGAGCTGATCTGTTTGCCGGTCAAGATCGAGCGTAGCGACGGCGCTCCGGCTCGAGCGATCCTGAGGGCAATCTAGAGGTTGGAAGGAGGGTGTCGCCGACTGGATTCTGGGAGAAATCGGCAGGGTCGCAGGAAGGGTTGCAGGAATAAAGAAGGAACAAGGAATGAGGAGGAGATCGATGACGGAAACCAAGAACGAGTACGGAGTGATCGGGTTGGGCCGCATGGGGGGCAACCTCGCCCGCCAGGCCCTGGAGAAGGGCATGCGCGTGGTCGGCTTCACGCGCCACGGCGCCCCGCCCGACATGGTCGAGGCCGGGCTCGTCGAGGTCCGCTCCTACGAGGATCTCAAGGAGCAGCTTACTCGCCCGCGAATGGTCTTTCTCTACATCCCCTCGGGACCGGCGGTCGATAAGATCCTCGACGACCTCGCCGAAGAGTTCGATGAAGGCGACATCCTCGTCGACGGGGGGAACTCCTACTGGGGCGACTCGATAAGGCGCCACCGCCGCCTCAAGGAGAAGGGCATCGACTTCGTGGACCTCGGAACCAGCGGCGGCGTCGAGGGCGCGCGCCACGGGGCGTGCTTCATGGTGGGCGGCGAGGAAGAGGCGATCTCGCACGTCGAGCCGATACTGCTCGAGCTCGCCACGGAGGGCGGCTACGTGCACGCAGGTCCTCCGGGAGCCGGCCACTTCACCAAGCTGGTCCACAACGGCATCGAGTTCGGGATGCTCCAAGCCATCGCGGAGGGC
>JBKPOM010000098.1:0-4919 GCA_046733115.1 Actinomycetota bacterium | reverse complement strand
AGAAGCCGTGGCGCGAGAACTCGGCATAGAGCGCGTCTTCGCCGAGGTGCTCCCGGCAGAAAAGGCGCGCTACGTCGAGCAGCTCCAGGAGGAGGGGAAACACGTGGCGATGGTCGGAGACGGGGTCAACGACGCCCCAGCGCTCGCCCAGGCCGACATCGGCATCGCCATCGGCGCGGGCACCGACGTCGCGATCGAGACGGCCAAGGTGGTCCTTATGAAGAGCGATCCCCTCGACGTCACCCGCGCAGTCGTGCTCTCGAAGGCGACCGTTAGGAAGATGAAGCAGAACCTGGTGTGGGCTTCGGTGTACAACGTGCTCGCGATCCCGGTCGCTGCGGGGGTCCTATTCCCCGCCTACGGCATCATGCTCAGGCCCGAGTGGTCGGCACTCCTGATGTCCGTCTCCTCGATCATCGTTGCCGTGAACGCCGTGCTCCTCAAAGGCGTCGAGGACGACCTGGACGAACCGAGATCGGACAATCGAGCGCCGGAGTCCGCGCCAGCCACCTAACCGGCATTCTCCGCAACGGTTAGGGCCCGCGTGGGTGCTCCCTGCCTTTTGCCAGCCTAGCCTTACGGGTCGACGACCTTGTAGTTGAGCATCATGCCCGCGTCCTCGTGCTCGAGGATGTGGCAGTGGAACAGGTAAAGCTGCTCCTCCTCAAAGTCGTGTGAGAACTGGATGGCTATCCTAACGGTCTCTCCGGGCCAGACGAGGACAGTATCCTTCCATCCCAGGTCGGTGACCGTCCTGCCCTGCTCATCCACCGCCGTCCCGGCCACCTGCCCGGGACTGTTCTTCCTCTCGAGCACCCGACACCGGAAGCCGTGGAGGTGCATGGGGTGGGGCATGCTCCGCTCGTCGTTGCGGATCTCCCAGACCTCGGACGCACCTCTTTGCACTACGATCGGGTACTCGTCCGGCTCGTAGCTCAGGCCATTGATGAGCCACCGCGTCTGTACCTCTTTCGTCGTCGCAGAGAGCGTCACCGGACGCACGGCGGCTGCTCCGCGCGTGTCCGCCACTGGCGCCACCGTCGAGAGGTTCTCCGGCACCGACCCGACGTGGGCGACGCGGTCCTTCACCACCATCCTGAGGAGGTAGAACGCCTCCCCATCACCCAACCGCCGGGTGCCTGGGCCCATCTCCTCGGCGTGAACCATCTCTTCATGCGAGGCATGAGCCCCTTGGCCCATGCCCTCGCCCACGCCGTGCTCTCGATGCATGGGATCGAAGGCCAGGTTCTTGAGCGCGAGCTCCTCGCCGACCTCGAAGCCCGTCAGGTCCAACAGAAGGTCCGCCCGCTCTCCGGGCGACAGAAACATCTCCCGTACCAGGCGGGGTCGATCCAGAAGGCTCCCGTCCGTGGCCATCAGCCGGTAGGGCAAGAGCTCGCCGTCGCCGACTTTCTCGAGGGCGAGCCGGTAGAGGCGGGCGTTGGAGCCGTTGAGCAGCCTGAGCCGGTAGAGTCTCGTTTCGACCTCTAGGCAGGGGGTGGGGGTCATGTTGACCAGGATGGTGTTCCCCGTGTAGCCCATGGAGCGGGCCATCTCGTCCGGGTCGTAGACGAGGTTCCCCTCGCCGTCGAAGCCCTTGTCCTGAATGACCAGGGGAAGGTCAGTCTCCCCTAACCTCACGCCCAGCGTCTCATTCACACGGCGCTCGTCCTCATCCTCGACGATGAAGAGCCCGGCTAGGCCCATATAGACCTGGCGGGCGGTGTTGCCGTGGCCGTGGGTGTGATACCAGTACGTCCCTCCTCGGTTAGCCACGGGGTACGCGTAGCGGTAGCTGGTGCCCGGGCGCACCGCCCGCAGGGGGTGCCCGTCCATCCGCCAGTGCAGGTGAAGTCCGTGCCAGTGGATGGTCGTCTCCTCGTCGAGCCCGTTGGTTAGGCTCACGGAGAATGCGTCGCCCGTCTCGACCAGGAAGGTCGGGTTGAGCCAAACCATCCCGTCACGCTCGGCGCGGTAGACCAGCATCTCGGTCTCCTTGCCCGGCGCCAGGGCTACCCTCTCCCTCCGGGCTACTAGCTCCATAGGGTCCGCCGAGGTCTCGAGGAGCCCTAACAAGCCGTCTCTACCGGGAAGGAGTAGCTCGTTCTTGAAGTTATCCAGGTTGGTAGGGTCCAGAGATTCGCGGTATGCGGATGAAGTGTCCATCAATGATCCCCGTTCATGGTGGATTGCGGCCAGTTCCTCGAAATAGTAAGGGAGGTGCCCCCGAGAAGAAATATCTGTGGAGACGGTGTCTACTGGATCGCCATATTGACTGAACGGAGTGGAGAAATTCGCCCCGTTGCTCCTGCTGGTCGGCCTGGTGGGGCTGCACGTGCGCGTCTCGGCTCGCCCGGGGGTGATCGAGAAGATCGGTTTCTGGGTCGCGGTTGTGGGGCTGGTTCCAGAAACCCTCGGCCCGGACGTGTTCAAGAGGACGGCGCAGCAGGTGCTCGCCCTCTACCCACACCGTCACGACCTCCAACGTCTTCTGAACGGCACGGCCAAGCCCCGAGGCAGCGCGGACGTGGTCCAGGAGCAGCAACCGGCCGCTGGCCGTCAAGACCCGCTTCATCTCGGCGACGGCCCTGCGCTCGTCGGGTACGTTGCACAGAGCAAGGGTGCAAACGACGATGTCGAACGATCCGTCCGGAAACGGCAGATCTTGGGCATCGCCCTCCCGGAGGTCGACGTCCATCCCGAGCTCGCGAGCCCTCTTGCGTGCGCGTTCAAGCATCGCGGGGCTGAGGTCGATGCCGGTCAGGCGGACCCCGGCGGGATAGAAGGCGAGGTTGCGCCCCCTTCCATCCTCGGCGGGGTGGGCCTCTACCCGCTCCAACTCCCCGATCTGCTCAGCCAGAGCCGCTTGCTGCGTACGTAGCTGCGCCATCCGCTCTTCGCGACTCAGGCCAACGTCGGGCTCGTGGGTCGTCTGCTGCCCCTGCCCTTGAGTGTGCTGCATGCCCCACATCATGAGCAACATCGAGAGCGGGCAGACTGCCAGCAGCAGGATTGGAAGAGCTGCTGCTATCAGGTTGGGGGCGATCAAGTAGATGCCAACGCCCGCCACCACCAGCCCGGCCAGCACTTTCGGGTTCAGGCATATCTTCAGCATCTTCATCTTTTCTGGGTCCTCCTCGGAGAGTACGCGATACACCCGGAGCGCGGGCCTCTTCTCCGCGCCCCGAAGCACGCGCGCTGGGTAACGCGAGATCCGGTAAGGCCTATCGGCTACGAGAAGGAACGGGGAGGTGTGGAGGATCGGGAGAAGAGAACACCTACCTGGATGGGCCGCAGCTCGGAAGTTGTACTGCGCGAGTCGAACCCGGTTGCGACGCGCAACACCGGCACGACCACCAGCACCGCGGCGGCGGCGTGGGTTCAACGTGGCCAGAGTATAAAGCATCGGGCGGAACGGCTCGCGTAACCGCGTTATTCACCGAAGTGCGTGGAAGAGGTTTCTCGGAAGTTCGTATCCAGTTGGACCGGTCGGGGGTTCACTTCTTTCGTCGTCGATCCTGCCAGTGATCCGAGCGTGGACCGGCCGCGTATACCTTGTGCCAACAAAGAACCCAACGAAAGAACGATAAAGGAGAAAGTCTTGTTCAAGAAAAAGCTAGGGATGGTTCTGCTGCTCGCGATGGCCGTCTCGCTGAGCCTCGTCTCGGTAGCCTTCGCCCAAGGTAGCACCAGCAACCAGGGGTACTTCAAGGCCGAACTGAATCCCTTGAATCGCTCGGGGGCCCAAGGCCACGCCGTCCTGCACAAGGAAGGTAGCAAGCTCGACACCAGGATCTTCTCGACCGACATGGCGCCCAAACTGCCCCACGCCCAGCACATTCACGGCATGGCCCAGGCCATAAGCGAGTGCCCGACCCTGGCCGCATCTGGACGCGACAATCTGATCACCACCGCGGAGGGGCTGCCTTCCTACGGTCCCATCCAGGTGTCCTTGACCACCAAGGGCGACACTAGCCCCAAGAGCGCGCTGGCAGTCGAGCGCTTCCCGGTGGCCAACGCTAAGGGCTTCGTCCACTATCAGCGGACCTTCTCGGTGCCGAGCAAGGTGGCGAAGAACCTCGGCAAGTTCGCCATCGTTCAGCACGGGGTGGACCTCAACCACAACGGGCGCTACGACTTCAAGTCGGCTGGCAAGAGCGAGCTGGACCCGTCGCTGCCCCAGGAGGCGACCCTCCCGGCCACCTGCGGGGTGATCAACCCGGTAGCCCGGTAGGGTAGCGCAATAAGACATCCCCTCAAATGAGGGGCAAAATACCAAGGCCGGGCTCCTTCTCCAGGGGCTCCGGCCCTTCCTCTTGCCCTTATTCACCGAAGTGCGTGGAAGAGGTGTTCTCCGAAGTTCGCGGAGGCATCTGTGAGTCCTCTTTTCTGGGAAAGGCTTGAACCGTGGGCGCCAGCGATACGTAAGAAGAAGCGTCCGGTGCTTTACCGATTCGATCGAAGGGAGAAGCTCTGGAATGAGGACGCTGTCGCTTTCGCCGATGAACCGGCTTGCGGAGTTCGCACCGCTGGTCGTGCGGATCATAGCCGGGATAATCATGGCTACCCACGGATTCCAAAAGCTCCAAGCGGGTCCGGGGAACTTCGGGGAGTTCCTGGCGCAACTCGGCGTACCCTTACCGACGCTCATGGGCTATGTGGTTACGCTCGTGGAGCTTTTGGGAGGCATCTTACTCATCATCGGGCTGTTCTCGCGACTGGCTGCCCTCCTGCTCGCGATCGACCTCGGGGTGGCGATCCTTCTAGTGAAGGTCAATGTCGGGCTCATCGCTCCGCCGCAACAGGGCGCCGGCGCTGAACTCGACCTGGCGCTCATCGCGGGGTTCTTGGTGATCCTTTTGGCGGGCCCTGGGAGCGTGTCGCTCGACCGTGCGCTGGGCATAGAGGAGGGCGTGGCG
>JBKPOM010000097.1:0-12454 GCA_046733115.1 Actinomycetota bacterium | reverse complement strand
CGCCGCTGGGTCGTGGAGCGGGATTTCGCATGGGCATCGCGATTTCGGCGGCTGGCGAAGGATTAAGAGAGGCTGCCGGCCACTTTGGCGGGGCTGCACTTTGTCGCCTTCGCTTGGCTCTTCCTCCAGCAGGCGACCGGCGTCCTCTGCGTGGGTTCATAACACGCTCTAGGAAGGAGCGTGGTCGGCTGGAGGCCTATCGCAGCGGCGGCAGGTCGGCGCAGACGGCCATCAAGGTCATGTCGTCGAGCAGTGGTGAGTCGCTGTTGATCAGGAACCCCACGGCCCCAGGGTTGGCTATACTCGGCGCCGCCGTAACTATCTCCGTGCCGGCATCCCTTTGCAAGCAAGTCAGCACTTCAGCATTTCAGCCGGTCAGCCTTCCTTCGGCTAGCGGAACGTTGCTCGAAGAAGACGAGTCTTCCCGAAAACGCGGCAAGTGCGAGGCGATCATCGGTAGGCTCCATCCTCTTGGCTGACAAGCTGAAGTGCTGAAATGCTGACTTGCTCTAGGCCAGGCGGATCACGTAGAACATGCCCCCGCTGTCCTTGTCCGACAAGAAACCGTTCGGGCTGGTAGCGACGCCTTCCAGCGGCTCGGCGCTCTTGCGAACGGCGGACCGTGCCTGGAATGGGGAGAAGTGCACACGCACCCCGCCAAGGGCCTCGAAGGCCGCCCCGGTCCACTGGTTGGTAGCCTCGGTGACCATGTACTCGTAGCCGAGGTCCCGGTACCTCTTCGCGCTCGCCGCCACTAGCTCGAAGGCGTCTCCTTTCGGGAGATCGTCGGAGCGGGCGACCAGGAGATGGTGGCCGACCTTTCCCTTCTCATACGCCTCTCGGAACGCCGGGTACCGTTCGGAGAGTGCAGTCAGCGCCTCGGCGTCCTGGGCGCCCAACGCGGCGTAGACCGGCTCCCAGACCGATACTATGGTGTCGAGGAACGGGTCGTCCTCCCGCAGCGGAGGTTCCACGTCGAAGGGCGGCATCGTCTCGTTGAACGCTCCGCCGATAACGCTTCCTTCTTCGTTCAGAATGGCGACCGATTGCTCCAGTACCTCCTCGTTCACCCCGATGGCACCCATGGGGCTGGTCGGGTCGGTCAGCGCGAGGAGGCGTACGATCCAGTACATGTGCGTCGCCGTGTCCCACGAACCGAACGGAACGGTCCCGAACGGATCGGTGTGGCGCGCCTCCATGAGCCCTGCGGGCGGGTACTTGGGCGGCCGGAGGTGGCGGGCCTGCGGTTCGCGGTGGGCGAACGAGTCGCCTATCACCCACGCCATCTGCAAGAGCTGATGCATCGTTAACTCCGTGGCGAGTACTGTAGTGTACCGGCCGCGGTAGGGTTCGGCCTGCGCGAAATCCGCGAGCGGCAGGGACTCGGGCAGCGTCTGCAAACCGTGCTGCGCCACGTCTCTGGCTTTGGGGTAGGCGGCGTAGGGAAGGTAGCGTGGGCCGACTTTCGGGAGATCAACTGTCCGCCCGGCGGACGTCTCGATCCGTGTGGCCATGGTGTTCCTTTCCTCGAATCTCTTCATGATCGTCTTCCACTCTGGTCTGTGTTACCCCGCCTTGTCGCTAGTCCTATGGCAACTCCCTGGCTGTTCGCGTCGGTTCTCGATTTCGTATGACTGGTGCGCCTTTCGGTCCCCTTCCACGGCAGGTTTGTCTTCCACGAACGTCACGCCTCGCGGAGCGGGCACCATGCGTAGCCGGACGCCTGACTCGCCCTTCCTGGATTTGTCGTGATCTGGTTCCGTGCCGGCTCGGACGGCTTGCCGGGCCGCGTAGGTCTGACGCATCATGCCTCCCCTTTCGTGCTCTTAATTGAACCTCTTGGCAAGCTCTCAGCGCTTCAGCTAATCAGCATTTCAGCCATAAATAGGCTGAAGTGCTGAAGTGCTGAGAGCTGACAGCGCGGTTCGCAAAACGCTTGGCCTTTTGCGAACCGCTTCAGGCGGCGACTTCGACCGGTCCCCGCGTCACGCGCGTCGCGCTCTCGACGACGGCGAAGTCGGTGACGGTGACGTTCTCGAAGTGCGGGTTGGCCTGCATGCCCTTATAGATGTCGGTCTGCTTGTAGGCCTCCATCGCCCCGCGGTCGCTCCAGACGTAGACGCCGCCGTAGGTGTTGGTCTCCTCGTTGGCCAGCCAGGTCTTGGAGATAAGGCCAGGGAGGCCGGCGAAAGCCGGGGCTATGGGCTCGATCATCCCGAGGTAATCCTCTTCGCTTATGCCCTTTAGGTTGAAGTTGACGACCAGGATATGCACTCTGTTTTCTCCTCGTATCTTGTCCGGCGACCTTTCGCCGGACCTGGTAAACCGAACTTCGTCTTGCTCGCTCAGCACATCACGTCTCTCCCTTGTTCGAGTTCGCTTTCCTCACCCCGTACGCGAGAACCGCGACCGCGTCCCTGTAGAGGTTGCGTATCCGCGACTCGATCTCACCTTCCGAGCCGCCCATCATCGTGTGGCGGTGAACCCTCAGATCCGCCGTCAGCGCCTCGGCCTCGTACCAAACTCGGGTGTTCATCACGCTTCCTACTCTCCTCACGCCGCCAGTGCATCTATCCGCAAGAAACCGTCCGCCCTCGTCCGCGCGGCCCGGCCATCTACCGGAAAACCAACGAGACCGGTCCGAGACTTCACCCGTACATTGCTGGTGCGGTAGCGTCCCCTGACGAGGCTGACGGTCTGCTCCACGCTATCGGCCACGACGGCCACGTCGAAGCGGGCGGCTCCGCTCTGTACCCTGATCGAAACCTTCGCCATCCGGATCACCTCTCCCGTCGTCTCGTTTGCCTGCTGCGTGCCAGTATCGGTGCGCGGAGGCGTCCCGCCATCGGGCGAAGGAAGCATTGTTGCCAAAGACTTCCGGAGGGGTGATAATCGTGGACCAAAGTCCTACTACGAGCCAGAGGTCCGTAAGAACACGATGAGTGTCAGGGTTTTGATCGCCGACGACCACGGCGTGGTGCGCCAGGGGCTGACCATGTACCTGAAGCTCGATCAGGAGCTTGAGGTAGTGGGCGAGGCCTCCAACGGCGAGGAGGCGCTGCACATGGCCCGCGACCTCCGACCGGACGTGGTGCTGATGGACGTGCTCATGCCCGTCATGGACGGCATAGAGGCTACGGAGAAGATCAAAGCCGAGCTCCCGGAGGTGGAGGTCGTGGCGCTCACGAGCGTGCTGGACGACGGCGCGGTTACGGGCGCGGTTCAGGCCGGGGCGATGGGCTACCTGCTGAAGAACACCAAGCCCCGGGAGTTGTGCCGTGCGATCAAGGGCGCCGCCGCGGGCCAGGTGCAGCTCGTCCCGGAGGCCGCTGCGAGGTTGATGCGCGAGATGCGCGCCCCCGAGAAGCCCGAAGCCCTCACCGCCCGCGAGACGGAGGTTCTGGAGCTCCTGGCGCGGGGCCGGGCGAACAAACAGATCGCGCGCGAGCTCTTCGTCGAGGAGAAGACGGTCAAGGCCCACGTCTCCGGCATCCTGAGAAAGCTCGGCGTGAGCAGCCGCACCCAGGCCGCCCTCTACGCCGTCAGAACCGGCCTCGTCAGCATGGACGAGCTCAACGAAGAACCGTGGTAGCGACACCGGAACGGCGGACCTTAAAGAAGCCCTTGCGCATGTTGCTCGTCGAGGACTCCGAGAACGACGCCCTGCTGCTCCTGCGCGAGCTAAAGCGCGCAGGGTACGACGTAGACCACGAACGGGTGCACACCGCCGAAGCGATGCGCGAGGCGCTCCGATCGCCGTGGGGCGTGATCATCTCCGATTACCGGATGCCGCGCTTTTCGGCGATGGAGGCCCTGAAGATGGCCACCGCCTCCGGCTCGGACGCCCCTTTTATCGTCGTGTCCGGAAGGATCGGGGAGGACGTCGCGGTCGAGGCGATTCGCAGCGGGGCCTACGACTACGTGATGAAGAGCGACCTCTCACGCCTCCCACAGACGGTGGAGCGGGGACTGGAAAAGGCCGAGGAGCGGCGGCAGCGGCGAAAAATAGAGAAGGAGTTGAGGAGGCGCGACGCCATCCTCGAGGCCGTGCGCTTCGCGGCCGACCAGTTCCTCGGGGAGGCGGCTGGCTGGGAGGAGAGCATAAAGGCCGTCCTCAGGCGGCTCGGGGAGGCTACGGAGACCAGCCGCGTCTACGTCTTCGAGAATTACACGGGCGACGACGGCGAGTTGTGGGCCACCCAGCGTTACGAGTGGGTGGCTGCCGGCATCCCGGCTCAGATCGACAACCCTGTGCTGAAGGGCATACCTTACAAGGCCTCCGGCTTCGGCCGCTGGATACGGACACTCGGACGGGGTGATCTCGTCCACGGTCACGTGCGGGACTTGCCGGCGAGCGAGCAGCCCGAGCTCCTGGCCGAGGAGATCCTCTCCATAGCCCTCGTGCCCATCTTCGTCGAGGGACGCTGGTGGGGGTTCATCGGCTTCGACGAGTGCGTGGAAGAGCGCGAGTGGTCGGCGGCGGAAGTCGGGGCCCTCGGGGCCGCCGCAGGAACTTTGGGCGCGGCCATCAGACGCCGCAGGACGGAGGAGCAACTGCGCGGAAGCGAGGAGCGCTACCGGGCGGTCATAGAGCAGGCCACAGACGGCATCTACCTGCTAGACGCCGGAACCTGCCGCTTCGTCGAGACGAACCCTTCTTTTCGGCGGATGTTCGGCTACACGGCGGAGGAGATCGGTGAGATGGAGATCTATGATCTCGTCGCCCATCCGCGCGAGAACGTCGACGCCACCATAGAGCGAACCCTCCAGAGCAGACGCCGCATCGTCGGGGAGCGCAAGTACCGGCGCAAGGACGGGGCCCTGCTCGACGTGGAGGTCGGGGTCAGTGTGATCTCGCTCGAAGGTCGCGAGGTGATCTGCACGATCGTCCGCGACGTCACCGAGCGCAGGCGAAGCGAGGAAGCCTTGCGCGCCTCCGAGGCTGAGTTGCGCGCGCTGTTCGAGGCGATGACGGACCTCATCTTCGTCATAGACGGAGAGGGACGCCATCTGAAGGTCGCTCTGACCAACCCGGCGCTGTTGTACAGATCGCCCGCCGAGACGCTCGGGAGTACGCTGCACGAGCTTTTCCCGAAGGAGCAGGCCGACGAGTTCCTCGGCCACGTCAGGTGCGTGCTGCGGACCCGCCGGAGCATCAGCTTCGAGTACAGCCTACCGCTGGACACCGGGGAAAAGTGGTTCGAGGGCACCGTCTCGCCGATGCTGGAAGACTCTGTCGTCTGGGTCGCCCGCGACATCACGGAGCGCAAGCGCAACGAGAAAGCGCTAAGGGAGAACGAGGAACGCTTCAAGGGGCTGGCCGAGGCGACCTTCGAGGGCATAGCCATAACGCAGGACGGCAGGATCACCGAGACGAACGTCGCCTTCGCGAAGATGTTCGGCTACGAGCCGCACGAGGTTATCGGCATGACACCCCTGGAGGTGACGCACCCGGCGTCCCACGAGACCGTGCGCAGCGCGAGGGCTTCCGAGAGCGACGAGCCTTACGAGGCGGTGCTGCTGAGGAAAGACGGCTCGACGTTCGGCGCGGAGATCAGGGGCAAGATGTCCCTCTACAAGGGCCAGAACGCACGCGTGACCGCCATCCGGGACATAACCGAGCGCAAGAGGGCCGAGCAGGCCCTGACCCGCAGCGAGAGCCGTCTGCGCCAGATCATCGAGACGGAGCCCGAATGCGTGAAGGTGCTCGGTGCGAACGGATCGTTGCTGGAGATGAACCCCGCGGGGCTCGCCATGATCGAGGCCGACTCGCTGGAGCAGGTGCGCGGCAGGTCGATCTACCGTTACATCGCGCCGGAACACAGGGAGGCTTTCGTGGCCCTCACGGAGAAGGTGCTGCGAGGCGGGTCGGGGACGCTGGAGTTCGAGCTCGTGGGGCTCAAGGGCACGCGCCGCTGGCTGGACACCCACGCCGTGCCGCTGCGTGACACCGGAGGCGGGGCCTCAGGGTTGCTCGCGATCACACGCGACATAACGGAGCGCAAACGCGCCGAGGCGGCACTCAAGGAGAACGAGCGTCTCTACAGGACCGTGATGGAGCAGGCCACGGAGAACATCTTCCTCATCGACGTAAAGAGCCGGCGCATCGTGGAGTCGAACGCCACCTTCCGCGAAGCTCTGGGCTACACGGAGGACGAACTCCACACCATGACGCTCTACGACGTGGTGGCCGACGACCGCGCGGGCGTCGACGCCAACATGCGGCGCGTTCTGGAGCAAGGGAGCCCCTCGGTGGGCGAGAGAAGATATATCCGCAAGGACGGAACACTCCTTGACGTAGAGGTCAGTGCGAGCGTCATCCTCCGCGACGGCAAGAAGTCGCTGGTCGCCGTGGCGCACGACATCACGGAGCGGGTGCGGGCCCAGCACCTGCTCGAGGAGCGCGTGGCGACGCTCTCAGACATCGCCGGAGAGTTGACCCTGGACCGCCCCACGGAGACCGTGCTAGGCGACCTCGCCAGGAGCGTGGTAAACGCCAGCACGGCCGTCGCCTGCGGGATAGTCCTGATCGGCAAGCAAGAAGGCGCGGTGAACCTCTTCGGCTCCTACGGACTTCCCGAAGGCTATACCGCCGGCCTCAGCGAGGCCTACCGGGCAGGGGTGGATTCACCGAGCCTCAGAGCGTACCGCAGCCGCCGTCCCGTGCTCGTGCGCGATTCCAGGGCTTACATCCTCGGCGATCCGTTGTACTCGCCCGTCCACCGCTTCGTACGCGAGGCGCCGTGGGACATCGTGTACAGCCTGCCGCTCGTCTCGCGGGGGTTGGCGCTTGGCGCGATCTTCTTCTGTTTCCTCCCCGAAGGAGAGCCCGGCGAGGACGAAAAAGTCTTCCTGCGCGCCGTCTCCGACCAGGCGGCCGTCGCCGTCGAGAACGCCCGGCTGTTCTCCGAAGCCCGCGGCAAGGCCGCTCTCGAAGAGCGCCAGAAGCTGGCCCGAGAGCTGCACGACTCCGTCTCCCAGGCCCTCTACGGCATAGCGCTCGGGGTCGAGACGGCCCGCGAGCTCCTGCCCGACGACCCCGAACGCGCCACAGAGCCCCTCGACTACGCCACCACCCTCGCCGAAGCGGGCATGACCGAGATGCGCGCCCTGATCTTCGAGCTCAGGCCCGAGTCCCTGGAGAAGGAAGGCTTGGTCGCCGCCCTCGAGAAACAGGCCGCCGCCGTCCAGACGCGCCACGGCATAAGGGTCGAGGCCACTTTCGGCGAAGAGCCCGACGCGCTCCTCGAAACCAAGGAGGCCGTCTACCGTATCGCCCAAGAAGCCCTGCACAACACCGTCAAGCACGCCCGGGCATCCAACGCGAAGGTGAACCTACAAGAGGATGCCGGCGGCATCACGCTCGAGATCTCTGACGACGGCGCTGGCTTCGACGCGCAAAACGACTTCCCGGGCCACCTCGGCCTCAAGTCGATGCGTGAGCGGGCGTCGCGGCTAGGCGGAACGCTGGAGGTCGTAAGCGAGCCGGGAGAAGGTGTCCGCATCCTCGCCCGAGTCCCCGATAAGCAACAGCCTACCGTGGGTCCTCGCTGACAAGCGAAGGTGCAAAAACCGGGTCCTCGCTGGTCATTCCCGCGAAACCTGTGAGCCCGACAGACCGACGCTTGCGGAGCTTGCCCGGCGGATTGACACCGGTGCTGTGAGGCCCGTCGTCGGCGAAGTGTTCCCCTTGGAGCGCGGCCAGCAAGCCTTCGAGGCCAAGCGTAGAGGCGGTGTGCCCGGCAAGGTCGTGCTGCGGGTCGCGCGCTGACCCGCCTGCATACGGAGGTAGTTGCCCGGCGTATCCCGGAGCGCTCGCCGTCTGCCGGCTCGGATCCACCAGACCAGGAGGCGAACTGATGTTAGGCTCACAGTCCGCATGAAGCGGGTCGTCGAAGAGCAGGCGCTCGGTTTCGTCGCGACCGTCTCTTCCGATGGGACGTCTAACCTCTCGCCCAAGGGCACGACAAGCGTCTGGGACGACGAGCACCTAGTCTTTTGCACCTGTGTTCGCCTAACACCTTCGCGAACCTCGCCCGCAACCCGGGCGTGGAGATCAACGTCGTGGACCCGATCCTCCGCAAAGGCTACCGGTTCAAGGGGACCGGGCGCGTCCTGACGGAAGGCGTGGAGTTCGAAAACGTCTGCCGCTTCTTCGAGGCGAGACGTGGGACGCGGCGGGAGAGGGTGAAGGCCGGCGTGCTCGTCAAGGTCGAATCCGCCGCTCCTCTGGTGTCTCCCGCCTACGACGACGGAACGCCCGAGGATGTGATTGTCTCGCGGTGGGCGCGACACACCACGCCGGCCTCCGTGGCGCGCCTCGCGAGTGCTCGATCACCGCCCCGCACGGTCTGGTGTCCGCGGAGAAGACCAGCACGGAGTCGTTCTGCGCCACTCGGTAGCCCCCGCATTCGACGCTGTGATCTACCAGGAAAGGCTTAACCTCCGCATCCCCTACCAGGATCGACTCTTCAGGTGCGATCTCCCGCCAGCCGAGGCGAGCCCCGAGCCAGTCCTCGACGCCAGGAATGGTAAGGGCCAGCAGTTCCCTCAGCGCCTTCAATGTCCCGGGAAGGGCGTAGACGGTAAGTGATGCTTTGGGAAGGGAGGCCATGGAGATCAGGAGCGGTGCGAGCCCGCCGGCGTGGTCGAAGTGCTGGTGGCTCACGAAGAGGTGGCGGACCTTCTCGACCGGAATGCCCGCATCCTGCAGCTGTCCGAGCAGTATGGTGCCGCTGGAGGCGTCGAAGAGGATCGTCTCGTCGCCGGGAAGCCGAACGGCGATGCTGGTTGGGCCCGCTCCACGTTCAAAGGATCGCCGGTACCGAGACAGATCACACGCCCCACGGCGCACCTCTGGTCTTGCTCTGTTGGATGTCCGTACGTGCCTACCGCCGTATTGTCGGGCATGGGACCGCGCGGGGCTCCGTTGCCCCGCGGGGTCCGAGGCTGGGTTAAGATGGGCGCATTCGAACCGAAGGCGATCAACCACGATGCGAAGTTGATTTCGAAAGAGCGCTAGGAGCAGCATGAAAACCAAGACCAGGAAGACCATAGCGACCTTCTACATCGTCGCCTTCGATCCTGAGACCGACTCAATTGGCGTCGCCGTGCAGTCGAAGTTCCTCGCCGTTGGCTCGGTGGTCCCCTGGGCGCAAGCCGGGGTCGGGGCCGTGGCGACCCAGGCGATGGCGAACTACAACTACGGCCCGCGCGGCCTCGATCTGATATCCGAGGGAAATACCGCCGAGCAGACGGTGGAAGTCCTCACCTCGGCAGACGACGACCGCGAACACAGGCAGGTCGGGGTCGTTGACGCCCAGGGCCGGGCCGCGACCTTCACGGGCTCCGAGTGCTTCGCCTGGGCAGGGGCGTCACGGGGAAGCACTACACGGCCTAGGGCAACATCCTCGTCGGCAAAGAGACGGTCGAGGCGATGGCAAGGGCTTACGAGGAGACTGACGGCGACCTCGCGACGCGCCTGCTCTCGGCGCTCGACGCCGGGCAGGAGGTGGGTGGGGTCTTGCGGGGAAAGCAATCGGCGGCGTTGCTCGTCGTGCGGGAGGGTGGGGGTTACGGCGGGGACAACGACAGGGTAGTGGATCTACGCGTGGAGACCACCCGGAACCCATACGGGAGCTGATCCGTATCCGGGACCTCCATACCCTGTACTTCGGCGAGACGGCCTCGGACGATGTCATCGCCGTGGACGGGGACGTGCGCGCCGAGGTCGCGGACGCATTGTTACGCGCCGGATACCTCGAAGGGACGGATGCTGAAGATGAAGTTCTCTTCGACGCGCTGAGCGCCTACATTCGTACCGAGAACTTCGAGGAGCGCGAGCAGCGGCGCGGATATGTAGATCAGGCGGTCCTGGAGTACCTGAAAGGGCAGAGGTAAGCCCCGGCCTAGCCCGAGCGCTCCCGCTCCTGTAACCTTCCCTGGAAGGAGGCCACGCGGAGAGCGAGGAGTAGCCTGTGGCGATGCTGGAAGTGAACAACCTCAAGACCCATTTCAGGACCCAGGACGGGGTCGTGAAGGCTGTCGACGGCGTCTCGTTCTCGTTGGAGGCGGGGGAGACGCTGGGGATAGTCGGGGAGTCGGGGAGCGGCAAGAGCGTGACTGCCCTCTCCATCATGCAGCTCAACCCCAAGCCGCCAGCGAAGTACCCGGAAGGTGAGATCCTCTTCGAGGGCCAGAATTTGCTGGAAACCTCCGACAAGCGGATGCAGGAGATCCGGGGCAACGACATAGCCATGATCTTCCAGGACCCCATGACGAGCCTCAATCCGGTCTTCACGGTCGGAAACCAGATCCGCGAAGCCATCCGCATCCACCAGAACCTCTCCAAGGGCGAGGCCCAGGAGAAGACCGTCCAGGTTTTGAGGGACGTGGGCATCGCCAACCCCGAGAGGAGGGCCAAGGAGTACCCGCACCAGTTCTCTGGGGGCATGCGCCAGCGGGCCATGATCGCGATGGGCCTCTCCTGCAACCCCAAGGTCCTGATAGCCGACGAGCCGACCACCGCCCTCGACGTGACGATTCAAGCGCAGATACTCGAACTGATGGTCGACCTGCAGGAGAAGTACGGCACGGCCATCATCATGATCACGCACGACCTCGGCGTGGTCTCCCAGCTCGCCGACAACGTGATGGTGATGTACGCTGGCCGAGCCGTGGAGCAGGCCACAACAGACGAGGTCTTCTACGACCCCCTGATGCCCTACTCGTGGTCGCTCCTGCGCTCCTTGCCGCGCCTCGACACCGCCGCCGGGGTGAGGCTCCTCCCCATAGAGGGTTCGCCGCCGTCCCTGATCTTTCTCCCCGAAGGCTGCAACTTCAGCCCCCGCTGCCCATTCGTGAAGGACGAATGCCACGAGATAGACCCTGACCTCGAAGAGAAGAAACCGGGCCACAGGGCGGCGTGCATCCTCTCCGTCGACGAGGTAGAGAAAAACAAGAGCCGGATCGACGAAGAGCTGGGGGTCGAGACGTGACCGAAAACGCGCAAGCCAACCCCGAGACCAACGGCCATTGCGGTGACTTCTTGCTCGAGACTAGAAACCTGAAGATGCACTTCCCCATAAGGGCCGGCGTGCTGCAGCGCACGGTCGGGCACGTGAAGGCCGTAGACGGCGTGGATCTCTCGGTGCGGCGTGGGGAGACGCTCGGGCTCGTCGGCGAGTCCGGATGCGGCAAGAGCACGCTCGCCCGCCTCATCCTCAGGTTGCTGGAGCCGACGGAGGGCGAGGTGATCTTCGACGGTGAGAACATCCTGGGCTACGACCGCAAGCGCATGCTCGGCGTACGCAGGAACATGCAGATCGTCTTCCAGGACCCCTACGCGAGCCTAAACCCGCGCATGACCGTGGGCAACATCGTCTCCGAGCCCTTGAAGACCCACGACGTCGGCGGTGACTCCTCGGGGGATCGCAAAAAGCGCGTACAGGAGCTTCTGGAGGTGGTCGGCCTCAGCCCCGAACACTACAACCGCTACCCTCACGAGTTCTCGGGAGGGCAGCGGCAGAGGATCGGGGTCGCACGGGCCATCGCGCTAAACCCGCGCCTCATAATCTGCGACGAGCCCGTGAGCGCGCTCGACGTCTCGATCCAGGCGCAGGTCATCAACCTCCTTCAGGACCTCCAGAAGGAGTTCGACCTGACCTACGTCTTCATCGCCCACGACCTCTCCGTGGTCAAGCACATCTCCGACAGGGTCGCCGTGATGTACCTGGGCAAGATCGTGGAGATCGCCGACAGAAACACGCTCTACGACGAGCCGCGCCACCCCTACACAGCCTCCCTGCTCTCGGCCATCCCCGTTCCAGACCCCCACAAGGAACGCGAACGCAGGCGCGTCGTCCTCTCCGGCGATGTGCCCTCCCCAGCCAACCCCCCGCAAGGCTGCTCCTTCCACACCCGCTGCCCCCGAGCCCAGGATTACTGCACAGAATACGAACCTCCCCTCGAAGAACAAGAAAAGGAGGGCCACGACGCCGCCTGTTTCTTCCCCGTCCTCGAAGGCCAACACATAGAAGAGCCGGAAACAAACGAGCCCTACCACGCAGGGTAGCATTTCAGCCGGTCAGCACTTCAGTGAGAGGGTCCGTAGCGCCGCCCGCTGACAACAGCGGACCAGGCCCGCAAGAAGGCAAGAAAGCTTCGCAGAGAGATCCCATCCCAATAGGCAGATCGTTAGCCGGCTATCTGCCAGGATAGATGACGTGCTGACGTGCTGACAAGCTGACCGGCTAGGATACAATCGCCTTGTGTGGAAGGAGGCTACCCAGAGAAGGCGTGAACTGCGTAACTCGCTGCCGCGTGTGCTCGTCGCTGTCGTGGTGTTGCTTGCGGTCGCGCTCGGAGGCTTTTGGGTCGGGCGTGCGCAGAGTCCTGCGACGCTGGATGAGAAGGACCGCGAGAGCGTGGCGCTTTATGCTGAGGCGCTCGATGT
>JBKPOM010000096.1:0-5744 GCA_046733115.1 Actinomycetota bacterium | reverse complement strand
CTGGGACTCACCGCGTTTTTCACGTCGACTTTCGAAAGCCCCAAACTCTTGGCCAGGTGCTGAACGTTGCCCAACTGATCGTTCAGCTTCCCGGTGTAAGAACCGATGTCCCCGCTGAACCTGGCAATCGAGACGCCCAGGATCAGGAAGATCCCCACGAAGAGAATGGTCAGACCCACCAGCATAATTAGCAGAGCCAGCGGGGTAGGGATCCCGCGCCGCCTCACCCAGGCGTAGATCGGGCTGAAGAGGAGGGCCAAGACCACGGCGAAGAAAATGGGGTCGAGGATCGGTGCTGCAAGGCGCATCCCGACGAACACGACCACCGTTGTGGCGATTACGAGCATCACCCGCAAGAAAGAGGGTTGGCGTAGCGCGGCTGTTATGGTTTCACCGATGCCTGACCTGTCGTTCACAGAATCGTTCGAGGATCTGTTCATAATCTAGCCTTTCGGTTTGGGCCTGGCTCCGTTGCCAAACTCGGTGCACAGTCTTTTCGAGTTATTTTGCGGGGTTCCTGCCTGTTGACGCAGCTGTCTTCCCGCTCTGGTTTGCAGTCCTCCGCTGCTCTCCTGTCTCCTTTCCCTCTAACCAGCTACCACGGCTACCTCACCCAGATGTAGTACGTGGCGACGACGCGACGACGGGCTCGTTCGCCTCTTTCGGCGTCCGCCGGTAAGCCAGTAGTTCGGTGACTACTATGCGGATGATCTCGGCCACCGGGATGGCCAGCAGGGCGCCAGGGATGCCGAGCAGCTGCGCCCCTACCATCAGGGTGATGAGGATCACCAGCCCGTTGAGCTGGACGGCTTTGCTGTAGACCATCGGTTGGAGGAAATTGCTCTCCACCTGCTGATAGACCAATACGAAAACGAGCAACACCAGGGCCTTCCACGGCTCGACGAACAATCCTACGATCACGAGCAACGCCCCGCCCAGCGTCGCGCCGACCAGCGGCACGAGGTCTAGCACAGCAACCAGCAGCGCAAGCGGGGCGGCGTAGGGCATGCCGAGGATCAGAAGCACAAAGAAGGTGGTCACGCCGCAGATCACGCTGATTGCAAGGTTGCCCGTGATGTAGCCGCTTATCGCCCCCGCCGACTGGGAGAGCAGGCGTCGCACGAGAGGCTGGTGTGCCTCAGGAAAGAGCCCTACCCCGGCGTTCACATACCGCTCGCTGCCAAGGAGCAGGAAGAAGGTGAGCGTAAGGACGGTCGCCAGCGCGGCGACGAACCCGGCGGCGCTGACGGCTATTTGTCCGCTGGACGAGAAGAGGTTCTTGACCAACCCCCCAAGCTGCTTCCTGAGATCGGCGAGTTGGTCGCTGAACCTGTTTAAGAACCCACCAAGCCCGTTTTGCTTGGCGAGCCCCTTGATGTATTCAGTCGGCCCCTCAGGAGCGTTAGCCGCGGTGCTGACGAACTTGGTCAGACCATTTATCTGGTCGACAAGCACGGGCAAGAAGATCCCCACCACCAAGAGCAGCGCCACCAATACTCCCAGGTATGTGAGCCCTATGGCGAGGGGGCGCTTCATGAGCCTGTGGCGGCGCTGGAGCCAGTTGACCGCCGGGTTGAGCACCGCAGCCAGGAAGAGGGCGATGACAAGCCAGCCGATGAAGGTGCGTACCTGCCAGAGCAAGAAGAACGCGCCCAGCACCACCGCCGTGGTGAGTAAGGTGATGGCGACCGTGCGAATCACTTGCGAAGTCGAGGCGCGTGCCCACCCAACATCCTGGCTGGGCATGGACGCATTGGGTTCCGTAGCTGTCGTTTCGGGTTTCGGCTGAGATTCTGTCCCTGTGCCCCTCTGTGTATCCGTTTCCTCGTTCATATCTGTAGCTCCTACTGTTCTCCAGGGTGCGACTCTTCAGCCGCGCCGGGTCGAGTGACGATCGAAGTCCTCATGTGCCGGGCTCCTTCCATCTGGATATCTCATTGGGTCTCATCCGCTAATTTGGCAGAGCCCAGGGCAGAGAGGTTGATACTCGCGGCGTCGGTGAACAGCACGAGGGCGAGGGCGATCTCGCCGAGCAAGAGCACCGTGTGGCCATCGAGTTCGAACCCAACCAGGCCGAGCAACTGCGGGACCGAAGATGATACCCGCCATGACGAACGCTATCGGCGCCGTAAGGACCGTCCCCTCCAGCCGGCGCGAGACAAGGCCAAAGGCGAAGACGACGCTAGCCCGCACGATGAGATCAACCACCGCGGGTTCCAGGGATGTGGGAAACGCCTAAATTATGGAAGGCGAGCGAGGAAGTATCTTTACCTACCCTTTTGCCACGTGCGCAGGGTAACTGCGGGAGGTAGGCACTCACCATTAGAGCGACCAGGGCAACGGTAGTCCTCGGAATCACTCCGGCAAACGTGCCCATCACAGGTCTCGGGTGAGTACGCATAGACTTACGGTCCCGAGAGCCCTCTGAGGAGGAAGAACGCTCCGAACAAAAGCAGAGCACGACCGTTATAGCGCGGCTGTTGTTCCCCATCCATGTCTGCAAGGACCCGAGCGTGGTCGAAGCTTGTTGGGGCACGGCCGCATAGAGGCCGATGAGCGCGAGGATAGGGATGGCGAAGATCACGAGCACAAGCATGAGTGCCGAGATGCTGCCTTGAGGGCTAAGGTTTGAGGCGATGA
Organism: Actinomycetota bacterium; assembly: GCA_046733115.1. GTDB lineage: Bacteria > Actinomycetota > Rubrobacteria > Rubrobacterales > Rubrobacteraceae > Rubrobacter_D. The sequence continues at coordinate 3,104 of JBKPOM010000096.1, read as the reverse complement.
TCAGCTCGATGCAAGCGACGAAGATCGCGAGGTTCTTGACCTGCAGCGGGAAGAGCGCCATCCCGAACCCGAACGCCCTGGGCGGCGACATGGCGTTGATCGATTCGATCCACCTCGGCGGGGGCGCGTCTGGATCGGGGGCGTTCAGAAGGCTCCTGATCCCGAAAACGACGAGTAGAGCGCCGACCGAGACGCTGATGACCCGGCCAACCGTGGAGACGGCGCTCTCCGCCCCGCCGAAGAGAACGAGCCCTAAGATACCTATCCCTGCGCAGGTAATGAAATACCCGAGCGCGAGGGCACTGGCATTGAAGAGGGGCCTCCGGGAACCCAAGAACAGGATGGTCAGTAGGAGCAAGGGGGGCGCGATCGAGCCACCGATGGCTAGGACGATGAGCTCGGGGAGAGTGTCGCTCATGAAGATTCTGCTCGCCGTGGTTCGGGCAATGCGGAATCGAACTCATCGATTCTGTGCAGGCAGATGACACCGAAGAACGGGCTACCACAGGTTTTCTGTGTCTCTGCCAAAGCAGGCTCCCGTTACGCTAGTCTGAATCCTACAACTGCGGAAAACGTCCTGCCTCCCTGGAGTGCCATCTCTGCACGGCGCTCCTCATCTTGCGCTGTGGAGCGACCACTTTGCAGGCCGCTCCACAGCCATTTCGCACTATCCTTCTTGCGCGAAGGCCTCACGTAGTTGCTTCTCCTGCTCCTCGGGCAGGTTGGTTGAGATGATCTCGAAGTCGTACGCTTTGAGCTCGTCGACCACCTTGTCGGGCGCCGTAGCCCCACTCGTCAGGGCGAAGAGCGCCGAGGTTCCCTCCGTGACCTTCTCACGCACCTCCTTGATGAAGTCGTCGCTGATCCCGACGTCCGCCAAGGCGCCCGACATCCCGCCCATACCGGCGCCGATCGCCGCGCCGAGGAAGGGCACAAAGAAGATCATCCCGAACAGGAAGCCCCAGAAAGCGCCCCAGCCCGCGCCCGCTCCAGCAGTGCTGTGTAGCTGGTGGGTGGTGGGCTTCCTGTTGCCTTGCGGCCAGCTGACCACCGCCGCATCCTCCAGGGTGATCATCTCCCGCTCCTGCATGCCCTGCAGGGCGATCATGACCCTCTCTGCCCCGTAAGGATCGTTGAACTTCAGTACCGATAGAGTCGCCATCGCATCTCTCCTTTCTGTTTGGGTATACGAGTGCGATGCATTGTTGTGAGAGCCCATCAAGGAGGAGACCTTCCTCTGAGGTTGCTCCTGGAGATCTGAGCGCTCAAAATAGGCATACCGCTCATCAGTCTCCTGCTTGAGTATGTTCAGCCCTTGTCGGATCACTCGATCGCTCTCGCTCGCCCTCTTGGTGCGTTCTCAAGAGAGGCTACCCACGGGGGGCGAAGGGTATCCGGTAAGGCCGAGACGGGCAGGAAGTCCCGCCCGCATCGGTAGCTCCCGCCGGTTAATCATCATGAGGGTGGTCCGGTGCTGAGGGTGGTCCGGTGCCCGGCATCCCTATACTCGAAGGCCTTCAGGTGCTCTCGAGTTGTTCGGAGTACTTGGCAAGCCCGTAGATGACCATCACGCATAGCGCGATCACAACCACCGCCAATACCGGCGCAGCAGGGATCACAAATAGCCACCTGATGGCGCCCAGGCCGGCGAAGAGGTAGCCCATCACCAGACCGTAAGCTCCTCCTCTAAGGAGGTCTATGCCGGCATACAGCGCGATGAGCGCGATGATCAAGTCGATGATGCCCCAGAGAACGAAGTTCGCATACACCAGGTTGCCCGCATCGGTCACCCACCAGCCGGTACCCGCGAACGCCAGGAGCGCGCTCAACGCCTCGAAGCCAGCCACCATGAACATCATGACGGCGGCGAAGGTCACCATACCGGGTCTGTGCGCCGCTGCCCTGGCTCCGACCGAACCGCCCGTAGGGGCGCCGATCCCTCCCTGGGCTGGTTGGATGTGTTGATCAGCCATTTTCTCTCTCCTTTGTCGCTTGTGTAGCCTCTTAGGGACTACGCTTTGTCGATAGCCTTCTCCATCTCCCTGGCGTCCGCCCTGACCTCCTTCTTTATCTCCTTCTTGGCGCGTTTGGTCGCCTCTTCGACCGCACGCTCGATCGTCGCCTCCCCGATCACTATCAAAGCTGCCTCGCTATCATCGAGCATCTCGCCGACCTCCTTGAGGTCCGAGTTGGACATCCCGCCCCGGAGGTGGCCGATGAGCGCGCCAGCCCCGGCACCCACCAGGCCGCTGACCAGGAGAGACGGAGGGAAGATCACGCCGATCGCCGCGCCGGCAGCCAAACCCGCCCAGCCGCCGTGTTGGGTCGGCTTCTCGGTCTTGTCGACTATCTTGACCTTGCCTTCTTCGTTCTTGGTGAGGACGGCCGCGTCGTAGGTGCCTACGACATGCTCGCGGTGGAGCTCCTTCAGCTCCTCGAGATCTGCCTTAGCGTCGTCCACGCTCTCGTATTCGGCTGCGTACAGGAACATCGGGTTGTCGCTCACCGTCTTACTCTCCTTTGTGCTGCTCCGGTTGCCCTTCCGCCTTTGTCTTTGCCCGCCGATCCGTCCTTAAGTCTCAACTAATCCCTGCAATGCTCCTTTCTTGAACTACTCGTTTTTTCGGCCGGCGTAGGCCAATGTACTCTCGCCTCAGTAATGCTTTCATCCCCCAATTGCATGTTTCCCCTAGGGGATTTCTCGCCGAGCGGGCGTGCACGCAACAAGATCGCCGATCCACGTGCCGACCGGGCTGTATGCTCGGACACTTAGTGCCGGAGAGCACTGATTTCCGCAGCTATTTGTGGAATGTTGAAATGTTGTGGAAATTCACCAGGTCCCGGCTAAGAAGAGGATAGGGCAAGAGATGAGCATTCGGCCTGTTGAAGTAGTCGATTGTCGTCATCGAGTAGATCGTGTAGAGGTCTTTATCATAGGGAAGTAGTGGCATCGTAATAGCACCTCTCGGCCGTACGGTGAGCGTGCGCAGTCCTAGATAGCCGCGGTGGAGAGAGGAGATCCTTATTTACGCCTCGAGCGACCCAAGCGTTGATCCTCCCAGGATCATTCTCGCTCCCAAGTTGCGGGCGCCGCTGCCGCGCCC
>JBKPOM010000095.1:0-32860 GCA_046733115.1 Actinomycetota bacterium | reverse complement strand
ACGGCAGCTCTGGCCCCGGCACCGCCACAAATTTACCTGTAGCCAAACGCGACCTCTCGGGCGTAAGGAGCGTAAAGGCGGGCTGCAACCACGGCCTGGCGCTTACGCGGGATGGGAGTGTCTGGGCGTGGGGCGACAATTATTACGGCCAGCTCGGCAACGGCGCCAACGTCAAACGCAGCCTTCCGGTGAAAGTGAAGCTCGCTAACGTCAAAGCCATCTCCGCCGGCTGCGTCCACAACCTCGCGCTCAAGGAGAACGGCACGGTCTGGGCGTGGGGCGACAACTATTACGGCCAGCTCGGCAACGGCAGCTCCGAAGACAGCAGCAACGTCCCCGTAAAGGTTATCAGCCTCGGAACCACCGCCAATGCAGTAGCCGCCGGCAAGAACTTCAGCCTCGCCCTCATGAGTAACGGCAAGGTCAAATCCTGGGGCTACAACGCTGAGGGTCAACTGGGCGATGGCACATCAGGTTCCGACACCAACAAGTCGACGCCGACCCTGGTTTCCAACCTCACCAACGTCAAGACTATCTCCACCGACAGCCACGCCGATCATAGCCTGGCGCTCCTCGATGACGGAACCGTCCGAGCCTAGGGGGCAACTACTACGGCGCACTCGGCGACGGTACGGCTGCCAACTTCCGCCCAGAGCCCGTGGCGGTGTCCGAGCTGTCAGGCGTCGTGGCCATAGCTGCCGGAGGGTGCCATTCCCTGGCGCTCCTCGGGAACGGTGAGGTCAGGTCATGGGGATACAACTCCGACGGCCAGCTCGGCAACGACGCCCACGGCGCGGGCACCAACAGCAGCGTCCCCGTGGCCGTGCAAGGGCTTTCGGACGTCAGGGCGATCTCGGGCGGCGCGTACCACTCCCTGGCCGTTCTCGAGAGCGGAAGGGCCCGCTCGTGGGGCGACAACAGCCGCGGCGAACTCGGCACTGCAACTACTGGTCCCGATAGCGATGTCCCCGTTGCCGTCAAGAACCTCTCGAACGTCAGGAACATGGACGGGGGCGACGAGTTCACCCTGGCATCTACCCGGTAGGTCTGTTTCGGACGCTCCCCTGCCTACCGAGACGCAGGGGGAGCACCGATGGAGCCGAGGGGAATGGGCAAAGACCCCACCAATGAATCCACCGGGAGCAAGAAGGCAAAACACCATTTCGACCCTTACACCGTATGGGAGCGGAAGTGTATGAACCGCTCCCGCGGCCGTCTTGAGGCAGCGTCGGCGGGATCTAGCCTTCGCGAGACGACTCAGAGGCTGCGCCATGGGTAAGGATTTCTTCTACAACCGCCGTCTTCGCGCCCGCGTAGTGCTGAATGCTCGGCCAGTCCCGGCTCGCCAGCTCGCGCTTGGTACCGGCGTAGAGCTCGCGGTCCTCATCGTTTTGGCGCAGGTGGTCCCGCAGCAGGAGGAGACGCCCTATCTCCTTGGAGTCAGCCGAGAAGACGTGCACGTGCACATCCTTCTCCGGGGTCCTGAACATGCGGTGCTCGTCGAAGTCAGGCTCGCGCACGCGCAGGACGTAGCCCGCCTCCTCCATGGCAGGCAGGTAGGATACCTCGTCTGCTGAGTCCTCGACCACGAGGAGGATGTCTACTATAGGTTTGGCGGCCAGCCCTGGCACCGAGGTGGAGCCGACGTGCTCGACCGAGAGCGCCGTCCCGCCCAGCGCCGCCCGAATCTTTGCCTGCTCCTGGCGGAAGCGCTCGGGCCAGGCGGGGTCGTAATCCCCGATGATGATGGCCTTCTGCTCGAACCCTCCTATCAGGACTTCCCGAAGCTGTTCTTCGATCTCGTCTGGCGCGGTGACCTCCTTACCTCGTTCCTGCCGGGCGCACACCATACGAAGTTACCTTCCGCGGCCGTAGGGCGCAACAGGGGTCAAATATGCGGGCGCGGACCAACGTTTGTGTCCGGGTCCCCGCAGCCTGACGGGTTTGCCTCAACGCCGCTGAATTTCTTTCAGAAGAGCACTTTTTTCTCGATTTTTTCAGATTTGAGCGTTTCCGAGAGCGCTTGCGAGAGCACTTCCGAGAGCATCCCCCACTAGAGTGCATTCAACGAAACGGTTATGAGCGATTCAAAGGAGGAGCGACATGGGAGAGCCGAACAGAGCAGAGGCGAAAGTAACTAAGGAACACGAGAAGGAGATCAACTGATGTTCAGGGAAATGCACCACATGGATCACGGTTCGAGGGCGATGGATCTCGCGGAGAAGATGGCCGAGCGGCGCAGGCAGTCGCTGGGCGCCACGAGCAAGCCCTCCCCAAGGGTCCGGATGTCGCGGATGCTCTTCGCGCTCGCCGTGGCCACCGAAAGCTCGCAAGCAGAGGGCCACGCGTAAGCGGCCAGGTTGGCACATAGATACTGAGGAGAACCAGATGTACGTCACGATAAGTCAGGAAATCTCGCGGCAGCACCGCGAGGAGATCATGCACGTAGTAAAGCTAGCGCGCCTGGCGGGAATGGCCCGCCCGAACCACGAAGGAAGGTCCCGCCCGGTACAGGACCTGAACTGGGAGCTCGCGCGGTACGCGGGGCTACTTAGCAAGCGCTTCCCAAAGTAATCCACAAATAGCAAAAAGGAACACCCGAGACAAATGAGAGACGAAAGGAGGCGCGGATGGGCGACAGAGGAAACGGTGTAGCAGGTCGAGCGATCGCAGTTCACAAGAAAAAGGAGCGAGCAATGAACGATGCGCAGATCTATATCCGAGTTGTGACAGGACATGACGGCGAGAAGCTGCGCGGGATGTTCGCCCGCGCCTCTGCTGAGACCATCTACCGAAGGTTCCACATACCTTACCCGGAGGTCCCGGAGTGGATGGTGGCCATGATGTTGGGCACAGATCACCTCGACAAAGAGTCTCTCGTAGCCGTAGCGGAAGAGAAGATCATCGGCCACGCCATGTACGCGAGGCTCGGGGATGACCACGAAGCCGAGATGGCGATCATCGTGGAAGACGGCTGGCAGTCTAAGGGCGTAGGGAAATCGCTCCTCTCTGGGCTCGCCGAGAGGGCGAAGCGTCGGGGGATCGAAACCTTCACCGGAGAGGTACTCGCGACGAACGGGCCCATGCTCGGCCTCGCCGATATGTTCGTCGGGACCGATCACAAGATCGATGACGGCGTGTATCACGTTCGCATGCCGCTGCAGACGCCCGAGCCGGCAACGCACACCGCGCGAACCATTCGTCGCGCCGCATAAGGAACGGAGGATTACATATGACAACCACGATCTACAAGACCAGCGAAAGAAGTTATCCGCCGGGGACGACACGTCCCCGAAGAGCGCGTCACTTCGGGAGGGGTCGGGTACCGATGCGGCCGGACGGCATCGCTCGCGACCTCGAAGAGGCAATCGACGAGAAGTCGTCATCCCCTGCGGCAGCGTTCATTGCGGGCGCGAAGGCGATCGTGCCGGTCTTGCTCGCGCTTCTCCCGTTCGGGTTGGCTTTCGGAGCCACGGCGACGGGCAGCGGGCTCTCAGCTGTCGAGGCGCTCGGCATGTCGGTGTTCGTGTTCGCGGGCGCGGCGCAGTTGGCCGCCGTACCCCTGCTTTCGGCGGACGCGTCGGTGGCCATAGTCCTCCTGACCGTACTCGTCGTCAACCTACGCCTCACGCTCTACAGCGCCTCCCTTGCGCCGCACTTCGGGCGGCTGCCTGCCGGGTGGAAGGGACTTCTCGCCTACCTCCTCACCGACCAGGCCTACGCCGCGACCATCACCCCGTTCGACGAAGGGGAAACAAATGAGCCGGACAAGCGCTGGTACTACCTCGGCGTGGCGCTGGCGATCTGGGTCACCTGGCAGGCGGCCACCGTGTCGGGCGTCGTTCTCGGCGCGTGGGCTTCGGAGGGCTGGTCGCTCGACTTCGTGTTGCCGCTCATCTTTATCGCGGCCGCCGTTCCAGCGATCAAGGACCGCGCGACGGGGGCGGCGTCCTTCTCGGCGGGCATCGCGGCCTTGTTTTGCGCCACGCTGCCTTTGAACCTCGGCCTGATCACCGCCGCGCTCGCAGGCGTCCTGGGCGGGTTGGTGGCGGAGCTCGTATTTGAAAGGGGCCAGAAATGAGCACTCTCACCCTGTGGCTTGCGGTGGCAGGAGCCGGCGCCATCACCTTCGCGCTACGTCTCTCGTTCATCGCGCTATTGGGAAGGATAGAGATACCCCCCTTGCTGGGCAGCGCTCTGCGGTTCGTACCCGCGGCGGTGTTTACGGCCGTCGTTATCCCGCTACTTTTCTACGTGAACGGCGCCGTGGAGGTCTCGATTGGTAACGAACGGTTGCTCGCCGGAATTGCGGCGGTCCTGATCGCCTGGCGGACCAGGAGCGTTCCCCTCACCCTTGTCGGCGGCATGGCGACGCTGTGGGCACTTCAGGCGATCGGACTTGGCCCGTGATGGATGAACGCGAAGGACACCTGTCGCGGAGCAGAAGAAAACCATCCAAATCGACGAAGGAGCTACAAGAATGAACAACTCGACCGACAACAACAGGAAGATAGGCAAGATGTTGGCCGTCGGCTTCCCGCTGGCGACGCTTCTGATCATGGCGCTTTCGGCGGTCCCCGCTGGCGCCGCGGTGACCTCGGCCAAGGCCTTCAGTTGGGGCAACAACTCCTACAGCCAGCTCGGCAACGGCACCTACGGTCCTGCAACCGCGACGAACACGCCAGGGGCGGTGAGCAACCTCTCGGATGTTAGGAGCGTCAAGGACGGCTGCTCCCACAGCCTCGCGCGCTTCGGGGACGGCACGGTCTGGGCCTGGGGATACAACGGCTTGGGCCAGCTCGGTAACGGCACCTCCGGGGCCGGAACCGACAGCGACGTGCCGGTGGCTGTCAAGAACCTCACGGGGGTCACGAACATGGACGAGGAGGCTACGAATTCACGGTGGCGGTCACCCAGTAGAGGCGATGGACCTTCAACAGAAAGGAGCTCCCGTGTAACGGCATGACATCCCCAAGACAAGTGCAAACAAACCGATATGAAAGGAGTACACAATGAAAGGAGTACACAACATTATGAAGACACAGACTCCGGACCTGACGGCCATCAAGGGACGCCAGCAGAAAGCCTGGTCCGCAGGTGACTACGGCAAGGTCGGCGTGACGCTGTCCGTGATCGCCGAGCTTCTCGCCGAGACGGTCGACCTGTATCCAGGCCAAAGCGTTCTCGACGTGGCCTGCGGTAACGGCAACACCTCCCTCGCCGCCGCCCGCCGATTCTGCGATGTAGTCGGAATAGACTACGTCCCGATGCTACTTGATGAGGGACGCCAAAGGGCACAGGCAGAGGGCCTGATGGTGGACTTCCGCGAGGGCGACGCCGAGAACCTCCCCTTCCCGGACGGCTCCTTCGACGTGGTGCTTTCGTCCATCGGTGTGATCTTTGCCCCCGACCAGGAGAAGGCGGCAGCCGAGCTGATGCGGGTGTGCAAGCTGGGCGGCAAGATCGGGATGGCCAACTGGGTTCCCGACAGCTACGTCGGGGATCTGTTCAAGACCATGGGCAAACACGTGCCGCCTCCCCCCAGTCTCAAGCCCCCCTTCAGGTGGGGGACCGAGGAGGGATTGCGCGAGCTCTTCGGCGATGGTACCGGCTCGCTCCTCACCCGGCGACGCACCTTCGTGTGGCGCTTCCCGTCGGCCCGCCACCACGTCGACTTCATGCGCGGCTACTACGGGCCGCTCCAAAAGGCTTTCGAGGCGCTCGACGAAAGCGGGCAGAAGGCTCTGGAGGAGGACTTGATCTCGCTGGTCGAACACTACAACCGCTCGGAGAACGGGACGGCGGTGTGGCCCGCGGATTACCTGGAGGTGGTCGTGGCCAGGAGGTGAGTAGTAGCTGGTCAGCATTTCAGCGCGCTTCGATTCGTGAGCTTGGCGTTTTGGATGGGTGCTGATCGGCCTTGCAAGAACGGGAGATTCGCGGCGGGTCGTTGCTTTCGCGGGCGCTCGTCTGCAGGTTGCACCGGACCGAATGTGTCGGCGCAACGTCATAGTTGCCCGTCGTATAATCGTGCCCGTCTTGGACGGCCGAGCGAAGAAGCGGACGCGCCCCTTGAAGAACACCCTGATGCTCGCGGTGTTGGTGGCGGCTTTGGTGCTCTCTCCGGCATGCTCTTGGGCCGGAGGGGGAAAAGCCGGAGGCGGGGCCGTGATCGCCGGCTCTTCCAAACAGCGCGCGCCCGAGCCCGCGACAGCACGGATGGCACAAATCGAACCCGACGGGGGGATAGGTGACCGCGTAAAGGCGGGTGACCTGTCTTTCAGGATTTTCGAGGTGAGATCCAGGGACCGTGTCTATGCCATGTCGAAGCCAGGGGCCTCCCCGGTAACGCGGGGCGACAACGAGAGCGAGTACGTCGCGGTAGATTATCTGGCGAAGAACGTCTCCGGCTCGCCGCTGACGACGGGCGCCGAGGCGAAGCTGATCGACGATAAGGGCAACTCCTACAAACAGGACGACGCCATCGATCCTCCATCGGGCGGCACCGACGGCATGGAGCTGGGGACGGCCCAGACGCGGGCGTCCACCATGTTCTTCGAGGTGCCCAACGGCATCGTCCCGGAAACACTCGAGATCGAAACGCATCGTGGCAAAGCCCGGATCGACCTGTTCGAAAGGAACACGGATAAGGTGCCTCCCGACGACTACCTGCGCGTCTACCACCTCTACCTGAACGAAAGGGAGTACGAGGAGGCCTACGAGATGTTCGACCCGGCCACCGTCCAGGACATCACGCTCGGCGAGTGGCTCTCTTTCTGGGAGCCCAAATGGGGCAAGCAGTACGTGACCCTCGACAGTATTACACCGCTCTACATGAGTGCCACCCGTGCCACCTTCCGGATGACGAGGATCTTCTACGACCATGACGGTGACATCGCGGCTGACCCGGAGATCGACCCCTCCGCGACGCAGGAGATGGTGAAGAAAGACGGGGAATGGAAGCTCGTGATGGGCGGTGACCTCGCCTCCGATATTATCACCGTGATCGGCCCGGACGAGCCGCCTGTCCCCGAAACCACCGCCCCCGAATCTACCCAACCGCAAACCACCGTCTCCGAGACCACGAGAAACGAATTTTGAATTAGGAATTTCGAACTTGGAGTTAGTTCCGTCGAGCCACCAATTCCGAGTTCCTAGTTCTCAATTCCTAATTCATAGCGCGCGCTATAATTTACGCAACCAAGGTGGCAAAAAGGACGGCGGCGATGGTGGACCTGATGAGCCTGGAAGAGCAGGTCGACAGGGAGTTCACCGCGGCGAGGCGCAGGGCGAGGATACGCGGGCTCCGAGCGAAGTTGCGCCGGAGTAACGGAACGCGAACACTCATTTCTTTCGAAGAACAGCGGCGGTCGATGCGGGCTGTCGGCGGTCTCCCCCGGTGCGGCAGGGCCACGGTGGAGCTATCGCGCATCGTCGGCAGCGCCGGAAAGCACGACTGGTTAGACGAGGGGTTCATGCCACTGCGCGCCCTCTCGCGCGATCGCTGGAAGCGCATAGATCGCGCATTCCGGCTCGGCCGAGAACTGCCCCCCGTTGTTCTCTACAAGCTCGGCGGCCTCTACTTCGTAACAGACGGCCACCATCGCGTCAGCGTCGCCCGCTTCCACGACGCAGAGTGGATAGACGCAGAGATCACGGAGTTCAGGTCTCCTGCGGATCGAACGTACCCACACTCCAGCGTCCTCGTGGCGGGGCATGAGACCACCGTCAACCTCATCGCCAGCGGCACGCTCACGCTCATCGAACAGCCCGAGCAACTGGAAGAACTCGAGGCCGATCCACAACTCATCAAGCCGGCGGTCGAGGAGTTGCTACGATACACGTCTCCCGTCGAGATCGCGACGGAGCGCTACGCCCGTCATGACCTCGAGGTCTCAGACACCGAAGTACCCCGAGGAGAGCTCGTACTCGCGGTCCTCGGTTCGGCCAACCACGACGAGCAGTACTTCGACGATCCCGACACCCTCGACCTTGCGCCATCCCAACAAGCACCTCGCCTTCGGGCGGGGCGGCGTTCACCACTGCCTCGGGGCGCCACTGGCCAGGATGGAGCCCAGATCGCTATCACTGCGCTACTCCAACGCTTCCCCGACATAAACCTGGCCGTGACCCCCGACTCTCTGCGCCGGCGCCCGGGTTTGTTCCTGCGCGGACTGGAGCGACTACCCGTAGAATTTTGAATTATCAGTCGCGAATTAGGAAATAGGTCTATCGAGCCACCAATTTTAAGTTGTGTTGTTGGTGGTCGGACGCACAATATGTAGAAGGTAGTGCAAGGTGTGGTGGCAAGGAGTAAGCTTGATTCATGCTCGCGGCCGGTGGTAGGGTACAGACGATTCTAGGTATAGATCCTGGGACGGCGACGATGGGGTGGGGGGTAGTTCGTGAGGAGGGGAGCAGGCTGCATTATGTGCAGCACGGTGCGATTATCACGCCTCCCGATTGGGAGATGCCTCGGAGGCTGGGGCGGCTTTTCGATGGCGTGACGGAGCTGGTGCGAGGGTACCAGCCCGAGACCGTGGCGATCGAGGAATTGTTTTTCAATGCCAATGTGACTACGGCGATCACGGTGGGGCAGGCGCGAGGTGTTGCGCTGCTTGCGGCGTACAAGGCCGGGATCGAGGTGACCGAATATACGCCTTTGCAAGTGAAGCAGGCGATCACATCCTACGGGCGGGCGGATAAGCGGCAGGTGCAGGAGATGGTCAAGGCGCTGTTGAACCTGCCGGCAATACCCCGTCCCGATGATGCGGCCGATGGTCTGGCGATCGCTATTTGCCACGCGTTCTCGAGCAGTCTGTCCGGTAAGGTTGGGGTGGGGAAATAGCTGTCCATGCGCGATAATTAGCCCATGATTTACAGGTTACGCGGTATTCTGGTCGAAAAAGATACGGAAGGCGTGGTTATAGACGTCGGGGGCGTAGGCTACCGGTCCTCGGCCTCGCTGGCGACGCTCAGGGCTTTGCCCTCGCTTGGCGAGGAGTGTGTCATGCACACAAGGTTGGTGGTGCGCGAGGATGCGATGTTCCTGTTCGGGTTCGCCGAGCGCGAGGAGAGGGCAGCGTTCGACGTGCTGACGGCGGTCACTAAGGTCGGGCCGAAGCTGGCCCTGTCGGTACTCTCTTCGATGTCGCCGCAGGAGATCTCCGAGGCCGTGGCGAGGGGGGATGTGCTCAAGCTGTCCTCCGTTCCCGGACTCGGGAAGAAGACGGCGGAGCGGCTGGTGCTCGAGCTGAGGGGCAAGAGCCTCGCGGCGTTCGGGCCAGAGCCGGTAGTCGCCGGTGGCGGCGGTGGCGGAGGAGGCGGGCCTTACATGGAGGCGAGGGACGCGCTCACGGCGCTCGGGTACAGTCTCGAGGAGGCCGAGAAGGCGCTCAAGGACGTGCCGCCGCAGGATTCTGTCGAGAAGTACATAAAGGAGGCATTACGGCGGATAGGGAGCAGGCGTTGAGCGCCGAGGAGATGGACGACTTCACCGTCAGGGACGACAGACGGGACGAGCAGCCGTTCGAGGACATCACCGGCGCCGCCGGTATCGGAGAGTTCGGGGAGCACCCGCTCGATCCCGAGGCCCACGTCGGGGACGATGAGCCGACGCTCAGGCCCAGCTCGTTCGACGAGTTCGTCGGGCAGGAGGCGCTCAAGCAGAACCTCAAGATCTTCGTTCAGGCGGCCAAGCAGCGCGGTGAGGCGCTCGACCACATATTGCTCGACGGTCCTCCCGGTCTCGGCAAGACCACGTTGTGCCGCATCCTCGCCGAGGAGATGGGGGTCGGGCTCAGGCCGACGAGCGGGCCGACGCTGGAGAAGGCCGGGGACATGGCGGCTATTCTGACCTCGCTCGAAGAGGGCGACTTCCTGTTCATAGACGAGATCCACCGCCTCAACAGGCAGATCGAAGAGGTCCTCTACCCTGCGATGGAGGACTTCGCGATGGACGTCGTGCTCGGCCAGGGGCCTTCGGCCCGTACCATAAGGATAGGCCTACCGCGCTTCACGTTGGTCGGCGCGACTACCAGGAAGGGCTTGCTTACCAAGCCCCTGCTCGACCGGTTCGGTGTCGCCGAGAGGCTCGAATATTATAGCCCCGAGGATCTGGAGAAGATCGTGATCCGCAACGCGGGGATACTGGAAGTCCCCATCACCGAAGGTGGCGCGAGCCAGCTCGCCCGCCGCAGCCGCGGGACGCCGCGCATCGTGAACAGGCTCTTGAAAAGGGTGCGCGACTATGCCCAGGTTGTTGGCGAGGGCAAGATCGACGAGGAGACTGCCAACGCCGCCCTCGACATGCAGGGCGTCGACCACCTTGGGCTCGACAGGGCCGACAGGGATTACCTCGGTCTCGTCATCGACAAGTTCGACGGCGGGCCCGTTGGCGTCGGCACCATCTCCGTGGCCCTCGCCGAGGCGCGCGACACCGTCGAGGACGTCTACGAGCCGTACCTGTTGCAGAGCGGCCTCATACAGCGCACCCCGCGGGGCAGGATCGCCACGCACAGGGCTTACCGGCACCTGGGTGTCTCCATCCCTAGCAACGGGTGAAGCGGTCTGCAGGACGTGTCCCGCAGACCGCATACCTTAGCAGGCTCAGCCCGGCGTGCTCCGCGTGACCGCATGCCGCCTCGCGGCTGATCAGGCCGCTCGCGCGGACGCCCTCGCTCGTCGGCGTTCAGGCTCTTGTTTTCCCCGGGTGATCCTTGTTCGTCGGGGGCAGCCTGCCTCCTTACGCTGCCCGGGGTTGCGTCGCGTGGTGCTTGATCCATCGCGTATCCTTGGGTGGTGTCGAGCCGCGCGAGCCGAGTAGTTATCCACCGAGATAGCGGGAGGCAGGGGTTGGGGAACGGATCAGGATGAGACGGCTATCAGGGGGATGCCGAAACGTTTACGGCGTTCCTCGAAGAGAAGATTTGCGCGGAAGGTGTGCCGGGGTTGTCGGTTGCGGTGGTGAAGGGGGATCGCGGATCTCGCGACCTCGACCCCGGCCACTTCCCAAACGGGCTACCTTTGGTTCTCGATGACGAAGATAGCAACGGCCACCGCGGTTGTGCGGCTAGCCGAGGAGGGAAGGCTCGACCTCGACGCCCCGGCCGACGAGTACTACCAGGGATTCAAGGTCGTGTCGCAGCCCACCCCCGTGAGCGTCCGGCACCTCCTTGGTCACAGTTCCGGGCTCGCCGACCCCATACCCATCAGGTGGGTGTGCCCCGCCTCGGGACCCGTACCCGACCGGCGCGCCTTCGTCGAGCGCCTGCTCGCTAAGAACCGCAAGCTCAGGTTTGCCCCCGGCGAAAGGGCTAGCTACTCGAACCTGGGCTACCTGGTGCTGGGCGAGGTGATCTCCGAGGTCTCAGGCATGCGCTACGAGGAGTATGAGCGAAAGGAGATCCTGGTTCCCCTCGGGATGAAGCGGATCGGCTTCTCCTATCCGCTCTTAGGTGGCGAGGCGGCCACGGGCTACCATCCCCTGCGGCCGCCGCTCATCCCCATCTTCAGGGCCGCGTTGCCGAGGGGCGTGGTGGGCCACCGGCAGGGAAGGTACGTGGCGTTCGAGCCGTTCTACGTCAAAGGACCGGCCTACGGGGGTCTGATCGGGGGCGTAGCTGACGCTGCCCGACTGGTTCTCCTCCACCTGAACGGTGGGCAGGTAGGGGAGATGCGACTGCTCTCCGCGGCTTCGGTAGCAGAGATGCAGCGGATCACGCCGAGGGGGCAAGCGTGATTTCGGTTTGGGCTGGTTCCGCTCCAGAGAGGGCGATCAGAAGCGACCCGCTTTTGTCGAGCACCTCGGCGGTGGTGCCGGCTTCTGGAACGTCATGCGCCTCTACCCGGAGGAATCTATCTCTGGGCGTGGTTATGATGGGAAACACCACAGCCTACGACCACGAGTCTATCCTGGACGAGGCGGTGCGCCTCACGTGGGAGTGAGCGTCTTACCGTTGGCCACAGAGGTTGGCTTGAGGGGTTGGGATGCCGTCGCCGGCGCGGCTAGAGTTCGACGGGAGATTGGTCGATACTCAGAGCGTAATGCGCTACGATGTACATCCGCCGGACCTCCCCGAAGTCGGCACCGAGGGCGAGGGAGACCTAGCCTTCGCCGCGTTCAGCCTCGCGCATGCGGCGTGCGGGGATGACGTGCTGGAGGTGCGCATCGGCGAACACGCGCTGCTGGAGTGGTGAATGGCATGCGCCGTCATGAGGATCTTCAGTCAATGTGAGCGTTGATCTAGCCAGCAATCATAGAACGAAAAAGGCTTTCCCATACTGGTATATATCAGATACGGTCCGCTTCCGCCGTGTGAGGGGCGTAGTTTTCTTGCAAGTAGCCTCCCGTTGGTGTTAGTTTCGGTTGGGCCGGGTAGTTTCATTCAAGGCGCAAGCTGAAGAGGATTCGAGACAAGATGGGCAACGTAAGCGTTTTTGCCGTGGTTTGGCATCGAGCAGGTGAGCATCGAGACTCCTGGGTGGGTGAAGGTTCTTACGAGCTAGTCAATATGGGCTCTCGTTGAGCGGCCTCAGGCACACGGCGCTTTCGGCGGCCCAAGTCGTCGAGGAGCGTTTTGACGCTTTCCGGTTTCGGTTCAAGCGGCGCTTCGGGCTGCTCGACCCGTTCGAGATCCTACCCTACAGAGGCCACGGTACGAACCGGGAGCTGTTCCTTAAGGGCCGGGTGCTGGAGGAGACCGGCATCACCCGCGCGGGAGAGGATGATCCAGCGTGGCAAAACGTGCTCAACATGGCGCGGCGCTTCGCGAGCGACGAGGTCGCGGGCGCGCGGGTGCGGGCCACCTTTGGAGGGATGCAGGTCGAGACCACGGCCGACGCAGAGGGCTTTTTCGACGTGCGCTTCCGGCTCGAGGAGCGCCTGGATGGTCCCGCCAGGTGGCACCCGGTGGAGTTGGCTTTGCTCTCGCCGCCGTCTCCGGGTGCGAGGGAAGTGCGGTCTGTCGGACACGTGCTCGTGCCGCGAGGGGCCGGCTTCGGTGTGATCAGTGACCTCGACGACACGGTGGTCAGGTCGAGCGCGACCAACGTGCTCAAGATGGCCTGGATCATGGTACGCAACAACGCCCACACGCGGCTCCCTTTCGAGAGCGTCGGCGCTTTTTACGAGGCGCTGCAGCGCGGCAAGGATGGAGACGCATTCAACCCCATCTTCTACGTCTCCAGCAGCCCGTGGAACATCTACGATCTGCTCGAGGATTTCTTGAACGTGCACGGCGTCCCCCCCGGCCCGCTGTTCCTCAAGGACTGGAGCCCGACCGTCCTCGGCAAGCACGAGGACTACAAGCTGGGCGTGATCCGCCGGTTGTTGGATACCTATAAGGAGCTTTCCTTCGTCCTGATCGGGGACTCTGGCGAGGAGGACCCGGAGATTTACCTCCAGACCATCCGGGAGCATCCGGGACGGATCAGGGCCGTCTACATCAGGGACGTAACCTGCGAAGAACGCGACGCCGAGGTCAAAGCCATAGCCGACCAAGCTCGCGCCCTCGGGACGGAGATGGTGACCGTACCCGAGACCACCGCGGCGGCCGAACACGCGGCCTCCATAGGCCTTATCGTCCCGGACGCGATAGCTACCGTCCGATCCCAGAGCGCCGGATAAGCGGTTCAGCACGCTCAGGCTTCGCCTTCGCTTGTCAGCACGTTCCGTCTTTCGGCCTCCACTTTCGGCACGCTCCAGTCTTCGACTTTCGCTTGTCAGCAAGTGGATCGGTGTAAGCCGCTCGCCCAATGGTGGGACGGATCGGACGCAGGCCGCGGAGGCATTCCGCGGGGGCCTCATCGCCATACGGATCCGCCTGGAGGACTGGGGGGGCGGATTTCCCCGGCATCTAGAGCCTGTTGTGCGAGACGGCCCGTGCTGCCGCCAGGGGCCTTGCCTCACTTCCGCTCGACCCATTGCGCCCGCCATTCGGGTGCCTCGAACGGTTGGGAGTAGTAGCGGGTGTCACGCCGTATCTTCCCGTCCTTTAGCTCGTAGATGACCACGGAGTTGGACACTACCCCACCACCGTAGTCGTTGAGGCTCTCTTTGACCCATAGGCCGTCTCTGACCCGCACCCGGTCTTTCCGGATGCTCGGGGGCTTGGGAAAGTTTCGGGCCAGGGATTCCTGGAACCTGCGCATGTTCTCCCTACCGCGTAGGCGCTCGCCGGACTAGGGCATCTCCATCACGTAATCTTCGTGGCGCAGCGCCGAAAAGAGGTACGCGCTGCGTACAGTGTACAGCTCGACAAGGAACCGATGCGCCTGCCGCCCGTTCGTCTTGTTCATGACTTCTTCTCCCTACATAGCGTCACGGATGGCCTGCTAGGTGCCGAAGCGGGTTCTTACTTCGGGCATCATCTCGTCGTGCCAGGTTATTCCGTAGCACTCGCCGAGCTCCGCCCTGGCCCTCCGGTGCTCCTCGCCGCTCGTATTCCGAGACGCGATCTCTTCGTACTCGTCGAAGTAGCCCTCGAAAGACTCGCCCGGCGTGAGGATCTCCATTACCCGCACGGTTTCTGAGCCGGCGTTGTAGAAGGCGTGGGGTATGCCGCGCGGCTTGACGACGTAGGAGCCGACGGGGGCGACCACGACCTCACCGCCGACGTAGCACGCCAGTTCGCCTTCGAGCACGTACGAGCACTCGTCCTCACGCGTGTGGGTGTGCGGTGGGATCATCTCGCCGGGAGGGAGGCCCCATTCCTCGATCAGGAGCGAACCGCCAGATGCCCCCGCCGTGACTTTGTGGGTTATGTCCAGTACAGGGAGGTGCGCTCCTTGATCGGGACGTCTGAAGATCTTGTTTACTTCTAGCGACATATCGTTTCCTCCTTCGAGTTCGCCAGCGGAGGCACTCGCGCCACAAATCGTTGGCTCTTCGCCGGGAATGGTACATGCAACTGGTGACACTTTCGTGCGATCACGCATTCGGCATCCTGTCGGGCGGCAACATTTCTATGTGCTTGCCCATTGCCTCCATCATTCGGCTCATCTGTTCTTCGGAAGGTGGGCTGTCCTGCTCGGGCGGGTTGTGAGGATCGTGTATTCGCTGCCCGATCTGGTGGATTACCGTCTCCATTACAGCCGGACTGCGAACGACTATGAACCTGCCCGCCGCGGGTCGTCCCGAGGTGTACCTCATCCGCTGTACCTCTGTTCGACACCGCGGGTCGTTCTCGAGATCCGCCGCGAAGGCGAAGACACGTTCCACCGGCGCTGCGGTTACGACAGAGTGCTGATTCTTGCTCATCTCTCCAGAGTGCTGATTCTTGCTCATCTCTCGTTTCCTTTCCGCACTTATTGTCAGTTCGTTTCACGTTGGCTGATCTTTTCGTCTTCGTCGTTGACGGTAAGGTTGGATCGGCTCCTCTGCAGCTACCGGTTCATGGATGCTTGTGGCCGAGCGTTGCCGGGCCAGGGCCAGGGCTCGGCGAAGCCGGAAGGACCGTACTCAGGGTAGGTACCCCTGTAGCCCAGCAGCCGGGCGACCGGTGCGAGGACGGCGAAGAGCACTTTCTGGACGGCTCGCGGGGGTTCGTGAAGTACAGCACGTCCTCGAACTCGCGGGACGGGAGGGCCAGCTGGAGCAGATTCGGGAGTCCGTTGGCGTTTGTCTTGCCGTCTCTGGCGAGGCCGAAGGTAGTCGAGATTGCCTCTTCGAACCGCGCGGCGGGGCTTACCTCTACCACGACGTGCGCCTCTTCATCCCCGGCGTTCCACCAGTCGTGCGCGGTCCCTGGCGATACATGCAGCCGCTGGCCGATCTCCGCGACGGACTCCTGCCGGTTCACGCGGAAGCCGACCCTCCCGCTGACCGGCGTGAACCATTCGTTTATGACCGGGTATATGTACTCCGCGGCAACCCGCCCACCAGGACTCACGTACAGGTCAGTGATCACCAGGTCTCCGCCCGAATCCTCCGTACCGACCCGTACCACAGCCCGCTCGCCGGTGATCGGGTTCTCGAATATGTCTCCTGCCTTGCTCATAGCTTCTCCCTTCTCTTTGTTCGTGCACTTCTACTCGTATGCCCTACCCGGTTCGCCAGGGTCTCCGTCCGTTATCCTGGGCCCTACCCGCAGTACCTGGCTTCCAACGCCCTGTCGATGCCCTTCCTTCTGGCCCGCCTTGCCAGCAGCCCGAACAACGGTTCGAGGAGGGCGAAGATGCAGACAATCGTCCCTCTTCCCACTCGAACAACAACGTCATGTGGTAGGGGTTCTTCGGGAGACCGTTTGCAGAGGCGAGGCCATCGCCCGCCAGACCGTAGGCGACCGTCAGTGCCTTTTCGAAGCCGCTGTGGCCCGGCCTGAGCTCGACCAGAAACACGACCGGCTCTTCGGTAGCGTTGTGCCAGCGGTGCAACGTATTGATAGGAGCCACCGCCTTATGCCCTGGCATCAGGGTGTGCGTGTCGTCGCCCACCCGCACCTCCAGCACTCCCCGAAGTACCTCGAAATGCTCAGCGTATGTCTTGTGGTAGTGGGGGGCGGTCCCGCCTCCTGGTGCGGCTTCGATCTCTATGAGCGTGCGCTCTCCGCCCGTCTCCTCGCTGGTCTCGAGGAAGGTGGCGGCGTCCTTCTGGACAGGGTTATAGATCCGCCTCTTGTCGTCGTGCGTCTTTACGTTGTTCATTGCTTTAACCATGAGTCACTTTCTCCTCTTCGTAATCGCAGTTGACGTCTCGCTTACCCTACGGGGTCCAGGGCGTTCGCCTCTTCGGCCTGGGCCACAATGCCTTCCGCCGCCATGGCCGAGTCCTCTTCCGCGCGCCTCCTGGCCTCGGCACCTGCCGGAAAGGCCGCTTTTTGCGCCGTTCTGGTCAACGCCAGGAGTAGTGCGGCCGAGACTGTCATCCTCGCGTGTGTCGTCGGCTTGCCTAACATCTTAATAGCTCGCTTGCTTCCTTCCTCGTCGCTCGATATTTGCTTTCCATGTGGATACTCATCGCGTCCGCCAGCGCCACGCTTCATGCCTACCTCCTTCCGTATCTGAAGATTCACTTCCGTTCCACGCTCGGGCCGGTCAGGCGATGATCAGCAGTTGACGGCCTGGGTTCCGAGAGCTGACACAAACTTATCAAGACCCTTTCGGGCGCGGAATAGCATAAAATTGCCATTCTCTCTGCTCGTCTCCGACGTTGCCCTACGCGACCTTGTCGTCGATTGCGCTCCGCGCGGGTAGTTCCAGCCTGCGCCACGTCCTGCTACATTTCGACCTCCTCTCTCAACCCCCTCGTGACTGGGCGTTGCGGGGGTGCGTAAGGGTAGGGATGTGGCAGCCGGTAGCCGAACAGCCGCGCTACAACGCCGAGGGGGCCCAGGACGGCGAGTTGCACGAACAACGGCGGCTTGGCGATATACCCGAACTACGTTGTAGGTCCGAAAAATTGACGCCAGCCACAGCAAGTTCGGCAACCCCGTCTTACTGCTGACTTTGCCGTCCTGGGCCAGCCCGAAAAACGACTCGAAGAACTCTTCGGTCTTGAAGCCCGGGCGGAACTCGACGATTGCCACGCCCTCCTCGTCGCCCGCGTTCCACCACGCATGCACCGCGCCGGCTGGCACGGTTGCCTCTTCTCCGGGTCCGACCTTGCGCTCGTTGCCGTCTGCGACGAAAGTGCACATACCTGAGCGTATCTCGAAAGATTCCTCCGCGAAGGGGTGGATGTGCGGGGCGACCACGAAGCCGTGGGGCCGCACGCGCAGCTCGAAGCTCACGTACTCGCCGTTCGTCCCCCCAGATGTCTCGAGGAAGGTGATCATCTTTCCCGTGACCGGGTGCTCTATCGTGTCGCCTCTGGTGGCCATTGCTGTCCCTTCTTTCATTTGTTGCAGGAGGATCCCGCGCTCAGGGTGTTAACGTGGCTGCGCTGCCGTCTCCATCCGCTCGACCCACCGGGCGCGCCACTCCGGTGCCTCGAACGGGTCCGCGAAGTACCATCTGTCCCGCCACATCTTTCCGTCGCGCAGCTCGCAGATCATCACCACGTCCAGTGCGGGCGAGCCGCCATAGTCGGCGACCCCCTCGACGACCCACAATCCCTCCCTCACCAGCACTCGGCGCACCCGGATACGGCGCATCGGGTCGGACGGCGAGCTGGTGGAGTAGGATTCCTGGAACGCCCTCATGTTCTCCCGCCCCCGGATGCGCTCCTCGGACTGGGGCATCTCCAGCACATAGTCCTCATGGCGTACGACGTATTCCTCTTCGGGACTGAGGTTGGACAACAGCTCCGTGAGGAAGCGATGTGCCTCCTTCTCCTCCATCTCGTCCAGGCGGTGTACTTTTTGTTCGTTCACTTTATTCATTGCGTTCTCTCCTCTGTCGTGTTGTAGAAGGTCAGGCGACGACCTTGCGGTTCCCGGCTTGTACAAGTCAGGGCCGTCTCTTGCCCTCCCGCTGTCGTCCTCGTGGGATCACTCCGGGAATGCCATGCTCTCCTCGGTGCCGTGTGGGTGAGCTCGGTGAACGGTGCATGTCCTTTCGGGCCTTGCGGCCCAGCAAGCGCGCCTTCTGCAGCTCGTGCGCGATCATCAGATACTCGTACGTGCCGTACAATTTCGGCCTACTTCTGTCGCCCTTCGCCAGTCTCATGCTCTCTGGCGTGATCTCTCGCCGACTCCTTGATCGCTCTCCTCAGCCCTCTCGCCGGTCGCAGACGTAGTCGCGGGAAGGGTCGTAGTCCCGGCCGTCTATCTCTGCCATCCGGGGTCCGTAGAGGTGGACCGAGATCGCCACGCCTTCGCCGGGGTTTCCCACCCTGTGGATGCCGCCGTCGCCCGGCAGGACCGTCGATGAGCCGTCCTCGGGCCTCCACCGAAGCTGCCAGGCCATCTTCAGGCGGGCGTGCTCCGCCAGCGAGCCGTTGTCGAGGCGGTCGTAGCGCTCCTCCAGGACGATGCCGAAGGCGCAGGCGTAGGCGCCCCAGGAGGAGTGATCGTGGATCCTGGTCCCTGTCCCCGCGGGCCAGACGAAGATCTTCAAAGAGTACGAGTCGTCCTCCCCGTCGTATTGGCGGGCGACGTACCAGCCCTGGTCGTTCTTCGCCTTCCCTACGAGGGGGAGGATCTCAGCGTGTCTGAAGCCTGTATCCTTCACCAGGTCGGATAGGAAGCGGGCGGCCCGCGGCAGGGCCGACTCTGTGGGGAGCGTAGCGATCTCCCGCAGTTCGTTGGTGTCTGGTCTGAGCGTGATCGTCATCTGGTTCTCCCGTCCTTTGTCGGCAACGTCCTTGAGGCTTTTCGCCTCGCCTTCTATCGTGCTTCTTGCGCTGCTCGACTCCCAGCGACAAACGCAAACAACAACCCAAACAATCGGCCTGCAGGGGACATGACGGGATGTGGCCGGGCGACGAAAATTACCCGGGTGTGCCCGACGAACTCGGTGAGATCGAGCCGAGCAAAGGCACCCGCGAGGCCGTGGGATCTTGTAACGGACCTACTTCTGTGCCGTGGCTACCGCAGTTGTCTGGTGCTAGGTTCGATCTGGGATATCAGGGACGGTCAGGCCAGTTGTCGCCCCAGATCGTCGTCTAGTAGGTCGCGCGGATCGAACGCCTCGGCCTTGAGAATGGGGTTGCCCTTCGGGTCGAACCACGCCGATCTCGGGCGGTCGTAGTACAGCTCGACGCCGTTGCCGTCCGGGTCCTTGAGGTACACGGAAACCGTCGCCCCGTGATCCTCGGCGCCGTCTATGGGGTAGCCGTGGTCTAGGATCCGCTGCACGGCGCGGCCGAACTCGCGCCGGTCTGGGTAGAGGAGGGCGAAGTGGTAGAGCCCCGTGTGCCCCTCGGGGGGTCTCGTTCCTCCCTCGCTCTCCCAGGTGTTCAGGCCCACGTGGTGATGGTAGCCTCCCGACGAGAGGAACGCCGCGCCAGGAAGGCCGAAGTCGGGGCCGTAGGCCATGACGTCGAAGCCCAACACGTCGCGGTAGAAGGCGGTTGCGCGGGCGAGGTCGGCGACGCGCAGGTGGATGTGTCCGATGCGGCCGTCCGGGTCGATCTCGGGCTCGTTCATCCTGTCTCCGGTGTGATGTGTCCCCTTTGCAGGCGCGTCAACGGTGATGTTTCTGTCCATGGCGCTCATCTTCCTACCTTGTCCGGCGGCAGCATGTCCATGTACTTGCTGATGATCCCCATCATCCTCTGCACCTCCGCATCAGGCGGCCCGCCTGATGCGGGGTGATCGTAGGGGTCGTCTATCTGCTGCCCGATCTCGCGCATGAAGTCCTCCATTACCGCCAGGCTGTGCACGGCGTCGAACCTTCCCAGCGCCTCGCCGACGTTCTTGAAGTTGTGCCAGACCATGGACGGGATGGAGAAGGTGTCCCCGGCCTCGACCCTGAGCATGATCGGGGCGTAGTCCTCATCGACCGTGCCGACCTCGAACTCGCCCTCCTGGAAGATGAAGATCTCCGCGTACTCGTGCCGGTGCAGGGTCGGGGGACCGCCGCCGGGCGGTACGGTAACCTCCAGGACAAGCAGCTTGCCGGAGGTGTCCGGACCCGAGGCTTTAATCGTGGTCACGTCCGTGACCACGAGCCAGTGCTCGCCCCCATCTGCCCGGTGACGTGTATGGTATCCATCGAATGCTCATTTCTTCCGTTCGCCTGGACCATCTAGCCCTGAACGGTAATCCCGGTCGCTCGTGGGGTGTATAACGAGAATTTGTCATATTGCTACGAAAAATGGTGCATTTGAGTGATGCGTCGGACGGCGGGTCGCGCTAGCTTGAGGCAAATGGATGTATCACGTGTCGAGAGGACTCGAAGAAGCGCAGGGTAAGCCATGATCGCTGCTGTCGAGAGCAGGTCCTTCGCATACGAGTGGGCCTTCTTGGAGATCATACACCTCTCGTCGGCGGGGCTCGGGGGGCCGAGCTTCTGCGCCGGAGTGCCGAGAGCCTAAGGCGGGCCGTCCCGTTCGGGTCCTACTGCGTCGCCACGGTCGACCCGGCGAGCAACCTCCTCACCCACATCTTCAACGGCGGGAGCGCCGGCGAAGACGGCCACGCCGAGGCTTACAGCGAGATCCTCCATCGGATGTACTTCGAAGAGGACCTTACGCGGCTCGTCAAGATGCTCCGCGAGCGCCGCCCGGCCCAGCCCCTATCCGAGGCCGCCGCCGGCGCGCTGGACCGCAGCCTGAGGTACAGGGAATACCTCGGGCCCGCGAGCTTCGGCCACGAATTGGCCGGCCTTTTCGCCGACGGGGGATTATGGGGCGCCGGGTACCTGACGAGCGAGAGAGGCGAGCCCGACTTCGGGCGCGGGGAGGTCTCACTTCTTGAACGCGTGGCCCCGCACGTCGGGGCAGGCCTGAAGGCCGCGGCACTGCGCGCCCGGGCGACGGACGGGCGACGAGAACCCGGCATACCGAGCGTGCTCACCCTGGACCGCACGGGTAGCATCCTCTCCTACACCCCCGCCGCAGAACGGCTGCTTTCGGAGGTGGAGGATCTGCGTTCGGGTTGGGACCGGGGCTGCGTTCCGATCCCGGTCAGCATGGCCGCCGGAGCGCTCAAGCGGGCGCTCAACCCAGCCTCCGACGGAGACCAGAACTTCGTCCCGAGGGTGCGCCTGCGGGGGCGCTCGGGGCGCTGGTTGACGTTGCACGCCTCGCTCACCGAACCCGCGCCTGGGCGTCCTAGCGAGACGGTGTTCGTGATCTCGCCGTCCGAGTCTGAGGAGGTGGCCCGGCTCAACGTCGCCTCCTACAGCATCACCCCCCGCGAAGAGGAAATTGTGAAGCTCGTGGCGCGCGGGTGCTCGACCAGGGAGATCTCCCGAGATCTCTTCCTCTCGGAGCACACGGTGAACAGCCACCTCAGGAGCATCTTCGAGAAGGCGGGTGTAAACAGCCGGAGCGAGATGGTCAGGCGCCTCTTCTTCGAGAACCTGTCGCCCGGCGTGCTCGGGGGATAGCGCCCGAGACGATGCCGTCGGACGAGCAGTACGGGAGCGGAAGGTGAGAGGGGGGCAGACAGACACGGAAGTCCAGTTCGGCGATCTGCTGCGTCGCCACCGGGCCTCGGCCAACGCCACCCAGGAAGACCTGGCCCGACGGACGGGCCTCACTCCCCAGGCCATCGGGCTGCTCGAGCGCGGCGAACGGCGGCGCCCGCACGGTTACACCGTGCAAAAGCTGGCCGAAGCCCTGGAATTGGAAGAGCAGGATCTCGCCGAATTCGAAGCGGCGGCCAGGGCCCCCTCCGCTCGCCGTGCCGCGGCAAAGCACCCTCAAAGCTTCCTTCCCGCGCATTCGACGCCGCTCATCGGACGCGAGCGGGAGGCGGAGGACGTGGCGGACCTCCTGCGTCGCAATGACGTGCGGCTGCTAACGCTGACGGGGCCCGGCGGCGTGGGCAAGACCCGGCTGGCTCTGGAGATGGCCGGGCGCGCACGAGCGGATTTCGCCGACGGTGTCGTTTTCGTGGCCCTGGCGCCCTTGCGGGACCCCGATCTCGTCCCTTCTGTCCTCGCCGAGGCGCTCGGGGTCAAGGATGCGACGGATCAGTCGCTGATGGATGCGCTCAAGGGCATCTGCGGGGCAGGCAGATGCTGCTGCTGATAGACAACCTCGAGCACCTCCTGTCGGCCGCGCCCGTGGTTGCCGACCTGATAAGAGAATGCTCGCAGCTAACGGTGCTCGCGACGAGCCGGGCGCCGCTTCGGCTCAGTGGCGAGAGGCAGTTCCCGGTGCCGCCGCTTTTCCTCGGGGAAGGGGTACCTGTGGCGCACTCCCCGGCGGTGCGGCTCTTCTGCGAGCGCGCGGTGGCCGTCGCGCCCACCTACGAGCTTACCGCCAAGAACGCGGCCACGGTGGCGGAGATCTGCCTCCGGCTGGACGGACTGCCGCTGGCCATAGAGCTTGCGGCCGCGAGGGTCAAGCTATTTCCGCCGGAAGCGCTGCTGGACAGGCTGGATCGCCGATTGCAACTGCTCTCTGGCGGGGCCCGCGACCTGCCAGAGCGGCAGCAGACCCTGCGCGACATGGTCGCGTGGAGCTACGACCTCCTCGGCGCCGAGGAGCAGATGCTGTTCGGGCGCCTCGCCGTCTTCGCCGGCGGATTTACCATCGAGGCGGCGGAGGATGTGTGCGGACCCGGCATGCCCGAGGATGGAGGAGTCCTCGAGACGGTGGCATCGCTGGTGGACAACAGCCTGCTCGTCTCGCGAACGGAAACCTCGTCGGGACCGCAAGAGCCGCGCATTACCATGCTGGAGACGATCCGGGAGTACGCGGCGGAGCGCCTCCGCTCTAGCGGCGAGTCCGAGGAGATGCACCGCGCCCACGCGCTGTACTACCTGGCGCTGGCGGAGGCCGTCCAGCCGGAGGCTTCCGCACGCATGTTCGACGAGTGGTTGGCGGTCCTAGAGCGAGATCACGACAACCTGAGGGCGGCGCTCCGCTGGGCGATCCGGAACCGGGCGGTAGGGATCGGGACGCGGCTGGGCTTGATGATGTGGCGGTTCTGGGCCGAGCGCTACCACATGAGCGAGGGCCGCCGGTGGTTGGAGGCGGTGCTGGTGTTGGGCGAGCCGGAGGGCGGGGTGGCCGAGCCCACACCGCCAGCGCGGCGGTGGGCATTCCTGCACCTGGTCGCGGGCATACTGGCAAGCGGACAGGGGGACTACGACCGCGCGGTCGCGCTGTGCGAGGAGAGCCTGGCCCTCTACCAGAGGATGGGCCACAGGAAGGGCACGAGCGGTCCGCTGCGGGAGCTGGGGGTCGTGGCCTACCATCGGGGGGACTACGATCGGGCAGTAGGCCTGAGCGAGCAAGCCCTAGCCATCACGCGCGAGTTCGGAAGCACCTTCGGCTCCGGCCTCGCCACCTGCTCCCTGGCAGACGCCTTGCGCGCCCGGGGAGACCTCGAACGGGCCAGGACGTTGCTGGAGGAGAGCCTGACCTTCCTGCGGCGCAAGCCGTACCCTTTGCTCGTGGCCAACGCCCTCGCCAACACGCTGGCCAGGCTCGGGAGCATAGAGTGCGAGCTGGGCAGGGACGCACGAGCCTCCGAGTTGTACGAGGAGAGCCTGCGATTGGGACTACGCTTCGGCTTCATGCACCACGTCGTCGTCCCCGTCGAAGGCATGGCCCGGGTGGCGGCGGTGCAGGGTCGACCACAGCGGGCGGCCCGGCTGCTCGGAACATCCGCTGCGCTACGCGATGAGATGGGCCTACCCCTCACTTTGGTGGAAAGGACGGATCACGAGTACGCCGTGAACGCCGCCCGCACGAAACTCGAGGAAGAGGCATTCGAGGAAGCGTCGGCCCGGGGTTACGCGATGCCCCTCGAAAAGGCCATCTCTTCGACCGTGGGCGACGAGGTGGAAGGGCCCGAATCAGTCAGCCTTGACTAACGCACGGTGCCCTGACCCGTGGCTTCCGGCCGTCTATGTAAACTGTATGTCAAATCAGCGTTGGACGGCAGGGAGCAAAGGGCATGAAGGAAGCCGGGTTTTCGGAATCGGACGAACGGATGGGGGACAGCCGTCAGGAACGGACCGCGCGGGAGCTCATCGAGCTACTCAACGAGCTTCGGGTGATCCTACCCGGCGTCCAGTTTCTTTTCGCCTTTCTGCTGACGGTGCCCTTTAGCCAGCGCTTCTCGGAGCTGGACGGCCTGGAGACCGGGGTCTTTTTCGTGACACTGCTGTGCACCGCAATCGCCACGGCGCTCCTCATGGCGCCTCGGCGCAGCACCGCATCCTGTGGCGCGAGGGCGTCAGGGAGCAGCGCCTGGAGCTGGGGAATATGCTCACGATAGCCGGCCTGGTCTTCCTCGTGCCCGCGATGGTCGGGGCGGTCTTCGTGGTAAGCGACTTCATCTTCGGCCTGGTCGCCGCAGTAGTCGTGACGTTACTCCTGGTTTTCTTTTTCGCGCTGCTCTGGTTCGCGCTCCCGCTCCGCTATCGCGGGGCA
Source organism: Actinomycetota bacterium (assembly GCA_046733115.1). Taxonomy (GTDB): domain Bacteria; phylum Actinomycetota; class Rubrobacteria; order Rubrobacterales; family Rubrobacteraceae; genus Rubrobacter_D. The sequence goes on along the minus strand of JBKPOM010000095.1, from coordinate 7,923 downwards.
AACGGAGACTGACCGCTGACAGCCGACCGCTGAAGGCCTGGTTTTCGGGTAGTCCAATCTTTATATACCGCCGTACTTTGTGGGCCCGAGGCTGGGGTCTGTGACGGCACCTTCGGAGGCCGAGGAGACGAGGGCCGCGTACTTCGCCATAACTCCCGCCGCGAAGCGTGGCTCGGGCTCTTGCCACTCCGCCAGACGGGCTTCGAGGTCCACGGCCGGCAGGTCTACGCTTAGGGTCCTCTCCTCGATGTCGAAGGTAATGGTGTCGCCGTCCCTCAGGGCCGCGATGGGGCCGCGGTGGGCTGCTTCGGGGGCTACGTGGCCGGCCATCAGGCCGCGGGTTGCGCCGGAGAAGCGTCCGTCCGTGAGCAGGGCGACCGTCTCGCCGAGGCCCTGGCCGACGAGGGCTGCGGTGACGCCAAGCATCTCGCGCATCCCTGGTCCGCCTTTGGGCCCTTCGTAGCGGATCACGACCACGTCATCGTGCGAGATGCTTCCAGCCTGCACGGCGGCCATGGCCTCCTCCTCCGAGTCGAAGACGCGGGCAGGGCCCGTGTGCTCGAGGCGGGTGTAGCCTGCGACCTTGACCACGCAGCCCTCGGGAGCGAGGTTGCCCTTGAGGATCACGAGTCCTCCCGAGGACCTGAGCGGCTCTTCGACCGTGACGATTACGTCCTGCCCCGGCGTCTCCTCGGCACCCTCGACCTCCTCGGCGAGGGTGCGGCCGGTGACCGTGAGCTGGTTTCCGTCGATGAGGCCGGCGCCGAGCAGCCGCTTCCCGAGAAGCCTGCTCCCCCCGGCGCGGTCCACATCCACGGCCGTGTAGCGGCCCCCCGGTTTCAGGTCGGCGATGATGGGGGTCCGATTGCTCACGGGGTCGAAGTCGTCGATGTCGAGCGGAATCCCGATCTCCCGGGCTATCGCGAGCAGGTGCAGAACCAGGTTTGTCGAGCCACCCGTGGCGGCGCCGGCGGCGATGCCGTTCTCGAAGGCCTCGCGGGTCAGGATGCGCTCTGGGGTGAGGCCGCGCTCAAGCAACTCCATCACGAGCCTTCCGGCGCGGGCGCAGACCTCGTCCTTGCGGCCGTCGAGGGCGGGAGGGCCGGCCGAACCCATCGGCGAGAGGCCGAGGAACTCGAGGACCATCGCCATCGTATTCGCCGTGTACTGGCCGCCGCAGGCGCCCGCGCCGGGGCAGGCGTGTTCCTCGAGGTCTAGGAGGTCGTCGTCGGACATCCTTCCGGCGGCGTTGGCGCCGACGCCCTCGAAGACTTCCTGGACCGTTACGTCGTGTCCCTTGAAGCGGCCGGGGGCTATGGAGCCGGAGTAGACGATGGCGCCTGGCACGCCGAGCCTCGCGTGGGCCATCGCGGCGGCCGGAATGGTCTTGTCGCAGCCGACTATCGTCACCATCGCGTCGAACATATGGCCGCGCCCGACCAGCTCTATGGAGTCGGCGATCACCTCCCTGCTCACGAGCGAGGTCTTCATCCCTTGCGTCCCCATCGTTATGCCGTCGGAGATGGAGATCGTGTTCAACTCCATCGGCGTACCGCCGGCCTCCCTTATGCCGTCCTTGACCTTCTCGGCCAGATGACGGTGGTTGTAGTTGCACGGCATCGTCTCGATCCAGGAGTGGGCAACACCCACGATGGGCTTGCTCAAGTCCTCGTCGGAGAAACCCATGCCCTTGAGGTAGGAACGGGCCGGCGCCCGGTCGCGGCCTTCGAGGATGGTACTGCTCCTGCGCCTGACGTCGGTTATTTCCATGGTTATCTCCCAACCCGCGGGTCATACGTCGATCACACGAGTATAGAGAGGGAGGCCTGGCCGTGCCAGCGAAACGCGGAGCCGTTTGAGGGTACGGTCGCGAGCATCTCCGCTGCGCTCCTCATCTCCATAGGAGGTGGTGCCGTCAACACCCCGGCGGGCGGGGGTAGAATCACAGGGAAGAAGATCCGGACGAGGAGCACGTATGCAGACGAGCAAGCGCACCGGGCGGGTGATAAACGCGGGAACCCGTATCGGCCACGTTCACCTGAAGGTCGCGAACATCGAGCGGGCCTTAGGTTTCTACAGGGATGTACTCGGCTTCGAGGTGACCCAGTGGTACGGCGACGACGCGGTATTCCTCTCTGCAGGCGGATATCACCACCACATCGGCCTCAACACCTGGATGAGCCGCAACGCCGACCCCGCCCCGGCCCGCTCCGCAGGGCTCTTCCACCTCGCCATCCTCTATCCCGAACGACGGGACCTCGCGCAGGCCCTGAAATGGCTGGTGGAATCGAACTACCCCATCGACGGCGCGTCAGACCACGGCGTCTCTGAGGCCCTGTACCTGCGCGACCCCGACGGCAACGGCGTCGAGCTGTACCGCGACCGCCCGCAGGACGAGTGGCCCCGTACCGTCGATGGGGGACTCGCTATGGTGACCAAGGCCCTCGATATGGATGGCCTGCTCGCGGAGTTGGACCGCAAGCAATAGCGCCTTTGGACATCGGACCCGGCGTGCATACAATAGGTTCGTGGGACTCGAAGGCGTAGGAAAGTTGTTGATCGGCGGCGCGATCGTGCTGCTAGTGCTCGGCGCACTGTTTCTGCTGCTAGGGCGTCTCGGGATAGACCGGTTGCCTGGCGACCTCGTGTTCAGGCAGGGCAATGCCACCTTCTACTTTCCGATAGGGCTCATGATCCTGATCTCCGTCGTGGGAACGATCGTCCTGAACCTCGTCTTCCGCCGCTAGGGTGCTCGTCTCCGAGCTCGACTACGAGCTTCCCGAAGACCTTATCGCGCAGAGCCCGGCCGAACCGCGCGACGCCTCCCGCCTGATGGTTGTTGACGTCCGGCGCGGCAAGATAGCCCACCACACCTTCCGCGACCTGCCGGATCTCCTGTTGCCGGGCGACGCGCTCGTCCTGAACGAGACGAAGGTGCTTCCGGCACGCGTCGAGGCCAAAAAGCCGACGGGCGGCGCGGTCGAACTGCTCTTCCTCAGGGACCTAGGGCCGAGGCACGGCGGCGCTTGGGAAGTGCTGGCGAGGCCGAGCAAACGCCTCAAGCCCGGCCTCGCGCTCCGGGCCGGAGGGGAGCGGTTGGAGCTAATCGAGAGCCTCGGCGATGGACACTGGGCCGTCTCCGGCGCCGACGTGCCAGGCCTGCTGCGTCGCAGCGGGAGGATGCCGCTTCCTCCGTACATCCGTTCCACGCCCGAGACGGAGGACCGCTACCAGACGGTCTACGCCCGCAACGAAGGGTCCGCCGCGGCGCCTACGGCCGGTTTCCACTTTACGGAGAGGGTGCTTGAAGATGTGGAGCAGGCAGGGGCTGAAATCGCCAGGATTACATTACACGTCGGGGTAGGGACGTTCATGCCCGTGAGGACGGAGAGGCTCGAAGAACACACCCTGCACGCCGAACACTACAACGTGCCGCAGGAGGCGGCGAAGGTCGTGCAGGACGCACAGCGCGTGGTAGCGGCCGGCACCACGGTCGCCCGCACGCTCGAAACCTGGGTCGCAACCGGTGAAGCGGAGGGTGAGTCGAAGCTCTTCGTGTATCCCGGCTACCGGTGGCTGGCTGTGGATATGCTGCTCACGAATTTTCACCTTCCGCGCTCCACGCTGCTCGCGATGGTGATGAGCTTCGGGGGCGACGATCTGGTGAGGGAGGCGTACAGAACAGCGGTAGATGAACGCTACCGCTTCTACTCTTTCGGTGACGCGATGCTCCTCCTCGGCGGCGGACGGCGACGGTAGCAGCGCCCGTCTCCATAGAGGTCGTCGCCCGCGACGGTGAGGCGCGCGCAGGTGTCTTGCAGACGCCGCGCGGAGTTGTGGAGACGCCCGCCTTCATGCCGGTTGGGACCAAGGGTACGGTCAAAGGTCTCACGCCCGGGGACATGCGGGAGGTGGGGGCTGGCATCGTGCTCGGGAACACGTACCATCTTTATCTGAGGCCGGGATCGGACCTCGTACGTGAGGCAGGAGGGCTTCACCAATTTATGAACTGGGACGGGCCGATCCTTACCGATTCCGGCGGGTACCAGGTCTTCTCGTTGGCCGAGACGCGACGCATCTCGGAGGAAGGGGTCGAGTTCGCCTCGGTCTACGACGGCTCGCGGCACGTCTTTACGCCGGAGCTGACGACGAGGGTACAGGAGGAGCTCGGGTCTGATGTGGCCATGGTCCTCGACGAGTGCCCGCCGGCCAACGCAGGGCGCGGGTACCACGAGGACTCGTTGAGTCGGACGGTGCGGTGGGCGCGACGGTGCAAGGAGGCGCACGGGAAAGTAGATCAGGCGCTCTTCGGGATCGTGCAGGGCGGATTGTACCCGGATCTGCGGGAGGAGAGCCTCGGGCTGACGGTGGAGATCGGGTTCGATGGATACGCCGTCGGAGGTCTCTCGGTAGGCGAGGCGCGCGAAGAGATGCTGGAGACGCTGGCCCTCACGGCGCCCAGTCTCCCCGCCGAGAAGCCGAGGTACTTTATGGGGCTCGGGGACCCAGTAGGCATCCTTGAGGTCATCGCGCTCGGGGTAGATATGTTCGATTGCGTGCTCCCGACGCGCCTCGCCCGTCACGGGGCGGCGCTAACCCCTGATGGCCGCCTCAACCTCAAGAACGCGAGGTACCGAGGGGACTTCGGGCCCCTCGACCCCGAGTGCTCCTGCGAGGCGTGCACCGGCTACAGCAGGGCCTACCTGGCGCATCTCGTAAGGGAGAATGAGTTGCTGGGGCACAGGCTCATCACGTTGCACAACGTCCGTTTCACCGTGGAGCTTTGCCGGCGGGCGCGGTGTGAGATAGGGACTGGTCGGTTCGAGCCGTGGTCGCGGGCCTGGATCTCCCGCTACCGGGGTTCTAACCATTCCGGGGCAGATGAGCTAGAATGATTCTCCGATCATATGGGTAGTCGTCGAAACAACCTGATCGTGCTGGCACTTGTGGTCGTCCTTCTGGGGGTGGCCGCCTATTTCATCTTCTTCAACGAACCCGTCACCAAGTCGACGCACCTCGGCCTCGACCTCCAGGGCGGCGTCAGCGCGCAGCTAAAGGGCTCCCAGTCGGGTGGGGGCAAGGTCACGCGTGACGAGATGCAGCAGGCTGCGGACCTGATCCGGCAGCGCATCGACCGCCTCGGCGTTGCCGAGCCTGACGTCAGGGTGCAGTCAGAAGACCAGGTGGTGGTCCAGATCCCCGGCGTCAAGAACCCGGACCAGGTGATACGCATCATCGGCAGCACGGCCCAGCTAGGCTTCTACCAGGTCCTGGCATCGGACCCGCAGCCGAACATCCCTGACAACCAGATCGCTGCGACCAGAAAGGACGTAACGAAGACCCTGGAACAGGACAACGCTTACAAGAAGGGTAAGACGAAGATCCTCTTCGAGGAAACCCCCTCGATACAGGGCAGTGGGACTGACGTCAACGGATACATCGTCCACAAGAACCCCGACCTGACCGGCGACTCGCTGAAGCAGAACGGGGCGAACGTCGAGTTCGACCAGCAGACTGGCAAGCGCATCGTAAGCCTTACGCTCACGTCTGCGGGCGGCAGGCAGATGGCGACCCTTACCCAGAAGATGCTGGCCGACGCCGCCGCGAGCGGGCAGCCTGCGCTTCTCGCCATCGCGCTCGACCAGGACATCCAGAGCGCCCCGCAGGTCCAGGAACCGCTGGGCCAGAACATCTCCATCTCCAACGACAGTCTTCCCCAGGGCCTTCCCGAAGACGAGGCCAAGCAGTTAGAGACCGTGCTCAACACGGGCGCGCTTCCCGTGAACATGCAGGTGATCTCGGAGACCACTGTCGGGCCGACGCTCGGCTTTAGTTCACTGAAGAGCGGGCTGCTGGCCTCGCTCGTCGGGTTCGGGCTCGTTCTCCTGTTGCTGCTCGTCATCTACAGGGCGCTCGGCGTCGTCGCCGACCTGGCGCTCCTCATCTACGCGTTCCTGCTTTGGGGTCTAGTGGTGATCATCCCCATCACGGTGACGCTCCCCGGTATCGCCGGCATCGTTCTCTCCATCGGGGTCGCCGCGGACGCGAACGTCGTGATCTTCGAGCGCATCAAGGAAGAGGTCAGGCGCGGCAAGACGCCCCGCAGCGCCATACAGGCCGGATACGACAAGGGCTACAGGGCCATCCTCGACGGGAACATAACCACGCTTATTACGGCGTTCATCCTGTTCGCGCTCTCCAGCGGGTCCGTGCGAGGCTTCGCCGTATTGCTCGCCATCGGCGTCGTGCTCTCGATGTTCACGGCGATCGTGATCACGAGGGCGCTCCTCGGCATCCTCTCGGACCGCGGCATCCACCTCTCGCCGGCCCTTATGGGGGTCTCGAAATCTAGCATCGCCACCACGCAACAGGCCAGGGTGAAGTAGGGGTGTTCGAGAACGTAGACTTCGTTGGCGGCTGGAAGCTGTATTTCTCGCTCTCCGGTATTCTCCTGCTCGCGGGGCTCGTCGCGATAGCGCTCGGGGGCCTCAACCTCGGGATAGACTTCCAGGGCGGCGCGCAGTTCACCGTGGCCAACGCCCAGCGCAACCTCAGCGACGCTCAGGTACGCGCCGCGCTACCAGGCGACATAGCAGGGGAATCCGTCATCACGACGTTGGGGCAGAACGGCTACGAGATAAGGACCCCGGTAATAAACGGCCAGCAGGAGCAGAGCCAGATCCGGGACTCTCTAAGCCGGGCCTTCGGTGGCGAGGTCAGCGTCACGACCGTGAGCCCGGCCTTCGGCCAGCAACTGAGGAACCAGGCGCTCCAGGCCGTGGTGGCCGCATTACTTATCATAGTGGCGTTCATCAGCTTCCGATTCGAGTTCGCGTTCGCCCTCGCCGCGATGGCCGCGCTCGTGCACGACATCCTGATGACCATAGGTTTCTACGCCATCGTCGGCAGGGAGGTCAGCCTGGTCACCGTGGTCGCCGTGCTGACGGTGCTCGGCTATTCCATCTACGACACCATAATCATCTTCGACAGGATCAGGGAGAACGCGCCGACCGTGGGCTACAATCGGCGCCGCTTCGACGAGATGATCAACCGCTCCATCCGTCAGGTGGTGAGGCGTTCGATCTACACCTCCATCTTCACCCTGATCCCTATAACGGCCCTCCTGATCTTCGGAGAATCGACGCTGAGCGACTTCGCCTTCGCGCTGCTCGTGGGCATCGTCGCGGGAACGTACAGCTCTATCTTTATCGCCTCGCCGGTCCTCTCGCTCTACAAAGCCTGGCGCGCCGGCGCAACACGCAGGGCCCCCCAGCGCGCCTGACGGCAGTACGGCGCCGTTGGTGCGTTGTCAGCCCGCTGCGCCCTTCGGGCTCCGCTTTCAGGGCGGCGCTTCGCGCCTTGTCAGCATTCGATACTGCTTCCGCCTGAGCGGGACCGCTCCTCCGTGGATTTCCGCTTTCGCGGGAATCCACGGAGACAGCAGGGGATGCGCGGGCGATGGTAAGTCCCCTCGCGCCGTTGGCACTCGTTGCACTTTAGCAAGTCGCTAGACCTGTCCGTCAACCCGGCAGCCCCGCGCAGCCACACGCCTCGTGGGTACTCGCCTTCGCCCGATGATCTGGATTGGAACTCCCGGCTCGAACACTTCGAGCGTTCCAGCCGGGAGTTCCAATGGTGCGGATGGTCGGCGATGGCGCGGGGCGGCAAACTCGAAGCTGTAACGAAGGCGCCGCGAAGGGATGGGTTATGAAGAGGAAAGTTATCGGTTACGAAGAGGTCTTTGCCGGCGTACCGCGCAAGTTGGGTCTATTGCTGATCTCGCGCTCGGCGCTGTTCGTTTGTGTCTCGCTGTTGCAGGAGCCAGCCCACGCCGGCGAGAGCTTCGCGTGGACCGGGGAAGGTAAGGACGGCGCCTGGGCCAACCCCTGCAATTGGTACCCGAGGACGAGTGCCAGCAGAACT
>JBKPOM010000094.1:0-3176 GCA_046733115.1 Actinomycetota bacterium | reverse complement strand
CAGACGATCGCTTCCGCGAAAGGCTGGTACGCGGCCGCGAGCGCAGCGAGGCCCTTCGGAGCGCCTTCGAAGCGGCCTGGAGGGGCGCCTCCGAAGAGTGGCGCAGGGCCGAAGAGCGTCGCATGGCGGAAGAGGCCGCAGAACACAATGGGGGCGCCAGCCGTACACAGGACAGTAACTCGGGTTGGCGGGCCTCGGCGACCACGTTTGCCCCGCTGAGCTACCCGCCCACCGTTCTCGCCGCCTACAACCGGCTGGGCCTCGCACCAGGCACTTCCATGGACGAGGTGGACAAGAAACGCAGGGAGCTGGTCAAGCGCTTCCACCCCGACCGTTTCTCCGACCCAGAGAAGCGCGTCAGGGCGGAGCGTGTCACGGCGGAGATCAACGCCGCCCACGACGCCATAGAACGCCACGTCCTCCGCAAGCGGTAGGACGGTTTTCGGAAAGAATCCCGCAGGCCGGTACATCGTTTTCCGAAGGAAGGATATCAGGGGCTCGAGTAGCGGAGGGTTGCCTGTGGACACCAGCGAAGAATGGGATCGCATCTTCTCCGGATTGAACGAGGAGACCGCCGGCAAAGACCCCTGGCTGGAGCGCTGGTGGCGCTTCCTGGATGCGAGCCGGGGTTCTCCGGTTCTGGGAGCTGGGCTGCGGCGCCGGGCAAGACGCGCGTTTCCTCACAGAGCTCGGGTTCGCCGTCATCGCCGCGAACTTCTCGGAAGAGGCGCTAAAACTCACGCACGTGCGCCCGCCGCGAAAACGCAGAACGTGGACCTCACCCCCGGCCTGCTGCCCTTCCCCGGCGCCCATTTCGGAGTAATCGTCGCGAGCCTCTCGCTGCACTACTTCCCCTGGCACCAGACCACACGGATCTTGGATGATGTCTGTCGCTGCCTGAAGTCCGACGGCTACTTACTAACCCCGCTACAACTCGACGCAAGACCCCCGCTACTCCGCCGCCGAAAAACAGGAGATCGAAGAACATTTCTATCTAGTCGGCGGGATGCCCAAGCGCCTCTTCGACGGGCGTGATGTGTATGCGTTCTTCCAGGAAGGTAGGGAGATACTGGAAGCTGACGAGCGCGCGACGCGCAGGTACGGTGGTGAGAAGGTGGTGCGGGAAGTCGCCGCCAAAAAAGCTGATGGCCGAAAGCGGAGCCCGAAGGGCGCAGCGTGCTGAAAGCACAAGCCGAAGACTGGAGCGCGCTGAGCGCTTCTACGAAACCAGCGCGCCGCGTACGATCAAGCGGTGCTCGAAGGTCGGAATGGGGGTACAGCTCTGGAGCGAGATCACGGTCTCGCCTTCCACGGGGTAGGTGACCCAGTAATCGCCGGGCTCGACGGTCATGGTGTCGTAGACCGTGAAGGTGTACCTGTGGCCGTCTTTGTCTTCGACGAAGATCTCGTCCCCCGGCCTCATCTTGTCGAGCTTGTAGAAAGCGTAAGGCACCCTGGTCCAGGGGAAGCCAAGGGCGTGCCCCGTGATGAACGTGTTCGAGCCCGCCATCCATGGCAGGCCGCTGCCGCGCAGGTGCATAATGCCCTGTTTGTCGAGCTCGGCCTGCCTCGATCCCGTCGGTACGGCCACGTCCTTCAGGCCGAGCCTGGGAACGGTGATCTTCATGGCCGACGAGACGTTCGCGCCTTTTGCAGAGATGTTCGAGGGATCGGACGGAACCCCATCGGGAGGATTCAACCTGGGGGAGTTTTCCCCGAGCAGCATACCCGTGTTCTGATCCGTGGTCGTTTCCAGCTTTGCGTGGGCCGTCTCCTTCTCGGGTAAAACGGGGACGACCAGGAGGCAGAGCAAGATCGCCAGCGAGACCAGCAAAACCAGTGTCTTCGGAACGCCCATCGCCCGCCGGCAGTATACCAAGCGGCCTCGATTTGCCGTTAGAATGGGGAGCATGAAGATAGAAGACCTGATCGACGCCTTCGAAGCCCACCTGTCGGACGACCCGGGCACGAGCCTCCGCACGGCCGAGTTTTACGTGGCCGACCTGCGGGAGTTCGCGGGATTTCTCGAAGCGCGCGATGTGACCGAGATCGAAGAGGTCGGCGTCGGCGCCGTGATGGAGTTCCGCAACCATCTTCTCGAAGGTCACCGCAAGCGCTTTACCGTCTACCGCAAGGACGCGGCCGTAAGGAGGTTCCTCGATTGGGTCAGGACCTCCACGGACGCCGGGCTGGACTTCGAGCCCATCGAACCCATGCATCAGCCGCTGGATCAGCAGATAGTCTTTCTGGAGAAGGACGAGGTGGATCAACTCCTCTCCTTCCCACAGAACGCCCGCGACGCCGTCCGCGACGCCGCCGTGATAAGGCTGATGCTCGATACGGGGGTGACGGTGAGCGAGATTCGGGCGCTTCTGAAGAGCGCCGTCGACCTCGAAACCGCCCAGGTTCACCTCGGCGGCCCGGGCTCCCACCTCGCCCCGCGCGTCAGGCGCCTCTCCGAAGAGACACGAGAAACCGTCCTCCGCTACCTGAGGATGCGCAACGACGAGACGCCGGAGCTCATCGTCGCCCGCGCCGCCCGTCCCGTCACGACCTCCAAGGCGCTCCAGAACGCCATCTGGAAGCGTTGCGACCAGGTCGGGATGTGGCGCGTCTCCCCGATGAACCTTCGCCACACCTTCGCAATCGGGTTGCTGCGCCGGGGCGCCAGCTTGGACGAGCTAAGGGAAGCGCTGGGCGTACGCGACACCTCCAATATAGGGGTGTACAAGAAGTTCGTGTAACGGACCGGGACGCTCCGGTATCTAATACTGGTGAGAGAGACAAACTATAGAACATAGAACTACGTTATAACGGGCCGGGTTTTGGATCACAGACAGGTTTGCACCAGTATGCGTGGTGGCATATAAACAATATCATAAAACACTTTCGTTTATGGGAGATATGAGGAATGGCATCCGAAGGTTCGGGTACGGGGCAGGCTCAGCAGGACGAACGGTACGAGCAGAACCTGACCGAACAGGAAAAAGCGGAGATGCGCAAGGAGATGGCGGACGTGGAAGACAACGCCCCCGTTCGCAAGAACGACCCCCGCACCTCGGTCCAGAAGGCCGAAGAGTACCGTTTCGCGAGCAACATACCGGGCGACCAGACCATCCCCGAAAAAGAGTACGCCGACTACACGCTGGAGTACGACGAGGACGACGCCGTGATGA
>JBKPOM010000093.1:0-17283 GCA_046733115.1 Actinomycetota bacterium | reverse complement strand
ATGTCGTCGATGATGGTCCACCCGGCGGGAGTCCCTCGTGTCTGCGTCATCAAGGGTGCCTGCCTCTGCTCCATCAAGGGCCACTCCTTGTTTACCACCTCTTCGGCGTAGGATCGGGCGAGTTCCTGAACGTGGAGACCCACGGGTTCCGGGAGCCGATGGGCCAGCCAGAAGATCTCGGCCACCGAGTTGGCCTCCTGCTCGACCGTCGCGTCGGCGGCCTGGTACTCCTCCTACACGGCGATGACCACGAGCGCCAAAAGCACGGCGTAGATCACGCCCAAGGCGGCGTAGATGAAGCCGGCAACGTCGTTGTGGCGTTAGCGCGAGACGGCTGGCACGAGGCGCTGGACCAACTCGAGCCCTATGAGGGAGGCGAGGCAGACCCCTCCGACCACCAAGACGCCGTTGACTATGGTGAGTAGCAAGGTAAGGAGCTCCCCTCCCGTTATACAACTGGTCGTTATTCTAGCCGCTACTTCCGCTGAGGCGCCAATTCCCGGAACGTACAGGCGATGGTCGCAGAACACCCCGGCCGTCGAAAAACTCCCCTTATGCCCGCCTTCGTCCTGGCGAGTGAGGCTTGTCTATCTTCGACGGTTGGCGAAAAACCAGTAGGCGCCGAGGGCCACCAGCGCGACGAGCACGATAGGCCCGAGCACCGTGGTGAAAAGCAGCACGAACAGTATCCTGACCAGCCTGATCAACCTGAACGGCCCGAGTCCCCTTCTGCCAAAGCCGCGCCGACCAAAGCCCCTCATCAGAACGATCACCAGGAGTTTATCCGGGAGGACACCAGCGAGCAGCGCGACGGCGTACAAGGCCCATTCGAGGTACCCCGCCGAGATCGCGTGGATGTAGTCCATAAAGCTTGGTACTCCCTTTGGCGTCCGCTGTCCTACCTCCTGGGGTTATACCAGAGCACGGAGTGCGGGAACACGAAATAGCAGCGAGAGCGTGGGCGTGGCGGCGCGTAAATCGTAGGTGGTGAAGGAGAGGGCCGAGAGCTGGCGGGAGGCTATCCGCTCTCCGCCACCTTGCGGGCGGAAGCACTCGGCTCCGGGCTCGTCCGATAGTCGCGCTCCGAAGCGCGCATCCTACCAGCCGCGCGTACCGCGCCCAGATGCGGGCCGAAATCCGCGCTGCTCATCCGCGCCTTGCAGCCCTCGAGTCTAACCAGACCGTAGTTCCAGAAGTCTTCAGCCGGGTTGCCTTTCACGTGTTGAACAAAGCCCCAGAGGGACCAGTGGAGGTCGCTCATCGCTTTGTAGATCTCCAGCCGCGCGTAGAGCGCGGGAGAAGCTGTGCCGCCGCAGTAGGCGTCCATCATAGCACGGTCTTGTTCGGGTCCGAATCCCGCCTCGACGGAGAGGTCTCCCAGATCCCATAACGGATCGTTCATGCCGGAATATTCCCAGTCGATCAGATAGATGCGTCCGTCCGCATCGATGAGGTTCCCCAGCCACGGGTCGTTGTGGCAGGGCACGAGGGGAATAGGAGAAGCCTCTAGCGTCCGTCGTACCGTCCTCGCCATCCATTCTACCTCATAGTAACCCTCAGGTAACGGCGTTCGGTGCTCGCGCAAGAGGCCCAGGTAATCCTCGATCGTGGCGAAAACGTCGAAGCGGGACCTGAAAGCCCTTCCCAGACTGTGAACCCGCTCCAGCGCCAGCGCGGCCCGAACCGGTGTTCCCGGGTCCCGGTCGAACCCCTTCCCGGCGTTCATGGATACCCCTTTTATAAATTGGGTCACCATCGTGCCGTCTCTCGCGTCGAAGTAGACCACCTCCGCGCTGACCCCGGCCGCCGCCGCGACCCGCGCGTTGTGCTCCTCAGCCGTACGGTCGATGTAATCCGAGGTACCTTCCCCGGCGAGACGCAGCATGTATGCTGTGTTTCCCGTCGTCACCTTGTAACAGACGTTGGTAAGAGCGCCATCGAAACGCTCGAGTTTGATTGCGTCCCGTGGGACGTTACCGAAAAAAGGCACGCGTGCAAGCGCGGCATACACTCCATCCAATCGTATTCCTCTCTACTCGCTACGAGCGGGCGCGCCCCAAAGCCCGTGTTGTAGTCAGGCGATTGTAAACTCTGTGTTAACCATTCGCAATCTACCGAGGGTTCGGAGTTGGTTTATCTGCGGGAGGCGAAAAGGATTGTTACCTGGCCGATGTGGCTACGCAGGGCGTCGTTGCGCGCCGCATAGGTTTGCAGTTCTCCCCTCTCGTTCAGCTTCTGGATCCGGGAGAGGGTCCGGTTCAGGCGGTCTTCGGTGACCAGCGACCAGACTGAATCTCCGTCGCGCCACTCCTTGTTCAAAGGCCCGGCCGGGTCGAAGTAAGAGTCGCCCTGGACCGTGGCGTCGACCGGCGTGAAGCTTCCCCGATGGTCGAGACCAGAGTCGTCGAGGATTTCGATCAGTTCGTCGAGCGGGACGTATCGGTTTCGGAGGGCATCGGCGGCCTCGGGGATGAGGTGGTAGTGCCAGTAGCCGTGGCGCAGTTGCTCTTGGGAGCAGGTGCTGACCGTGAGGATGCCGCCTGACTTCAGAACCCTGGCAAATTCTTGGAAGACCCTTTGGTGGGCGGGGAAACCTTCCGCTGCATCGTCGGGCAGGTGGTGGAGTACCTGGTTGATCATGACCCCGTCGAGAGTCGCGCTCTCGAAGGGCAACTCGTCGATTCTCGAGGAATGAAAAGAGATGCGCTCTCCTGCCCACGCCAGCTTGCGCGCGGCGACCTCGAGCATACCGGGGTTGAGGTCAACCGCCTCGATCCGGCCGACGTAATGGAGCAGCGCGTCGGAGTAGCTGCCGGTGCCGGACCCGGCATCCAATACTACCGTCCGGTCCAGTGGTACGGGCGCGTGGGCGAAGCAACCGACGAGGATCTCGGTCCCTATAGGCTCCCGTGTCTTGTCGTAGTTGCCGGATTTGTGCGTGTAGTCCTCGTAGCTGCTCAATTCGGCCTTTCCCAACGCTCCGTTTTTCTCGTAAGAGTATACGGGCTCATCTGACAGAATCGGTTAAACCCAGGCTTTACCCATCGTTAACGCTCCGTTCACCCAGGAGAGGATCGGCGAGCCTATACTGCGCGAGATCTCGTACGGCTCTAAGGGAGAGAGGAACTGTATGGTCTTTCAGAGTGTGGGTACCAACCTGTCCCGGGTATATGCGGAGGGCGTCAGCGGGCTCACCGAAGATCTCGCGTTCTTGAAGAGCGCCAGACCGGAGTTCGTGGAGGTCTGGCCCCAGAACCTTGGGGTTATCCTCGGCGGTAGCCTGGATACGAGCAGGCTGCGGGCGGTCAGGGAGCCGTTGCTGGAGGCGGAGCTGGCGTACACGGTCCACGCCCCGCTCGAGGTCAACCTCATGGATCCAACCTACCACGACCTTCAGCGCGCCGTCCTCAACTCCAGCCTCCGGTTCGCGCACGGTATCGGCGCTGGGGTGGTAATCTGCCACGCCGGCCAGCGGGTAGGAGCGCGCGACTTCCGGCACAGCATGAGAGACCAGCTCTCAGTCGAGAGATCCGCCCTGCGGGAGGCTGGAGCTTTTGCGGGAGAACTGGGCCTGACCATCGCCGTCGAGAACTACTATCCCGAGCAGCCCATCCTGCGCGGCGCAGTCTACGACTACTCGGTCTGGCCTTCCCAGCTGGCCGAGCAGATCTCCAGGGTCGACCATCCCGCGGTCGGCATCTGTCTGGACGTTGGACACGCGGCCCTCGCGGCGCGCGTCTTCGGCTTCGACTTTATCGAGGAGTGCGCCGCCCTGGCACCACTCGTCCGCCACGTACACCTTCACGACAACCTGCAGAGGACCAATCTTACGGGCGAGCCGGCGGTCTCTGAGCACACCGTCTACGGGCTTGGAGACTTGCACCTCCCACCGGGCAGAGGCACCATCCCGCTCGGGGACCTGTTCCGGCGCATGATCTTCCCCCAAAAACCGTCGTGCTGCGTAGAACTCTCCCCCGAACTCTTCTCCCTGGTTCCGGAAGCCCTCCACGCCGCCAAAGGACTCAGCCTGGAGGCGGCGTCCCGGGAGCGAGTGCCAGCCTGAGCCCAGACCAACCGGCGTTAGCGCCGGATGCTTGGTCCTATACGTTTCATGGCGGTGCGGAAGTCGTAGGTGGTGACGGAGAGGGCCGAGAGCTGGTGGGAGGCTATCCGCTTCTCGAAGTCGCGCAGGTTGATGGTACGGCGCATGCAAACGAGGGCGGCCTCGCGGCACAGGGCCTCCAGGTCGGCGCCCGAGTAGCTTCCGGTGAGGGACGCTATTTGCTCCAGGTTCAGATCGGGGTCCGTTGGCATCTCCCGGGTGTGGATGCCTAGTATGTGCAGTCGCGCCTCGGCGTCGGGGAGGCCAACCTCGATCTCGTGGTCGAACCGGCCCGGTCGCCTGAGCGCAGGGTCGAGCGCCGTAGGGCGGTTGGTGGTGGCTATCACGCACACCCTTCCCAGGTTGTTCAGCCCATCCATGAGGGAGAGGAGTTGGGATACGAGTGTCGCTTCGAAGCTCTCGCTCATCATATCGCGCGAGGAGGCGAAGGAGTCTATCTCGTCGAAGAGGATAATCGCGGGCGCCTTGGACCGCGCCTCGTTGAAGATGGAGCGCAGCCTGGCCTCGCTCTGGCCCCAGAACTTGTTGAGGATCTCCGGACCCGAGACTGCTATGAAGTGGGCCCCGCTCTCGTTGGCGACCGCCCGCGCGAGCAGCGTCTTGCCCGTCCCAGGCGGCCCATAGAAGAGGATGCCTTTATGGGGCCTGATGTGTAGCCTGCGGAAGATCTCGGGGTGCGTTATGGGCAACTCCACCGCCTCGCGCACCAGATCTATGGTCTCGCGCATCCCGCCGACGTCCTCGTAACGGGTCTCGGGCACGTTACGGCTGCCCGGCGCCGCACCGCTCGCAGCCGCGACCCCGGCCCCCCCGCTCCGCACGCTCCTGGCCAGACGTTCGAAGAGGCCCTCCTTCTCATCCTGCGGGGCCGCCTCCTCGCGGACGTCACGCGTCTTGACCACCTTCCAGTTAGAAAGTTCTCCCTCTTCCCTGTAGACCCAGGACTCGTCCCTGCCAGGGTCTATTCTCTCGGGGAGGCGGGCCACTATCTCGGCGGTCGCGTCGAGGTCGAGGATGGGGCATCTGACGCACGGGCCGAGGTCGGAGAGGACGCGCTCGGTGATGGCGTCCTTGTCCACGTCGAAGACGGCGCCGTCGTCCATCTTGCCGAAGGAGTACCACGAGTTGGCCGTGAGGTGGTCGTTGTCGTAGACCCGGATCTGACGGCACGGGAAGAGCTGCTTGCCCGCTAGAGAACCCGGCGTACACCATTCCTTCGCCGCCGTCCCCGAGCGCTGCTTGCGCAGAAAACACCTCAGGCCACCGAAGAGCTCGTCCGCCGAAATAGGGTTCCCTTCGGTCGCGTACTCGGCGTCGCCCTCACCGCGAAGGAGCCCCGAGAAGTCGTCCAGAAGGCGCCAGTCCGAGGGGAGATCCAGGTCCACCGAAACCCGCGCCGTGCCGTTTACGCCCTCGACTTGGTAGGAAGGATGCCGCGACGCGAGGGCCGCAGCCCGGCCGAGGTAGCCTTCGCTTCTCAACGGGAAACCGACTCTCAGGTGCATGGCCCGCTGATTCTAACCCACAACCGTCGGTAACGGATGCCGGGGATCGGAGCTAGGTACTCCAGCGCCTTCCGATCTCTTCCCAGCTTGGTGGGGGTCCCGGCAGTCGGGAACCCGAAAGATCGTGTAGGGCGTCCAGTAAGAGGGCCAGGTACCGGCGGCGAAGTTGTCGGGTACGCTCCTCGTCCCCCATCCGGACGGCCGCCAGCTGCTCGAGTAGCAGGGCGATGTCGTCGACCTCGATATCCCACCGGATGGCGCCCGCAGCCTTGGTGCGCTGGAACAGCTCCACGTTTAGCTCTTGCGCCCTCGCGCCCTCGCGGTACAACTCCTCCGTGGGGGTGAAGGTGCCAGCGAGACGCAGCGTCAAAGAGTGGGTGTCGGCGTCCACGACGCGACGCATGAAATTTGCGAAGGCCTTCCAGGGATCGCCCTCGTCCACCAGAGCATCCTCGACGGCAGCGATGTATACTCGCAGGCCGTCGGCGGAGAGCCGCCGCAGGAGATCCTCTTTGCTCCCGTAACGGCGGTACAGAGCCCCGATGCCCACCCCGGCCCGCTCGGCGACCGCGGAGATCGGGGCCTTCGGGTCGGCGACGAACACCTCGCGCGCCGCATCCAGGATCACGCGGTCGTTGCGCGCCGCCTGAGCCCGACGACCACTCAACGGCCCGTGCATATTTTCTCTTCTCATATCGTAATTATATGTGGAACAAAGCGTTCCGTTCACATATAATGGAACGGAACAGTTTGTTCCGCAAAGAGGTTTGTGGATCGAAATGAAGGAGGTCGAAACTTCATGGATTGGAAGCTCGAGTTAGTGGCGATACCCGTCTCCGACGTGGACGTGGCGAAGGCCTTCTACACCGAGAAGGTTGGCTTCAACGCGGACCACGACCACACCGTCAGCGACGAGCTCCGTTTCGTTCAGTTGACTCCCCCTGGATCTGCCTGTTCGATCGCGATAGGAAAAGGGATCGTGGAGGGTGAGCCCGGCTCAGTCAGGGGCGTGCAACTGGTCGTCTCAGACATAAACGCCGCGCGGCGGGAGCTCGTCGGACGTGGGGTCGAGGTCAGCGAGGTTCGGGAGGGCCCCGGGGGCCGGTTCGTCTTCTTCAGCGATCCGGACGGCAACGGCTGGGCAGTGCAGCAGATCGCCTGACGTATCCACCTCGTCGCCGTCAACGACCACACCGAGAGGAAACCATGACACACGACCCCACGGATGCCGAGATCCGACCGTTCCGGATCGACGTCCCGCAGGAAGACCTTGATGACCTCAGCGACCGGCTGGGCCGCACCCGGTGGCCTGGCGAGATCGTCGGCGCGGGCTGGGGCCGCGGTGCCCCGCTGGACTACCTGAAGGAGCTGGCCGAGTACTGGCGTACGTCCTACGACTGGCGCGAGTGGGAGGCGAGGCTCAACGGGTCCCCGCAGTTCGCCACCACCATCGACGGGCAAGACGTCCACTTCCTGCACGTGCGCTCGCCCGAGCCGGGCGCCTTCCCGCTCATCCTCAGCCACGGCTGGCCGGGCTCGGTGGTCGAATTTCTCGACGTGATCGGCCCGCTCACTGACCCTCGTTCGCACGGCGGCGATCCCGCGGATGCGTTCCACCTGGTGATCCCCTCGTTGCCCGGCTTCGGGTTCTCCGGGCCTGTCCGCGAGCCCGGCTGGGACAGCTTCCGGATCGCCGGGGCTTTCGCCGGGCTGATGGCCCGGCTGGGGTACGAGCGCTACGGCGCGCAGGGCGGCGACTTCGGGGCGTTCATCTCGCCCGACCTGGGCAGGGTCGATGAGGATCACGTCGCGGGCGTGCACGTAAACGCGGCCACCGTGGGCTTCATCCCGTTCGGTGACGTAGACGTGGCTGTGCTCTCCGGGTTTACCGACGCCGAGAAGGTTCGCGTCGAGAGGATGAACAGGTTCCTCTCCGAGGGCAACGGCTACTTCCAGATACAGGGCACCCGACCGCAGACAATCGCCTACGGCTTAACAGACTCTCCGGTCGGGCAACTCGCCTGGGTCGTGGAGAAGTTCAAGGAGTGGTCCCACCCGTCGGCCGCTCTGCCGGAGAAGGTGATAGACCGGGACCAGATGCTCACCAACGTGATGCTCTACTGGCTAACTGCTACGGGGGCTTCGTCGGCGCACCTCTACTACGAGAGTACGCACTCGAGCCACTGGCCCACGCCCTCGGCGGTGCCGACCGGGGTGGCAGTCTTCGCCGAGGACGTCCCGATCCGGCGCTTCGCGGAGCAGGTCAACAACATCGTGCACTGGTCGGAGTTCGACCGCGGCGGTCACTTCGCTGCTATGGAGGCGCCTGACCTGCTCGTTGGCGACATACGCGGCTTCTTCCGTGGGCTCCGATGACGACTGACGTCCTCGGACCTCGCAGCCTCAACCGCGCCCTGCTGGAACGCCAGATGTTGTTGCGTCGCCAGGAGTTCCCCGCCTTCGACGCCATCGAGCGCTTGGCCGGCATGCAGGCCCAGGAGCCAGACGCCCCCTATCTCGGCCTGTGGACCCGGCTGAAGGCCTTCGAGCCCGACGAGCTGGCACGCTTGACCATCGACCGGCACGTGGTACGCGCCCCGCTGATGCGCGCGACCATCCACCTCGTCAGTGCCCGCGACTATTTGGAGCTACGCCCCCTGATACAGCCCGTCCTCGCCCGCGCCTTCTCCGGCAGCCCCTTCCGCCGCGAGCTGGAAGGTATGGATTTCGATGCGCTGCTGGCCGCCGGACGGGCCCTGCTGGAGGACAGGCCGCGCACCCGCGCCGAGCTCAGCGTATTGCTCGAGGAGAGTTGGCCGGATCGCGACCCTTACTCCCTCGCCTACGCCATCACGTTCCTGGTGCCGCTGGTTCAGGTGCCACCCCGGGGCGTCTGGGGCGAGAGCGGGCAGGCCACCTGGACCACGGCCGAGTCCTGGCTCGGCCGCCCCTCGACCCCGGCCCCTCGCCGGACGAGATGGTCCTGCGCTATCTCGCGGCTTTCGGCCCGGCTACCGTCGCCGACGCGCGAACGTGGTCGGGTCTCGGTAGCCTGCGGGAGGTCTTCGAGCGGTTGCGACCGCGCCTCGTCACCTTCCGCGACGAGCACGGCCGCGAGCTGTTCGACGTGCCCGGCGCCCCGCTGCCCGATTCTGGCGCCCCGGCTCCGCCGCGCTTTCTGCCGGCCTTCGACAACGTGTTGCTCTCCCACAATGACAGGACTCGTATTATCTCTGACGAGCACCGCAAGCTGCTCGTCAGGGACCGGATGATGCGCGGCGTGCTGCTCGACGGCTTCGCGTGCGCGACCTGGAAGACCGAGCAAAGACGCGGAAAGTTGACGCTCAAGATCGAACCGTTCGAGCCCTTGTCGAAGAACGATTGCAACGCCCTGCCCGAAGAGGGGGAGCGGCTGTTACGCTTCGTGGCAAAGTCGCAGGGAGCCGACGAGTTTGAGATCCGGTTCGGCGGGGAGGGTACGTAAGTTTATGGGTCTCTAGACTCTTCGGCTTGTGCCGGACGGGGTTCCCGGGCTACCTTGCCCGTGCACCCCGAAGAGAACAGGAGACACCTTGAGCCAGTACCTGCGCCGGCGGAGCAACGTCATGCTTGACGATGGATTGGTCAGCAACAGGGAAGTGCGGATCGGCGGCGAGACTTACGACGTACGGGCAGTCGGCTCGAGGGGAACTATTCTGCTACCTGTCAAGACGAGGGAGACCATGGGCGGCGGCCACGCCTTGCTGTTTACCAGAGACATATTCAAAGCCATCAGCGTAGCCAAAGAAAACGGGTATGGGTGCCTGCCTGTGTCATTGCGGAGCCATGGACGGGCGATTTGGACGCCCTCTCTCGAGAGCACTACATCTGGATTCAAGCCAACCCCAACGAGGTAACCCGAATAGAATCGGAGTTGGCCGATAAGTTGGCAGCCTTAGTGTCTATCTTCCGGCGTATAGCCTAGATCCTCCGGCACGAGTGCGAGTTGCTGTCCAATTCTCTCTTCGGCCATCTTGCAGTAGGCGGGATTGTTATCGATACCTATGTAGTTCCGTCCCAGACGGCGTGCCACAAGCGCAGTTGTTCCGCTGCCGGAGAAAGGATCCAATACCACGCCGCCTTCGCGAGACCCCGCTACCACGCACAATTCGACCAAACCTTCGGGAAAAACGGCAAAGTGCGCTTCCGGGTACTTCGATAGGGGTATCCGCCATACGGTACGCCTGTTCCTTCCTTTAGGATGGAAGGCTTGGTCCCATCGCGCATTGTGTAGGTTCAGGTTCCCACCGTTTTTGCCTTTTTCCGGAGTCCCACCACGTTTGTAAAAGTGGTTGCGCCCGCCCTTCATCATGCTTTGCTCCGAGAGCGTGACGTGAGGCTCTCGTATGGCGTCCGCATCGTAGTAGTAACGACTACCTTTCGCGAACAAGAAAACGTACTCGTGGTCGGTGGTTGGACGGGTCTTCACCGATGAAGGCATGGCGTTGGGCTTGTGCCAGATCACATCGGACCTCAACAGCCAACCGTCGTCTTGTAGGGCGAATGCAAGCTTCCAAGGAATCCCAAGTAGCTGACCACCGTCGTACTTGTCACCGACGTTCAGCCAGAGGGTGCCGTTATCAGACAACGTACGTTTACACTCTCGGAATACTCTTACCAGCTTTTCTATGTACGCCTGCGGTGACTCCTCAACCCCGATCTGTCCGAGTCGGCCGTAATCTCTCTGTTGATAATACGGGGGGCTTGTCACAATCGTATTGACCAAGCCCGTCGAAAGGCGGCGCAGTCCTGCCTCGGCATCATCGCAAATGAACGTGTTGAGAAGCGATGCGCTCAAAACGCTATCCTCCCTCTTCAGGCTCTGTACCCATACCCCACGCTTCATCTCCTAAGACACGGTGTTATCCGGTCTATCCCACCCATGTCTTACACAGGGTACACATATACCAAAAATGCCCCAATTGGCGCGTAGCGGTCATCACGTCCGGTTTTGCGTATTGCCGCCTCTGTAAGTATCTTTCTGAGACTCGAACGAAGGAGACCTTTTGAGCGATCAAGACAGCAACCCGCCGATCTCGACGGGCCGCGGCGACGACGGTACTACGACCCTGCTCGGGTCGGGAAGGATGGGCAAGGACGACCTGAGGATAATTGTGGTCGGCGACGTGGACGAGGCGAGCTCGTTTCTCGGCCTGGCCCGCGCCGAGGCGGGCGAGGAGATCGGCGGGCTCGTGATCGAACTCCAACGCCTCTTGTACCGTCTCATGGGCGACGTGGCGGTGCCGAAAGAGGACAACGTGGTCGGAGAAGAGGACCTGAAGTTCCTCGACGAGGCCCTCGAAGAGTGGCGCGACAGAACGGAGATGCCCAAAGAGTTCGTCATCCCCGGGGAGAGCAGGCCGGGCGCGCTACTCGACGTCGCCCGCACCGTAACGCGCCGCGCGGAGCGGAGCCTCGTCGCCGCCGGGTACGCCGCTGAGCACCCCTACGCCGTGCGCGTCGTCAACCGCCTCTCGGACCTCCTCTTCGTTCTCGCCCGTAACGCCGACGGGGGCGAGACGCTCTCGAAGGGTTAGGAGCTGAAGGGCGATTCGCGAAGCGCCACTAAACCGGCCCGTTGCGCGGGGAGTAGGCCGGGAATATGCTAGACGTTCGTTGCTACGAGGGATCAGGGGAAACGATCTATGGCCGTGGATTTCGGCGTCTTCGTCACGCAGGGCTGGCGGATGGACCTGGTCGGTGTGGGGGACCCGTTCGAGCAGTACGAGGCGATGACGCGGGTGGCGAAGGTCGCCGATGAGACGGGCGCCTACGACTCCATCTGGGTCTACGATCACTTCCATACGGGCCCGGAGCCGACCATGAACACCGTCTTCGAAGCGTGGACGACGTGCGCAGGTCTCGCGCGTGATACGCAGGACGTCAAGATCGGTCAGATGGTCACCTGCAACGGCTACCGGAATCCCGCCTACCTGGCCAAGATCGCCTCGACGGTCGACGTCATGAGTAATGGACGGCTACTTTGCGGCATAGGGGCAGGTTGGTACGAGCAGGAGTGGCTCGCCTACGGCTACGACTTCCCGGAGATCCCCGTTAGGATGAGGATATTCAAGGAGGCGTGCGAGATCGTCCACCGCATGTTCACCGAAGACGGCCCCAGGTTCGACGGCGAGTTCTACCACATAGACAGGCCCATCAACGAGCCCAGGGGCGTCAGCAGGCCGCACGTGCCGCTCTGGATCGGGGGCAGCGGCGAGAAGGTCACCCTGAAGCTTGTCGCAAAGTGGGGCGACGCTTGCAACATCAACGGCGACATCGAGACCATAAAGCACAAGGTCGGCGTATTACGCGGCCACTGCGAGAACGAAGACAGAGACTACGAGGGGATCACACGTTCCTCCACCATCAACGTCTACCTGCTGGAAGAAGGCGAAGACCTCGAAGAGGCGACAAAGGAACACCGCGGCTCCACAAGCTACGAGGAGTACTCCGAAGAGTTCATGGTGGGCACGCCGGAGGAGATCGTCGAGCGCCTGCACCCGCTGGTCGAGGCCGGCGTGGAGTATTTCATAACCTACCTGCCGGGCGTAGCCTACGACCCCACGCCGGTCGAGAGGTTCGCCAAAGAGGTCATCCCCAACGTCGGGTGAGAGGCCCCCCACGCCCCGGATCACGCCGGTTTATCGACCCATTCGGGGTCTGGGGTGATGTGGGATTCGGGGTGTGGGCCCGGGCCGTCGAGGGGCCGGTGGACTTCACGGTCATCAGTACGCGAACCTTCATGTCGTGATCGCAGAGGGCCTGGCAAGAGAGCCTGACCTAGCTGAGGAGGTCCCTACTCTCTAGCACCTCGAGCTCGGCCTTGGTCATCTTCTCGGGCTCGCCTTCCAGGTACTCTATCCAGCAAGTCGTGCACCTGGCGTAGGAGCCGCAGTGGTGGTGTCTGTCTCGAAGTGTAAAAAGCCTCCTAGGGCTCCCGTCACCGCGAAGCCTTCGGTCGTGGGCGTTACCTCAAGGAGGACGGGCGCGACTTCGGCTTGAAAGGAGTTCGAGGTGGCTTTGCGCGACCCTGACTCTCTGTAGGCGCCGAACGCCTTGCCCGAGGAGCTTGTTGGGAGCGCCTCGTGTAGAGTGGGGACCTAGCGAAGTATCGCCCGCATCGACCGCACCGCTCGCACGGTATTTACTTATGGGGCTTTATGGGACCGACATTGTTGCTGATTATCGACCGTCAACGGACGACCATCGACCGTAGGTGCGAATTACCGCCCGCATCGCGCGTAACGACGTCCTTACGGGCCTTCCTCCTCGTCTCGTTGCCAGTCGACCATTACTCCCGAGCTTCGGTTCCGCGCCGTGCTTGCCGAGGACGACGCTCGACGGATAGCGCTGAGCGGATAGAATAAGGTCAACGTTCAGTGACGGCAAAACCGCACGACCGATCACGATTGCCGACTCGTGCCATGGCGGCACGTAGAACCATCGACAATAGGCCCGTACACACGGGTCGCGAGGCGGGTTGCGAAGGCGCCCTGAAGCTCGAACGACCGCGACGAAGACCTAGGAGAAGTAGCGATATGACGAAACGTTGGAGAAGCGATGGTCTGGAGCCGGTCGGAGCTAAAGACCATGCTCGTGGTCCGGAGGACGCTCCTGTGACGCTGGTTAAGTATGGCGACTACGAATGTCCCTATTGTAGACGGCTCCACCCTGTGCTCGTGGAGTTGCGGGAGAGGGCGGGTGAGCGGGTGCGCTTCGTCTTCAGGCACTTCCCACTCGACTCGGCGCACCCCCGTGCCCGACGTGCCGCCCTGGCCGCGGAGGCGGCCGCCTCTCAGGGCCGCTTCTGGGAGATGCACGACCTCCTCTTCGAGAATCAGGACGAACTCGGCGAAGAAAACCTCACGCGCTACGCGGCCGAGCTCGGGCTCGACCTGCAACGGTTCGGGGCGGATCTGGCGAACGACGACCTCGCCTGGCGCATCGAGGATGATCGCCTCGGTGGTGATCGCGCCGGGGTCAGGGGAACTCCGACCCTCTTCGTAAACGGCGTGAGGTACGGGGGTCCCTTGGACCTCGATGGGCTCCTGGCCGCCGTCGAGGATGCGGCCGGCAGCTCCGGCCCGTCACTCGGCGAAGGGGTCGTGCCCGAAAGAAGCGGCCCACTGGCAGAGCTGCTGGACGAGGTTTGCTCCGAGAGGCGCGGTGTGAACAATCGGACGCTCAGGAGGGTGGTAAACCTCGCGGTCGAGATAGCGCGCGAGGGGAGGGAGGGGCGCAAGATCGGCACCCTCTTCGTCGTGGGCGACTCGGAGACGGTCCTCGAGCGCTCAAGGCCCATGATCCTCGATCCGTTGTACGGCCACCCCCACGAGAGCAAGCGCATAGAAGATCCGAACCTGCGCGAGACGCTCAAAGAGCTCGCCCAAGTCGACGGAGCGTTCGTGGTATCGGACGAGGGTGTTGTTATCTCGGGGGCTCGCTACATCGACGCTACATCCGACCACCTGGAGTTGCCACTGGGGCTCGGCAGCCGCCACGTGGCCGCCGCCTCCGTATCGAGCCGAACGGACGCCGTGGCGGTGGCGGTCTCGGAGAACTCGACGGTGAGGATGTTCGACGACGGAGAGCTCGTCGCGGAGATCGTCCCTGAGCTGTGGTTACTGGGTGGGTTTGGTTCGTACGTTGATGGCTCGAGCATGGGTCGCGAAACCAGAAGATCTACTCTGTAAGAATCACGCCAACAGGAGCCTCCGAGTTGGAGCTGCACTAAGGCTGCCTCGCCTAACCGTCGTCTTCCTAACGCTGACCCGTGTTGTTTCTTTATGTCGCAACCCACTCCTTTATGTCGCAACCCACTCCCATAGGAGCGGCGGAAAGGACCACAGCCAGCTCATGCTCATGTCTGTCCCTGTGAGACCATCATTTAGGTGCACGGTAACGATGAGCCAACGATGCAGTTGGGAGGGTAGCTAGGGCGATGAGCAGGTTCTGGCGGGTCGACAAGGCCCTAGAGGATTCCGACGGTTTGGCGTGGATCCGCGAGCGCTTGGGGGCTTACGATTGGTCCAAGGCCGACTGGGTCAGCGTGCGCCGCGGGCGAAGCGAGAAGTACGCCTTTCGGGGCGTATGCAAGATGCCGCGGAACGGAGGCGGGTATCGGATCAACTGCAACGTGAGCAAGCACGCCGCGTACCCGATCTACCAACACATGCGCGTATCACCCTTGTATTGCAATCCCGACGGAACGTGGCCGGAAGCACCCGAAGGTCATCTGGTCGGCGATCGTTACGTTGCCGCCCGTAGCAACGGCGAGAGCGTCCAATGGAAACGGTTGTACCGTCCCCAAGAGCTCGGGAGCGAAGATGAGGTCTTGGTGTTCCTGGTGGCGCACGAGGCCTTCCACTACCTTCGCAAGACGGGGCAGGTGGAGGGACGACACGGCGAGATAGAAGCCGACGCCTTCGCCCTGGAGATGTTGGAGCACTACCGCGACTGGTCGAATACCGCCAAAACACCGACGCGCAATTGTCTATGAGAGGGTGGCAGGATTAAAGGGAGCCTAGCTCACGCCAAATGTGGTGTATGTCTCACGGCACGCCCCAAGAACTTCCGTTCTCCTGAATCCGCTAGGAACGAGGGGATGGCAAGCGGTCCCGGCTCCCGTATAAACGGGAAGTAAGCGACCTGATAGGTCCGCTAAGAGGTCGGACAACCTATGAAAGGAGCACCCATGAAGAAGAAGGAACTCATCGAGAGGATCGCAGAGGAAGCCAACGTGCCCACCAGCGAAGCCCAGAGGTACTTCGCGGCCTTCGAGGAGGTTGTGACCGAAGCGCTCAAGGCCGGCGAGGAGGTACGGATCACGGGCTTCGGGAAGTTCTCCGTTAAGGAGCGCAAGGCCAGGGAAAGCAAGAACCCCCAGACCGGCCAGAAGATGAAGATCGCGGCCCAGAAGGTTCCGGCCTTCAGCGCGGGCAACGCCCTCAAAGAGGCAGTCTAGGAACCTAGGCAGGTATTGCTTGAACGAGGCGACGAAGCTGGCACCGTGCCAGGTGCGTAGTAATACAAAGGATCCTTGCCCGCGTCGCGCAGAAGTGAAGATTCTGGGCGTGGCCTTCTGCGGACCGTGTGCACGCGAGCAGGAGGCGTACTTCGCCATCGGCGAGCTTACGGACGAGGGGCGCGGGACCTCCGCAGCGAGTGGCTGGCCGAGGCGCTAGAGAGGACGAGGCGGGCGCGAGCGGGTAGTACAGCGGGCATCACGGCGCGGATGCGTCATGGGCTCTCGGGCGTACGCGAGACAGAGTCTCTCGCACTCCGAAGCGGCTAATATTCACCGATTCATTCCGCCGCAACCTCCTTACTTAGTTAGGGCGGCGAAATGAAGGAAAGGCGTGCAGCGGACGAGTGAGGAGCCGCTTCACGGCCCTCCCAGAGCTTGGTAGGGGGCGTTCACGTCCTCCCTCTTGGTGCGTTGCCTCCACGATCAGCGAACGATCTTGAAGTTGAAGACGGGTTTTTGGAGTGCGCCGAACAGCCGCAACCAGATGGGCATAAGCATCTCCGTGCCCCGCGCGGTAGTGATGTCTCCCAAGTCGATTATGTCTTGCCAGGCGAAGCTCCGGAGCAGCTCGGTCACCTCAGCCTTTGCCTCTGCGTCGTCGCCGCACACGAACACGGTGTGGTCGGCACCGGAGAGTTGCGCGGGGTCGACCATTAGGTAGGCGTTCATCGTGTGCAAGGTCTTGACCACCTTCGCCTCGGGGAACCTTCGCTGGATCCTCTCACCCAGCGAGTCGGTGTTCGAGACCCAGAGTGTTGGGGGCATGCCTCGAGAGAAGTCCAGCGGGTTCGATATGTCGATCAGGACCTTGCCGTTAAGGTTATCCTCGCCGGCCATCTCTAGTGCCTCCAAGGAGGCCATACCCGTGGTGGCGTTGACGACCATCTCGCCGTGGGCGGCCGCTTCTCCAAACGTGCCCAGCCGCACTTCCGGGTGCTCCTGGTTCCAGGCGCCGAAGGGGGGATTGCCGTATTGGTCGGGCTCGGTACGGGACAGAGTATCTTCCGGGTCACGGGTGCCTACCATCACCTCGTGTCCCATGCCGTCCAGTCGGGCGGCTATCGTCTTGCCGACCACACCGGTGCCTAGGATGCCGTATCTCATCGGTTCCTATCTCCTTTCGACGTTCGTGTCGGCCGGAGGGACCTCCGGCCGAGCCGGTAATGCCGTGGCATCTCGTCAGACCCGCGCCAAGACCGGTGGCACGTTCACCGCCATTTTCTCATCTCTAGTGCGCCCAAGAAATGGATGCGAACCCGCCGAAGGCCTACCGATAGTCGACGCCGATTACGATTGGCTTGGTGTCCATCGTGGGTTTTGGGTGCCTTGCTCGTCCGTGTAGCCGACGTGGATGGTCCTTGTGCAGCCTGAGCTGATCGGGCGCCAAGACCCACCCCTCCTCGCGCCCGTAGCCCAGGGCCTCGAACCACCCGGGCGGCCCTATTATCTGATCGGGCCTCCTCGTGGGGGATAAGCAGGCGAGGAGCTCGCCGGCCTCCAAGACGTCCGGGTCCGTGGCGTTGCCTTTGAGGGGTTTGCCGTCTACCAACCGGACGTCGGCCGCCCCGCCGTAGTGGTGCGTGTTGGGC
>JBKPOM010000092.1:0-11544 GCA_046733115.1 Actinomycetota bacterium | reverse complement strand
GCCCGCACCTTTGCGGTCGGGAGCTCCACCGTCAAGCGTTACGCCACCAAGGCCCAAAGGGGGGGAGCCTCTGGAGCCCGCTAAGGCGCCCGGCAAACGTCCCAAGATGGACGAGAGGGTCGGGAAGAGCTCCTCGAAGAGGACCTAAAGGAGCGCCCGTTCGTCACCCTCAGGCAGCGCTGCGACTACGTGGAGGGCACAAGCGGGATTTCGGTGAGCCGCTCCACCATGTGCCGCGCCATAGCTCGAATCGGCTCCACTCGGAAAAAGGGGGGCGAAGCGCCTCGGAGCGAGACGAGTTCCTAAGAGCCTCCTGGCGGGTGATGGTGGCCGCGGAGGTCGACCCTAGGCGGCTGGTGTTCGTGGACGAGAAAAGGCGAGCGCGTGGGCCTGCAGGTTCCGCGCAACCGCGGCAAGAACACGACGCTTTTGGCCTCGATCACCCTTCTTGGCGGGATGGGCGAGACGATGGCCGTCGAGGGCTCCACGAACCGGGAAGTCTTTGAGGCTTACGTAGAGCGTGTCTTGGCACCCACCTTGGAGGCCGGACAGCTAGTGATCATGGACAACCTCTCCGCCCACAAACCAGCCAGGGCGAGGGAGCTCATCGAAGGGCGAGGGGCTGCGAGCTAATCTACCTACCCCTACCTACCCGCCTACTCGCCGGACTTCAACCCGATAGAAGAAGCGTTTAGCAAGATTAAGGGTATGGTGCGCCAAGCAGGAGCTCGCACAAAGGATGCCTTGGTAGATGCACTGGGCGAAGCGCTTTCGGCGATCAGTGCCCAGGATGCCCGAGGTTACTTCGAGCATGCCTGCTATCGTCCACGAGCCCAATTACTGTGAAACACGCTGTTCGAATCGGAGTCAGATCGAATGGGAGATGGGAAAAACAGCTGACCGCCCAGGAAGGGCGCGGAGCGGGTTGACGCTTGCGGCCCGCAAAGATCGGCGGGTATGCCGGTTGCTCGCGGGACCGAGCGTAAGCTTTTCGACGGGCACGAATATTTCGCGACCCGCTTTCTCACAGCAGGTTTCAGTGGACATGACCCACATCGCATGATGCACATGTGTGGTCTCGATGAGGGACCTGTCTGATATGCTGAAGTTGCGTCAACCTGTGGGCAGGTCAGTATCGATGCAACCCGCTGTCACAGCTTGCGAAGCCTCACCCCGAGGACCTGACGATCCTCACGCTTCTCCAAAATGAGGTGCGCGCGTTCCCTTGTTGGGGCGATGTTTTCGCGCAGGTTTACGCCGTTGATGTCAGCCCAGATCCCGGCTGCCACCTGTTTGGCTTCTTCCGTGGAGAGGTGGGCGTAGCGGTGGAAGTAGGAGGACTCGTCCTTGAACACGGTGTCCCGCAGCGTGAGGAACCGCTCCGAGAACCACCGCTCGACTTGCGCCTCGTCGGCGTCGACATATATGGAGAAGTCGAAGGAGTCGGAGACGAAAAGGGGAGGCGCGTTTTTCGGGTGGCCGTTCACGGCTTGTCGGACGTTGAGGCCCTCCACGATCAGCACTTCCGGCTGCCTGACGTATTCCTTCTCTGCGGGGAGTATGTCGTAAGTGAGGTGTGAGTAGACGGGGACCGAGACCTCGGGGGAGCCGGCCTTGACGTCGGCCATGAAACGCATCAGTCGTTTGAGGTCGTAGCATTCGGGAAAGCCCTTCCGCTTCATCAGGCCGCGGTTTTCGAGAACGCGGTTCGGGTAGAGAAAGCCGTCGGTGATGATCAGTGCCACCTCGGGACGCTGGGACGGCGGGAGAGCAGATTTTGCAGTATCCGCGCCGTGGTGCTCTTGCCGACGGCGACGCTGCCCGCGATCCCGATGACGTAGGGGACTTTTGCGGCCGGGTTCCCCAGGAAAGAGTCCGTGACGTTGTAGAGGACCCGCGAGGCGCTAATGTGAAGGTTCAACAGCCGCGCGAGCGGCAGGTAGATCTCAACCACTTCCTCCATGGAGACGCTCTCGTTGAGACCTTGGAGGGCTGAGAGGTCTCCCTCGTTCAGCGTGAGCGGACCCGCGGCCCGCAGCTTGCTCCACTCCTCCCGGGAAAACGGAGGAACGGGGAGAGGTCCATGGCGCCGGTTTCGTGCGTCACGCCCTCACCCGAACTCGCCCACAGAACGCACCTCGTATCCCCGGGCGGCATCTGGGACGAGCAGGTCGTGACTGATGAGTTCTTCCAGGGCGCGTGCCATCTCTTCGTCGGGGTGATCTTTAAGCGCGTTGCGGAGGTCCTGGCGATTGATCTCTTTGTGTCCCAGGAAGGAGCAGAGGCCGGCGTAGAGCACGCGGGCGTCGGGGGAGAGGGGAAGCGTCCAGACCTCGGGCTCATATCAGAACTCCCCGATCCCGGCTGCGTTCTCAGGCCGCTCGCCACGCGCATCCCACAGCTGGATAACCTCGGGGAGGTTACTCTCAGTCCTCATCGGTAGTCTCCGACGCGGAGGCGCGTCCAGGATTTCCCTGCGGTTGACGGCTTTGTCGCGGACGCGGGTCCTCGGCGAGGCCCTCTATCGCCCGCATTACTCAATCGTATACTGCTTGGGGCAGGCGGACCATAGCCTTGCGGGCCTTCCGTTCGACGATGACCTCATAGCTCACCGCGCCGCCTGAGCTCTTCCCGCCCCGCCTCGATCTCGCGCTTGGCTTCCTGCCAGGGAACCGCATCGCTTTCACCGCGCACGCGGGCGGACACGGGTTCGTCGTAGCGGCGGATGTCTTCCATCTCGTCTTCTATTTCCCGCAGCCGTTCGTACTCCTTTATGTCGAGGAGTATGCCGAGACGTTTGCCTTTGTCGTCTGTCAGGTAGCGCGCTTCCATGCCGGGTTCCTTTCTACAGGACGGTGCGGACGGTCTCGCCAACGGTGGGGGTGTGGATCTTGTGGTTCGGGGCGAGCCTGAAGGCGAGGTCGCTTATGCGGCGTTTGGAGCCGTGTATGAGGATGATCTGACGCGGGCTCAGCTTCTCGGTGATGCCTAGCAGCTCGTCCTGGGTGCAGTGCGCAGCGAAGCTCACGCGTTCGACGCGCCACTGTTCCTCTTCGCCCTCGGCGCGGTGCGTCCCGTAGGAGGCGGCGGCGTTGGAGGGCAGGATGACTGCGTTCTCCGAGTGCTTCGCCAGACGCTTGCGGTAGAAGGCGCTCGCCCCGCCCTGCATCGTCACCGGCGAGGCGATGATGGCGCAAGGGTTCGAGAGGATGCGCTCGCGCGCCCGGTCGTCGTTGGCAACGGCCCTAATGCTGTCTGAGAAGAAGATCTCACGCGGGTCACTGTGCTGCAAATAGGGCTTCATGTACCCGAGCTGCTCGGCGTAGAGCCTTTCCGAGGTCGTCACCACCGAGCCGTCGACGTAGATGAAGACGTCCTTGTCCAGGCCGTACTCCTTGCTGTAGTGCTTTATGCCGAGGATGATCTCCTGTGCCTGCCCCAGCGCGTAGGTGGGGATCAAAACCGTCCCACCCCGCTCCAGCGTCGTGTCGTTTATGACCTCCACCATCATCCTGATCGACTCCGCAAAAGGCTGCGGCTTCTGGTCGGCCAGGGTCGCCTCCATGATGAGCAAATCTATATCCCTGACCTCGGGAAGCCGGGCAGAGGGGATGGAGAAGTGGTCCTCCATGCAAATGTCCCCGGTGTGGAACACGGTCGAAGGCCCCGAGTTGAACAGCACGCTCGCCGCCCCAAGGATGTGCCCGCTCTCCGTCAGCGTGACCTTCGTCCCCCCGATTTCGAGCGGCTTGCCGAAGGGCACGGGAACCAGACGCTTTCTTACCTCGTGTATCGGCGCCCCGCCCGGCAGACCGCCGCCCATCGCGGCGTGGTCGTTGAGCGCGCTGATTATGAGCTTGGCCGAGGGCGGCGTGCAGTAGATCGGCATGTTCGGCCTGTCGCGCACGAGCAGGGGCAGCGCCCCACAGTGGTCGAGGTGCGCGTGAGTTATGACGGCCGCGTCGATCCCGTTCAGCCCGCCGAAGTCCGGCGTCGCCGGGCCGCGTCCGTCGGGTTTGATCCCCGCATCGACCAGGATCTTGGCCTTGCCGAAGTCGAGAAGATGGCTGCTGCCACCAACCTCTCCAGCCCCTCCGAGCGCGCGGAAAGACAGCGTCGGACGGGGCCTGGCGTAGCCGCCAACCGCGACGCTAGGACTCGTCTCTTCCGGCTGGCTGGCTGGAGAAGGGTCCTTGTCGTCGGGGTCTTCCTCCCGGGCTCTCGGGCCAGGTTCGCCGGGGCTGCGCAGGTCGGCGTGTGCCTGGAGCACCTTTCCCATGAACTCCATCAGGCGGGCGGCCTGCGCGGTGCTTTCCAGGGAGGTCGGCAGGGACGCGACCTCGTTCTTGATGGCACGCACGAGGAGCTCCCCGAAGCCCCTATCAGTGAAGCGGGCGTTCTGGAGGGCGTTCTTTATGCGGTCCCGTTCCTCGACTACGGTCCCGAGTTCTTCGTGCAGTTCATCGACGCGCTCGGCCGCCCTGGAGTAGGCCCTGCGCTCGCCTTCGAGCGCCCTCTCGATCTGGAACCCCCGCTTTTCGAGCGTCGCGATGCGCTCCTCGAGCTGGCCCTGCACGTCGAGCACCGAAGCGGCCTTCTCCTCGGCCTTCCTGACGAGCTCCGAGGTGTCGATGCGCTCGCCGGTGAGTACCTCGACCTCCTCGGCGAGCGCCGCGGCCCTCTCCTTTGCGGCCCTGGACGCGAAAGAGAGCCGCTCGTTCTCGCCTTTCAACCGCTCCAGCTCGGCTTCCAGATCCTTGACGTGCGCGTCTTTGGAGGCCTTTTTCTCAGCCTCGCCCTTCTCCTGTCGCCAGGCGTCCACGAGCGCCTCCACGACCCCCTCTTCGGGTTCCTCGTCGGCGCTGAGGGCGGCCAGCAGCAGGCCCTCGGTGGTGTGGGCTTCCCTGACCTCCTCCACGTTCTGCAGGGTGAGATCTTCCAGAGCTTCAGAGGTTTCTGGGGGGATCTGCTCCTGTATGGCGGTACGGAACGCGCCCCAGGCGGCGGCGTCTTGGGAGATCCTGCGCGCCATGCCCCGAATCAGCGGGGCGCCGCCGGACTTGCGGGTCAGGGCGTCGGCCTGTATGCCCCTCGGTAAGAGGACCTCTTCGAGGCCGGGCACGTTCCTGCAGAGATCCGCCAGGGCGCGCCTGGTGTCGAGCCTCCCGAGACGCCGCAGCAGCAACTCCTCGGGCAGATCCTCCGGCGGCAGCGTGTTGAGCAGGGGTTCATCGGCGACTTCCTCTGGGGTTCCGGCCTCAGTTTCTGCGTCTTTGGGTATGGGATCTGACAAAGCGACTCCCTCCACGAATATGAATGTCATATGGTGTCTTCATGTACATCCGATTTTATCACGGCCCCCTCCCGCCCCCGCCGATAGCGGGTCGAGGAAGAGCCGCCTCTGGGCGCGTCGTGGTGACTTCTCTTGCGTGAGAATCTCGTATAGACTCCGGATATGGGGGTCGAGAAGGCAAACGAAAGCGTCAGGGTACTGGCCCATTCTCCCGGGAAATACCCTATCGTGGTGGTCGAGCTGCAGTCGGGCGAACTGTGCACGGCCTACTTCGAGACCGGCTACGACCTCGGACGTACCAAGCCCGTCGAAAAAGGCTGGCTCACGGAGAACGCCATCGGCCGCCACGGCTTCGTCGAGCTAACCCCGCCCGCAGAGACGCCCGCAGCCTCCCTCGCAGACTACGTCAGAAGCGAGCTTCTCGAAGAATCCTGATACCGGTAGCCCGAGGTAGCGCGCCTTCGCCCACGTGCCTCCTATTACTACTCGTGGATTCCCGCTCCCCGCTTTTGCGGGGACAAGTTTCGCGGGAATGACGTACGGGGGAGGGCTTCCTCTAAGCTTACAGCCCTAACACTATCCAACCAGGAGGGACTCGTTCTGACAAGCTGAAGTGCTGAAATGCTGACCAGCTGTACTATCTCTTGCCTTACTTACCGGTGCCCGATCCGCTCGCCTTCGAGGCTTGCACTCGCGTGCCGCCGCCGGTTCTACCGCTACCGCCTCCAACGTTACCGCCTCCGCCGGAGCCGCTGTTGCCGGCGCTGGAACCGCCGTTGCCGCCGCCTCCAGATCCAGAATCTTGCGACCCGCCGGGCGGTTTGGTGGCTTTGGAGGGTTTCGCATTGCCGGTCCCGCCGCCCTGAGCTCCCTGATTGGGCTGCGCCTGGGGCTTGGGTGTTACTTCGGGCTGCGCCTGGGGTTTGGGTGTTACTTCGGGCTGCGCCTGGGGCTTGGGCTGCGCCTGATCTTGGGGTTGCGCCTGGTTCTCGGGTCGTGTCTGGGTCTTGGGTGGGGCCGTGGCGGCAGGCGAGGACGAGGCAGCAGGCGACGACGTGGTAACCGGGGGAGGACCGGCGCTGTAGTAGAGGGTCACGGTGGAGCCCGGGTCCACCATCGCGCCAACCGAGGGGTCGGTCGAGAGCGCTGTGCCCGCCGTCTCGTCGCCCTCGACCTCGAAGGTGGTCGAGTTCAGCCCGACGCCGGACAGGGTCGCCCGCGCGTCCGCGACGCTGAGGCCGTAGACCTCCGGGACCTCGACCTGTTGGACGCCCAGGCTCACCGTGACGTCGACTGCCGTGCCCGGCACCACTCTCTGCCCCTCAGCGGGGTCCTGGAAGAATATGCTGCCCTCCGCGACGTCGCCGTTGTATTCGCTGCTCTTGTCGCCAAGCTTCAAGTTGGCCTCCCCGAGGATCGACCTCGCCTGCGCCGGGGTGTTGCCGTAAAGCTGCGGAACCCCCACGCTCGACGGTCCAGTGCCGACTGTGATGGCCACGCTGGTTCCGACCCCCGGCCGCGCACCGCCCTCGGGGTTCTGGCCCGTAACCTTCCCTTCGTCACCGAAAGAGCTCGCCTGCTCGTCCACCTCGACCTCGAAGCCGGCATCCCTCAGCTTCTGCTCGGCCGCCGCGCGTTCCGAGCCGACGACGCTGGGCACGCTTGCCACCCGCTTACCAACGACGGTGACGGAGATCTCCGATCCCTTCTCGGCCTTCCCGGTGGAGGGGTCCTGGCCCGTTATGGTGTCCACGGGCTTCTCGCCATCAACGCTCTCCGAAACCTGTATGTCGAAGTCGTCACCGACCTTGTCCCTGGCTTCGTCGAGGTTCATGCCGACCAGGTTGGGGACGCCGATCCTCGGCACGTTCTGGCCGAATTGCCTGTCTTGGAGCAGGCCGTAGCCGACCCAGGCGCCGGCCCAGGCAAGCGAGCCCCAAACCAGCAGCCCGAGTAGGGCGAGCAGCAGGGGTACGGCCCTCCTGCGCCGCTTCTTGCCCTGGTCCGATCCCTGCGGGGGAGGCGGGGGTCCCATGCGCGCGGTCGCCGCCGGCATGGCGCGGGTCATTACCTCCGTCGTGGCGCCCGAGGGGTCGAGGCCGGCGCAGAAGCGCTCGAGGTCGTCTATAAGCTCGGCGTCGCTCCCGTAGCGGTCTTCCGGGTTCTTAGCGAGCAGCCTTAGCGTTATCGCGTTTATGCCGTCCGGGACGGAAGGGTTCAGGTCCTGCGGTGGGCGCACGTGCCCGTTCACGTGCTTCATCGCGATCCCGATGGGGGTGTCGGCGTCGAATGGCAGCTCTCCGGTGAGCATCTCGTAGAGGACGACGCCCAGAGAGTAGAGGTCGCTCGCGGGGCCCACGTGCTCGCCCATCGCCTGCTCTGGGGAGATGTAGTGGGCCGTGCCGAGGATGTGGCCCGTCCTCGTCATCGTCGAAGAAGAAGCGGCGCGGGCTATGCCGAAGTCCGTCACCTTCACGTCCCCGGAGCCTGTCACGAGGATGTTGTGCGGTTTTATGTCGCGGTGGATCACGTCCCGGTCGTGCGCGGCCCTCAGGGCCTCGGCTATCTGGAGCGCCACAGCCGCCGCCGTGTGGGCCGGGAGCGCGCCGCGTTTCAGGATGCGGTCCTTCAGGGTGCCGCCCGGCAAATACTCCATCGCGATGTAGTACGTTCCGTCTTCGGACTCGCCCCTGTCGAAGATCGAGACGATGTTCGGGTGGGAGAGGGCTGCGGCGCTCTGGGCCTCCCGCTTGAAGCGCTCGACGAACTCCTCGTCGCTCGCGTAGCGGGTGCTCATCACTTTCAGGGCCACGTCCCTATCGAGGATGTCGTCGTGGGCCAGATAGACGTCGGCCATGCCGCCGCTGCCCAGCGGTTTCAGGAGCTGGTAACGATTGTCTACGAGTTGCTGCACGAACCAGGCATTATAAACGTGAGCGCTTGCAACGTTTAGACCCCTTCTTTCAGGTATGCCTGCATCAGGCGTGCCGCCAGCGGTAGGGCGCCCCTGTCGGACCGGCCGCCGTTCTCGACCATCACGCACATGGCGATCTTCGGGTCGTCGGCGGGGGCGAAGGTAATCCACCACGAGTGCGGCCCACCGTTCCCGGACTCGGCGGTGCCGGTCTTCCCCGCGACCTTTACGCCTTCTATCTCGGCCTCGGTCAGGCCGCCCTGGATGATGACCTGCTGCATCATCTCGTTCAGGGTGCTCGCGGTGCCCGGCGGGATGGCCCGAGCACGGATGCTGGCGGTGGGCTTGTCGAGGATTATGCCGTCGGGAGAGCGGACCTCGCGCACGAGGCGGGGCTCCACCATCCTGCCGTCGTTGGCGATGGCGGCGGTGACGAGCGCCATCTGGAAGGCGTTGGTCTGCACCTCTCCCTGCCCGAACGCCGTCTGGGCGAGGGTGCCCGTGGTCCACTGATCCGGCGGCAAACTGTTGACGCTGCTCGTCGAGACTGGTAGCGGGAAGTCCTCGTACGTGCTGCCGAAGCCGAAGTTCTCGGCCATCTGCGCCAGGGCGGGGGCCCCTACGATGTTGACCGCGATCTTCGCGAAGACCACATTGATCGAATAGGCGAGCGCCCGCGTGAAGGTGACCTCCCCGAAGTGCTTGCCCTCGAAGTTGTGGACCGTGTACCCTGGCAGCTCGTAGGAGCCGTCGTCGAAGAAGGTCTGCTCCGGGCTGACCCCGGCTTCTAGCGCCGCCGCGGTTGTTATCACCTTGAAGACCGAGCCTGGCGGGTAGAGGCTCTGGGTAGCGCGGTTGATGAGGGGGGCGCCCTGGGCGCTGGCGAGTTCGGGGTAGTTGTGGTTTATATCGTTGGGGTCGAAGGAGGGGGAGGAGGCCATCGCGAGGATCTCCCCGTTCTTCGGGTCGATGGCGACTATCGAGCCCCTGCCCGTGATGCTTCCCTGCAGTTCCTGGTAGGCGAGCTCCTGAAGTTCAGGATCCAACGTCAGGACGACGTTGTTGCCCGGCTGGGGGCCTCCGGTGGCCTGGTTTATGAGGTCGTCCAGTGTCTGCGGCTCCCCGGCGATGCTCGAGAGATCGGTGTTGTTGGCGATCTCGATGCCGGTCGCGCCGTAGCGGGTGCTCCAGTAGCCGACCACGTTCGAGAACGGCGCGCCCAAAGGATAGACGCGGTCGTAGACGGGGCCCTGCGGGGTCTCGCGCTTCACGCTTTTCGCGAGCACGGTCTCGCCGTCGCCGGCCAGGATGAGACCACGCGGCGAGGAGATGCTCCTCTGGGTCTGGAACCCGTTCTCCGGGTTGTTGGCGAGAGCCTCCCTGGAGTAGACCTGCCAGTAGGCGAGCATGGCCACGAGCCCGAAGAAGCCGGCAGCGAAGAGGTAGAAGGCGCGCCTGACCTGAGCGTTCACGGGGACCCCCACGGAACTTTCTCGTGAGCGAACCCCTCGGCTTCCCTACGGCCCGCCCTCTCGGAGACGAGCAACAGAAGGCCCGTCAGAATAAAGTTGCCTACCACCGAAGAGCCGCCGTATGAGACGAAGGGCAACGTGATCCCGGTCAGGGGTATCGCCTTGGTCACCCCCCCAACGATGACGAGAGTCTGGAGGGCGAACATGGCCGTGAGGCCGAAGGCGAGGAGCTTGGACGCGTCGTCCTCGGCGAGGAGCGCGATCTTGGTCCCCCTGTAGGTGAAGGCGAGGAAGGCGAGAAGGACGGCCGTCGCGCCGAGCAAACCCAACTCGCTGGCTATCGCGGAGAACACGAAGTCGGTCTCGACTTCGGGGATGGTCTGGGCGAAGCCGGCCCCTAGTCCTGTGCCGAGCAGGCCACCGTCGGCGATGTTGAAGATGCTCTGCAGGATCTGGAACCCCGTCCCGTCCGGGTCCCGCCACGGGTCGAGCCAGCTCTGCACCCGAACCTGCACGTGCTCGAAGAGGAGGAAGGTCGTAAAGGAGCCGAAGCAGAACAGGACCCCGCCGAGCAGGATGTAGGCGATGCGGCCGGTCGCGACGTAGAGCATCAGCAAAGGAACGGCGAAGAAGAGCAGGCTCGAGCCGAGGTCCTTCTCGAAGACCAGGAGGCCCAAGGAGGCGGCCCATACAAGGGCCACGGGCCCGAAGTATTTGATCGCCGGTAGCTCTATGCCGAGGAAACTCTGGCTCGTAGCCGCCATCACGTCGCGCTTTTCGGCCAGGTACCCGGCGAAAAACACGACGAGGGCGATGCGGGCGAACTCCGAGGGCTGGAAGCCGACCGGCCCGAGGTCGACCCAGAGCCGCGCCCCGTTGACCGTGTAGCCTAAAGGTGTGAACGTCGAGGCTATGAGGAAGACCGCGAAGATAGCGAGCAGGTACTTGTAGTCGAAGAGGCGGTCGTAGTTGCGGAAGAACAGCACCAGTAGGAACATAGTGCCGCTCCCTATAAGGATCCAGACCGCCTGCGTTAGCGCGAGCGTCTCAGTCCCCTCCACGTCGTAAGTCAGGCGGAAGACCATGACGAGCCCTATGCCCGTCAAGAGCGTGACTATAGGCAGCAAGAGCACGTCCGAGTGGGGCAGAAGGAGCCTCACCCCGACGTAGAGCGCGAAGAGGGTTCCCGCGTAGTACGCGCCGTAGATGAGGGGCGGGCTCGCCGCCTCCTGCACGAAGATGAGCGTCGCGAACCCGAGCGTGGTCACGAGCAGGGCGAGGATCATGGGCGTGAAGGCGCGCTGCGTCACGAGAGAATCACCCTAGCTGCCCAGGTCCCCGAGGACCTTCTCGGCCTGGCTTTCGGTGTAGAGCTTGTGACTCGCTATCGGCTCCCTGTAAGGGTCTTTGATCTCCGACTCCTTCACCCCGGGCCTGCGCCATTCCCGGTTCAGCTCGAACCCGAACGGGGCGTAAGGCAGCCCCTGGTACGCGACCACGTCTCCCCCGTCGAACGCGAAGAAGTACCGGCTCGAGCCCCAGAGGTAAGCCGGTATAAGGGCAATCGCCAAAAACAGCACGATCGCAAGCCCCCTGACGAGCTTGCCGAGCGCCCGCCGGAAACCGCGACGGCGCTTGCGGCGCGCCGCCTTGTGATGCCGCCGCGCACGGCCCTGGGTTCTCCCGGCTGACTCCCTCGGGGAGGTGCGACCTTCCCGTGGCTGTACCGAAGGTTCCACGGCGTGCATCTCGCTGGTGCCTGAGTGTCCCTCGCGCCGGCGGCGCACGCGCCGGGGGGGCAGGGCCTGCTCCTTCACGTCGACCACGATCACCGTGATGTTGTCGTTGCCGCCGGCGTCGAGGGC
>JBKPOM010000091.1:0-5946 GCA_046733115.1 Actinomycetota bacterium | reverse complement strand
CATCGCGCTTTCGACGCTTGGCGAAGGATTACGAGAGGCTACCCGCCACTTTGTGGCGGGGTTGCACTTCGTCGTCTTCGCTTGCCTCTTTCTCCAGCAAGCGATCGGTATTCTCACCACGGGTTCATATCACGCTCTAAGCTCCCCTGTGTTTGTGTTTCGATAACAATACGGTCGTGATCATAGGAATACTGGCAGCCATCGCGATACCGAACTACATCGGCCAACAGAAGGAGGCGAAGGATACCGCCGCAATGCCGCAACTACGTACCGCCGCCATGTCGCAGGAACTGTACCACGCGAAGCAGGACGCCTTCGCAGGCAACGCGACCGACCTCGAAGCTTACGGTTTCAGGCAGGGAGGGCAGTTGGTTAAGGTAGTGGCCGCGCTCGCAATCACCTACTGCATGCAGGCCCCGGGCGGCACCAACACCTTCAAAATGACCCAGGATACGGGCCTGCCCGTGTCCGGCACATGCTAGTGCTGTCAGCCGCCAGCTCTCAGTGATCAGCCGAAAAAACGAAAAGCTGACAGCTTAGGGCACCAAGATTGGCGCTAGCTCGCGTCTTTCGCTAACATGCTCCGAGGGCCGACGGCGAACTTGGAGGGGGAGCCGTCGGGCCTCGCTTTTGCGAACCGCCCTGCCGGCGATCAGCCTTCGGCCCTTTGTCTTTTGGCTGAAGGCTGATGGCTAAACACTAAGATCCGATAGTGCGGCCTTTGCTCCCCAACATCTCCCTGATGCGCCGGCCGTCGCGGTGACCCCGATAGTAGGAAAGCCTGTCCGGAAACT
This sequence comes from Actinomycetota bacterium, assembly GCA_046733115.1. Classification (GTDB taxonomy): domain Bacteria; phylum Actinomycetota; class Rubrobacteria; order Rubrobacterales; family Rubrobacteraceae; genus Rubrobacter_D. Next base: position 5,152 of record JBKPOM010000091.1, on the reverse strand, counting down.
CAGTCCACGCGGCGAGGTTGTTGTTGTTCGCGAAGGTCTGTACCTGCCCGAAACGTCCATCCTCCCAGCCATCCCTGTAGGCCGAACCCTCACGGCGAATCCCCACCTCCCCGGTGGCTCCTTCCCGGATCATCCCAAACCTCCTGTGCCGAATGGCTCCTACGAGCATAATGTAAACACAATAGATCCACAAATATAAGGGCTGAGCTTAATAAAAACGAACAAAAGTTACGGAATTTCTATATCTGGTGCTACTTTTGTGTCCAGATGGAAAAGATTGTGTTTTTATCACAATTTTGCTGTGCGAAGGTCGGCGCGGCGTGTGAGGAGGTACACGAAGAGCACCACCCCGAGGAGAGCTGGGACGACGATCCCCGAAAAGATGGCGACCGCGGTCCAGAAAGCGGTGGAGATCGTCGCGCTGTCGAGGAGGGCTGGCGTTGGCGCTTCGGACCACCGGCCGGTGGCGAGGAGCAGGGTCGCGGCCAGGGTTCCGGAGAGAAGCCAGCCGGCAAAATTGCTCGGTGGCACGCCGTAGTAGACGCCGCCTTCGGGCCACACCCAGAAGCCCAGGGAGGTGGCGCCGGGATCGAGAATTACGTCCATCCAGACGAGGAGCAGGGCGGCCCGGGTGACGTGGAGGAGGCGGGATCTGCTACCCCACGCGGCCGCCACGGCACCTACGACGAGCGGCGCGTAGGAGAGGGGAAGGAGGAAAGGGGCGAGCCCGGCGACGGTGGGACCAAGGGCGTCGCCGTAGAAGAAACGGCCGTAGGGAAAGCCGGTCGCGACGCCGAGGGATTCGATGGCGTAGGCGAAGAGGGAGAGCGCGAGCAGGGACAACGTTGCCCGGCGGGGGCCGAGGTACTGGAAGAGAGCCACGGTCGAGGGAAGCGCAATCAGGAAGGTCGAGACATAAGAGCCTATGCTCGCGCCGGATACGTCCGGGAAGCGGACGGCGAAGAGGGCGGCCGCCGGGGCGAGGGCGCAGGCGAGGATCAGGGGTCGGGGCGTGGCGCTGCGAAGCTGCGTAAGCACCCGTGTAATCTACCTTATAGGGTCTAGAGGAGTGATGCTGGTATATATTAGGGTGTGTGATCCTGCGCCTCCTTTACATCTCGCGGCCCGTGCTCTGGATCAACACCGCAGGACCCGCCACGGTCGGGATATGGCTCGCGGGTGACTTGTGGCGCTGGGAGGTACTCCCGATCCTCCTGTGGCTCACGTTGCCGTTCAACCTCCTTATCTACGGCGTCAACGACGTCTTCGACCAGGGAACCGACGCCCAGAACCCCCGCAAGGGCACGCTGGAAGGGGCAAGGATAGACCGCTCCGAGGTCCGGACCATAGCGCTCGGGGTCGTCGTGTCGAACGTGCCGTTTCTGATCTACTTCGCCTTGTTCGTACCTCGCTCGGGCGTTGCCTGGATGCTCCTGTACGCGCTGCTCTTCGTCGGCTACTCGGTCCCGCCGGCGCGCTTCAAGGCCCGCCCCTACCTGGATTCTCTGAGCAACGCCGCCTACGCCTTCCCGCTCGTCTTCGTACCGCTCGCCATCGGCAAAGGACCGATCTGGCCCGCGGCGATCGGGCTCATGACGTGGAGCGCGGCCAAGCACACCTTCGACGCCGTTCAAGACGTAGACGAAGATCGCAAGGTCGGCATCACAACGACCGCGGTAAGGCTGGGCCCTGGTGGCGTCGTCCTCTGGAGCGCAGCATTCTGGACGCTGGCCACCGTATGCTTCGCCCTCGTAAACGTGCCCGTCGCGCTCGTAAACGCAGCGATAGCGGGCACGTTGTTGTACTTCCTCTACAGAAACCCGACACCGCAGACGGGGCACCGGCTCTACAAGTACTCTATCGCCTTCCCCTACGTGGCCGGCACGGTAGCGGGCATGCAGCTCGTGGCGGCGCTGTCGTTGGGAGCTTACCCGTGAGCCGCGTCGTGGTCGTAGGCGGTGGTCTCGGAGGATTGGCGTCGGCCGCCTTGCTCGGGCGCGCAGGGCACGAGGTGACGCTGCTAGAGGGCAACCCCTGGTTGGGCGGGAAGAGCCGGCGCATCGAGCTCGACGGCAGGAGGATGGACACGGGGCCTTCGCTCCTCACCTTCCCCGGCGTGTGGGAGGAGTTCATGCGGCGCTGGGACGCCGCCGGCGGGAACCCCGGCGAAGCGTCCGAGGTCGCGGGGTTGAGACTTAAGCGGTTGCCTGAGGTGGGAAGGTATTACTTTCGCGGCGAGGCGACCTCGTTGCCGGTGGAAGAAGGGCATCAGTGGCACGAGGCGTGGAAGCGGTTCGCGGGCATTCACGGCGGGCTCGGGCCCGAGGTCACGCGCCTGCTGACGTCGGATCCGGCAGACCCAAAGACCCTCCCAGCCCTGGCTCGTCTTCTGAGGGTGTATGGACCGAAGCTGACGACGCGCTCGTATGTGGACGGTCTTCCGTGGCTGCCGGAGGGGTTGCGGGAGATCGTCGCCATCCACACACTCAACGCCGGGGTGGCGCCCAATCGGACGCCCGCGTTGTACGCGAGCATGCCCGCGATCATGGTCAACGATGGCGTGTTTGTCCCCGAGGGCGGCGTCTACGAGGTCGTGCTCTCCCTGGAGAAGCTCGCCAGCCACGCCGGGGTCGAGATAAGGACGGGCGAGCCTGTGCGCGAGATCCGGGACAGCAACGTCGCAACGGCGGAACGCGAATACGCGGCAGACGCCGTGGTCAGCGACTTGGACGCAGATAGGCTGGAAGGTTTGCTGGACCCAGGGAAAAAGCGCGAGAAGCAGAGGCTATCCTGCTCCGGGATAGCCGTGTACGCGGCGCTTCGGAAAGAGTTGCCCGGCCGGGTTGCCGCGCACAGCGTCGTGCTGCCTTCTGATCCGGAGGCGCTTTACGCGAGCCTCGAAGCTGGTGAGGAGCCGCGGGAGACGATGGCCTTCGTCAACTATTACCGTAGGGGTGAGATCTACCCGAACGAACTCGGGACGCTCGCCATCTTGCTCACGGCGCCCGCGAACGGACGGGAGTACGGGCTAGAAGATTCATTCGTCGCGCGGGAGATCGAACGCGTCTCCGACGCGGCCGGGCTGCCGGGCCCGGCCACCCGGTACTTTGGTGGGTACGGGCTCCTGGACCCCGCGTACTTCGGCGGCTGGGGGAGCGCGAGTGGGGGTCTCTACGGGGCCGTGCGTCCCTTCTGGAGGAGCGGACCGTTGCACAGGCCCCGTTACAACGAGCGCAGGCGTCCGTGGTTGTGGCGGGTCGGGGCATCGGTGCATCCCGGGGGCGGCATACCCGCCGTTCTCGGGGGGGCGATGATCTCCACGGGCAGGATGCTCAGATCTCTGGTTAAATCATGAACCCGCCGCTTTAGCGTCGGGCTTGTCCTTGGCAGAGCAAGCGACGCAGGGGCAGCGCCGTTCGCTTCCGGGACGTTCGGCAGCATGACGGCTGCCCTGCGGCTTATGTTCACCGCAGCGGTGCTGTCGGCGTGGGCAGCGTACCCGCCTCGACGCACTTAAAGACCGCCTGAGACGGTCTGTTGGACTTCGAGGTGTGCCCGCACTCGGGACACTCCCGGCTCGTGTTGCGAGGGTCGACGAACAGCACCGTTACGCCCGCTCGCTTCGCCTTGTACGCGATTGAAGAAGCACAGTTGCCCGAAAGACCAGCTAGAGAGCCGAGCACGCTGTTGCCGTCTAGCCCTCACCCACTTGCGAATGTGCCGGAGGTCTTCCACCCCTATCGCCCGCTTCGTGCGTTCGGCAAGCTCGACGAGCTCTTTGCTGATCACGTGGTTGGTGTTGCGAGCGAATCTCCGTTCTTTGTCCGAAAGTTTCTTCAAGCGGTGTCTCGCGGAGTGCGTGCGCTTCCGCTGAAGGTTCGTTCTTAACCGCCTGTGGCGGTGTCTTACGGAGTCGACCGACTTAGCACTGCGGACGTTACCGTCCGAGTCGGTAGCGATGTTCTCGACTCCCAAGTCCACGCCGATGACGCCCTTGGCAACGAACGGCTCCGAGTCTTCGACTTCGCACTTAGCGAGCAAATAGAACTCTCCGCGCCGGTACACGAAGTCGGTATCCTCGAAGCGGATTTCGAGCAGCTTCATCTGTCTATCATCGGCCACGAACGGGACGCTCTGCCTGGCCTTATCGGAGGCGACCCTCCACAGAGATACGGAAGGCTCTTTGAGGTTCCACGAGAGGATGCGGTCGTCGTAGGCGATGGAGCCGTGCGGATTGAACCATCGCCTCCTGCGCCTATCCGGCCGGTACGCATCTCCGACCTTGGGGAGACACCTGACCACCTTCTGGGCAGACAGCTTAAAGCCGGCCTTCACGTCCCGGTAACAAAGTCTTTGGAGCACGTACTCCCCGAAAATCCTCCGCTCCCACGCTACCTTAGAGATGTGGTCGCAGGCGGCGTTGGCGCGCCCAAGCGTATCTTCCAGGATGCGCGCCTGCTCTCGCGTTGGACGGAGTTTCAGTTGGTCGACGAGATTCATATCCTGGAATAGTACGACAACCACGGAGGCTCCCTACGGAGTGTCTTTGTCCCGCCCCGATTCCTCCCCTCCACCAAAGCGGGGGCTTCCTCGGAGCAACTTCGGTGAGCGGTTTGCGGGGCGCCTTCGAGCGCACGATGCCGTTTGACCTCGAGGAAGCTCCCGAGCTTCTTCGGGACCCGCAGCCGCCCCGTGCCGGGATCGAGATACACGTCCCGCCCCGGGCCGTACTGCCGAAGCCGTGTCGAATGCCGGCGGTTGGCCCCTTGAAGCGGGGGAAGCCCGCCTTTTGCCCGAGCTCACCACGGCGGAAGAAACGCTTGAGGGCCTTATCGAGGCGGTCGGCGAGTGCCTGCACCGTGTTCTGAGGACCGTGCTCGCCGCCGCGTCCCTCGAAGCGGTACGTCAGTCAGCTCGTAGCGGCCGAGAAACGTGCCCGATCTCTCGTAATGAGCCTTGACCGTTTCGAGCATCCCGTTGTACAGACGGCGGCTCTCGGCAAAACGGGAAAGGAGCAAAGCGTGTTGGTAGCGGTTGGGGAAAAGTCTGTAGTCGAAGGTCTTCTACATTTGTTTGTTCTACTGGACACAAGAACTCCGCGCGACGGGTTTTTCTTTCGGTCACCCGAAGGCGACGCCCCCCAATCCGAGTT
>JBKPOM010000090.1:0-13611 GCA_046733115.1 Actinomycetota bacterium | reverse complement strand
TTCGGCGCCGATGGCCCTGATCTCCTCCGGGAGCGCGGGCCTCAATTCGCTTGCCCCGATCGCGGTCGCCAGCTTCGTCTCGTTCAGCTCCATATCGCCTCGCACGAGGGTGAAGACGAACCGCTCGGAACCCTCGACGGTGGCGACTATCAAGACCGCCTTGGCCGTCCGGGACTCAGGGATCTGAAGATATCGCGCCAGCGCCTCGATGGTGTCCGTGTCCGGCGTGGAGATCTTCTCGACGGGACGCTGCTCTTCGGCCTCGGGGAGCGATTTCCGGAAACCCGCCACCTGGCGGTTTGCCTTGTAACCGCAGCTGTCGCAAAGGAGGATAGTGTCCTCCCCAATGGGGGACAGGTACATGAACTCGTGGGACAAGCTACCGCCCATGATACCGACGTTCGCGCCAACGGCTATGGCGGGCAGTCTGCACCGGGCGAAGATCCTGAAGTATGCTTCGTGGAGCATCTTGTAGTGCTTATCCAGACCTTCTTCGTCCCTGTCCAAACTATACGCGTCCTTCATGGTGAACTCGCGGGCCCGAATCAGGCCTGCCCGGGGACGCGGGTCGTCGCGGAACTTGGTCTGGATCTGGTAGACGAGCCTGGGCAATCTCTGGTAAGAGTCCACCTCGCCCGCCGCAAGCCCGGCGACGATCTCCTCGTGCGTCATCGCCAGGACCATCTCCCGATCTCTTCGGTCACGAAGCCTGACCAATTCCCGCCCCGTCGCAGCGTACCTACCCGACCTCTCCCACACATCAGCGGGCTGCACCACGGGCATCGAAATCTCCTGCCCACCGGCCGCGTCCATCTCTTCTCGCAAAATGCCCTCGATCTTGGCGATGGCCCTCTTCGCCAGCGGCAGATAAGAGAAGATCCCAGCCGACAACTGCCGAACGAACCCGGCCCGGAGCAGCAGCCTGTGGCCTGCGACCTCCACCCCCGAAGGTGCCTCGCGCAACGTCCGGCCGAATAGAACGCTCATTCGCATTTATGCTCTCCTCAATCCCTGACTAGCTGAAATGCTGACCGGCTGACAGCTAAGTCGCCAGATACGCCGTCGTGCCGTAGTGGATCAGCCCCTCCCGGCACGTCGTCTTCACCTCTCCAAGCTCCATCCGCGTCCGGTCCTGCGTTCCGTGGAAGCCGAACTCTTGCAGGAGGGAGTGGGAGTGGTAGTCGATTGGGCCCGAAGCCGTGACCTGGGCGAGTGCGCCGCCGGTCGCCTGGAGGGCGGCGGCGAGCAGGAGGCGTGCCACGTCGGGGGTGGAGGCCAGGAAGGGGCCGATTCGGGTCGCGCGGCCCATGGAACTCCGGATCAGGTATCCTTTTATCCTGCCCGTCGCGTCGCGGGCGACGAGCCCCTGTCCCGGATGGAGCCTGAGGGTGGTGAGGATCAGGGCCGAACGGTTGGCTCCATAACTCCAAAGGTCAACGCCGTAGAGTTCGGGCAGGTCCCCGAACGTGAGCGTCTCGACCCTGTGATCGTCTACCTGCCTGGGCACACGAATATGCCGGGATTCCTCCTCCAGCCGGTACACGGTCCGTGGCGCGACCTTCCGGAAGCCGAGCGAGTGGTAGAGGCCCTCGGCCTTCTCAGTCGAGTAGAGCCTGACGGTCTTTGCGCCGCGGCTCTTCAGGTAGGTCACGGCCCAGGAGGAGAGCATGGCGCCAAGCCCGAAGCCCCTGTGCCCGTCGTGCACGGCGAGGTGGCAGAGGATGCCGACGTCTCCGAGTGGCACGGCGCCGACCATGCCGGCGAGGTCGCCGTCCGGCGTATCCGCCACGGCCCAGCGGGCGCCGCGCACGCCACGCAGCAGGTCGAATGCACTGGGGTCGGCCGACCACCTGACGACGCTCCTCAACTGTAGGATGCGGTCGAGGTCCGCGTCGTTCATCTGGCGAACGCGGAAGCCCGCATCCGTCTCGTTCACGGTCCTCAGCCCATTGCGTAAGAGAGCTTTCTCTACTTCGGCGTCTTCTCTCGCGGTGAAGGCCAGCATGATTTTCCCTCGATCTGTTGAGCATTGTTGTTTGGCGACTCTCCCGCGCAAGAGGTTCGTGCAGAAACCTCAAGAGACGCGGATGCCCCGAGCGCGACCCTTAGAGGGACGGTCGGGGCAGGGACGGTCGAGGGAGCCGTCCGGTAAAGGAGCTGGCGGTAGATGTTATGTGATCTCGCTCCACGTCCACAATGCTACACCAGATAGCGTCTGTTGGGAAGCGTTCACTCGAACCGGGTTACACCGTCCAGGATCCGGTCTATCTCGGAGATCGTGTTCTCGGAGAGCGTCACCCCTGAGGCTGAGGCGTTGTCGTCGACCTGCTCTGGTCTCGAGGCGCCGATGATGGCGCTGCTCACGTTCTCCTGACGGAGTACCCAGGCCAGGGCAAGCTGCGGCATGCTCAGGCCGGCGTCGGAGGCGACGGAGCGTAGCCCATCCACGGCCGAGAGGACTTCCTCGTTCATGAGCTGCTGCATGAACACGTTCGACTCCGGGTCGGCGGCGCGGGTGCCCCCTTCGGGGGCGTCACCGGGACGGTACTTGCCGGTCAGGACGCCCTGGGCGAGCGGCGAAAACACAACCTGGCCTATCCCTTCCCGCTCGCAAAGGGGCATCACTTCGGTTTCGATGCGGCGTTGGATCATGTTGTATTGCGGCTGGTTGGAGACGATCCGATCGAGGTTCATCTCTCTGGCGATTCTTAGAGCGTCGGAGATCTGGTCGGCCGTCCACTCGGAGACACCGACGTAGAGTACCTTCCCCAGCCGCACGAGGTCGTCGAGCGCCCGAAGGGTCTCTTCGAGCGGCGTGTTCTCGTCGTAGCGGTGGCACTGGTAGAGGTCGATGTAGTCGACGCCGAGCCGCTTGAGCGAGGCGTGACACTGCTCTGTAATGTGCTTGCGCGAGAGCCCGCTGTCGTTCGGTCCCTCGCCCATCGGGAAGTACACCTTGGTCGCCAGAAAGTACGAGTCGCGCTCGAAGCTTCTCAAGGCCCGGCCCACTATCTCCTCCGCGGCCCCGCGCATGTACACGTTGGCCGTGTCGAAGAAATTGATGCCGATCTCGTACGCCCTGTTGATGCAGGCCGTCGCCTGCTCCTCGGCGACGCTCCCGCCGTAAGTCAGCCAGCTCCCGAGCGAGATCTCACTGACCTTGACCCCGCTGCCACCCAACCGCCTGTACTCCATCAAGACCTCCCTCGTATAACGGATGAGCGCTAATGTTACACGCTGCAGTCCGGCCATCCGGCGCACTCGTTCCGTTCATCGCGCTGTAACCAGCCTTGCTTACTGATTTGTTGTCGGTTAAGAGCATCTTTATTGCAAGAGCGGCCCATTTTGTTACAATGCCTCCATCAACTATCGACCCACGAAGAAGGAGCGGGAGACAAGGTGCGAACGACGCTACAGCCCGGCCTGACAAATAGGCTGACGAAGTATCTCAGGACCACGCAGCAGCTGATCGAAGAGGGTCGGGACGCAGTCTCGAGCAAGGAGCTAGGCGACTTCACCGGCATAAACCCGGTGCAGGTGCGCAGGGACCTGAACGCCATCGGCTTCTCCGGCACCCGCGGGGTCGGCTACCAGGCCTACGACCTCGTCGAGGCCGTCCGCGACATTTTGGGGCTCAGGCAGACCTACAACATCGCGCTCGTCGGCGCGGGCAACCTGGGAAGCGCGATCGCGGCCAGCACCATCCTCCCGAAGAGGGGCTTCGTCATCCACGACGTCTTCGACGACAACCCCGAGAAGATCGGCCGCACCGTCGGCAACGTCGTCGTGAAGCACATAGACGAGCTGAAGAAGAGCGTCACCGAGGCAGAGGAGATCATCGGCATCATCGCCACCCCCGCCTCCTCGGCCCAGGAGGTCGCCGACCTGATGGTCGACGCCGACATCAGGGTCATCCTCAACTACACCGACGTCCTGCTCCACGTGCCAAACCACGTAGACGTCCACCGCATAGACCCAACCGCCCAACTCATGCACACGCTCTACTACCTGACCCAGGCGGAGGGGCAAGAAGCTTCCTAGCCGTTAGCCATAAGCTTTCAGCCGTCAACTTGCGGCTTCCGGTGAGCTCGCCGGAAGCCGCGTTTTCCTCTTGAGCGCGCCTACGCACAGAAGACGGCACCGAGCCGGAATTGGCTGACTGCTGACCGCTGAAAGCTAGAAAGGGAAGAACCCGGGGCACACCTAGGGGTGATAGGTGGGGAAAGGGAAAGGAGGAGTAGCGCCCCGGGTTCTTTAATTGTGCCGGTTTAGTTTCGCACCAACCGACTGACAGGATGATACATCGCTCGTCACACTTTGTAAAGCCTTTGGAACAGAGAATTTAGAAACTTTTTGAAGATATCTGCGAACTGCACATAAAGATGTAGCCGTCAGGGGTTCGGGGGCTTTGTGGGGCTGTTTTGTGCGTTCTTCGGCCGTCGTCGCTGGGTCTTATCGTGCGTGGCGGTGCGAAAGTAGCGCATTTGACTTGCGCGGGTGGGGTTTTGCGGGTATTGGTTACGTTGCGGGCGCGAAAAGGAGTGGGGGAGTGGGTCGCGGGGGTGCCGGCTTTCGTGGTGTGGGGTTGATCTGAGTTCATGCGGCTGGAAGATCTGGGAATCGGCAGGCTCTTCGAGAGGGTCAGGAACGCGGTGATAGTCGCGGATGCTCCGACCCAGCAGATAGTCCTGTGGAACCGGGCTGCCACGGAGATATTCGGTTACCCGCTCTCCGAGGCGCTCGAGATGCGCGTCGAGGCGCTGATACCGGCGCATCTTCAAGGGCAGGCACCGGAAGGGCAGTGTTCGGTACGCGAAGACCGGTCACGGCATCTAAATCGACTCGCAAGAGCTGCTGGAACTACCTGCCGTGAGGAAAGGCAGCGGGGAGATCCTGATCGAGATGTCCCTCAATCCGGTTGAGCTTTCCGGGGAGGAGAACGGGAGATTCGTGCTCGCCATCATCCGCGATATCACCGAGCGCAAGCGTGGCGAGGAGGCACTCATGGACGCGGAGGCGCTATTTCACAGCGTCTTCGATAACGCCTCCATCGGGGTGGCCGTCGTTGGGCTTGACGGGCGCTTTTTGCGGGTCAACCGTGCGCTGTGCGAGATCCTCGGCCACACGGAGGAGGCGCTTCTGGCAACGGTATTCTCGGAGATCACGCACCCGGAAGATCTGGATACCAGCTCGGCCTTGGCGCGCCGGGCGACGGATGGCGAGTTCGACAGATACTCGCTGGAGAAACGCTACATCGGGGCGGCAGGGAGACCTGTTTGGGCCTCGCTGAACGTTTCGTTGGTACGGGATGCGGACGGTGATCCGCTGTACTTCGTGGACCAGATCCAGGACATCACGGAGCGCAAGGACGCCGAGGAGAGATTGCGGGCTTCCGAGGCCGAGTTACGTGCGGTCTTCGGGGCGATGGACGATGTGATCTTCGTTCTCGACTGGGAGGACGTTACCTGAAGGTCGCGCCGACACACCCCTCCCTGCTCTACCGCCCGGCCGACGAGCTTGCGGGCAAGACCTTGGTACGCCGGCGGCCTGCACCCCCTGGACCTGGACGGCCTGCTGGCCGCCGTCGCCGGCGAGGAGCCGCCCGATGAGGCCGGTCTCGGACTGGCGATCGGCCACGTTCACCTGCACGTCAGCGACCTGGAGGGTGGCCTCGGTTTCTATCGGGACGTGCTCGGGTTCGAGCTCATGACGTTCATGCCCGGCGCCGCGGCGTTCGTGGCTGCCGGAGGCTACCATCACCACCTCGGGTTCAACGTCTGGCGCGGAGAGGGCGTACCTCCCGCGCCGCAGGGCAGGGTGGGTCTGCGTTACTGGACGGTGGTGCTCGAAGGACCCGAGCAGGTCGCCGCGGTGGGCGAGCAGGTCCGTGCTGCCAGCATCTCGACCGAGGAACGTGAAGGTGGCAGAGCCGGCGGCTTTCTCGTGCGTGACCCGTGGGGGATCGCGGTTCTCTTCGTCACCCCCGAGGGCCTCGCGGCGCGAGAAGAAGGCCCGTCTTAGCCGGCAACCCTGATCCATATCAAGCCCGTTTGGATGGGGCCGCGTTCGGACCGCGGGAGAGCCTCGGCCCTCACCCTTACCTAATTCCCGCGGAAGCGGGAATCCACCGCAGATAGACGGAAGCCCGTACGCGAAAGTGGTTCACGTCGTAACGTTGGCATTCACCCGGACTCGGTATCGTAGGTGCGTCCCTGCCTCCCGGAATGGGCAATCGATGCTACTTCGAAAATCCTTGCAAAAAGTGCGAAAAGGTCTTGACCCTCACGCAACGTGAGGCTTTAGACTTCCGGGCGTAAAGGAGGTGAACCGTGAGCGACCCGACAACCGCAGCAGGAAGCTACTCAGTCGGGAGGGTGGCAGCCCTCTCTGGTGTGACGATCCGGACGTTGCACCACTACGACGAGATCGGGCTTCTTTCGCCCGGCGGACGCAGCGATGCGGGATACCGCCTCTACGAGGAGGCGGACCTCGAAAGGCTGCAGCGTATCCTGTTCTACAGGGAGCTCGGTTTCACCTTGAAAGAGATCTCGACGATCGTGGACGATCCGGACACCGACGCCATGGGGCATCTGCGCCGCCAGCGCGGGCTGCTCGTCGAGAGGATCGAACGGTTGAACGCGATGGTCGACGCCATCGAATACGAAATGGAGGTAAGGACGATGAACATAAAGCTTACGCCGGAGGAGCGCTTCGAGGTCTTCGGAGAGTTCCGGCCGGAGGACTACGGCGAAGAGGCCGAGAGGCGTTGGGGCGAGACCGACAGCTACAAGGAGTCCAACAGGCGCGTCTCGAAGTACGAGGAAGAAGACTGGCTAAGGCTCAAGGCCGAGGGAGAAGAGGTCGAAGCGAGACTCGCCGCGGCCTTCAAGGCCGGCCTAGCACCGGATAGCGAGGAGGCGATGGCCGAGGCGGAGGCGCACCGACAACACATCAGCCGCTGGTTCTACGAGTGCACCTACGAGATCCACCGCGGGCTTGCGGAGATGTACGCAAGCGACGAGCGGTTCCGCTCGCACTACGACAAGCGGGCCCCTGGCCTGGCCTCCTTCGTCCGGGAGGCTGTGCTGGCCAACGCGGAGCGCGCCGAAAAGGGTGATGTTCAGTAGGCCACGAAGGCTGTCCCGCCCGCCTGGCGCGTACGACTGGTGGTCAACCGCTTCGCCGGCGGCATAGGAATGGGGGGAGACGCGGCCAAGACCAGGATCGAGGGCAACTTTATCAAACGAGCGGCAGAGGGCCCGAGAAGTACAGAGAGGAGAAACTTCATGACCGAAGTAGAGATTATAGCGGTAGTCAGTGCAGTTGACCCACTCCTCCGAGCGTCAGCCTCGTTGGCCAATCGGCTATGTGAGGACGAACGGTGAGGTATCGTCCAAGCCTCGGCATAACGATGGGTCAATACCACTGCACACCGCTATAGTGGGGACGCCTTGATCGTCCCGTCAGGGGATGGACAGGCTCTGGTCCCTCAAGACCCGCCTAGAGATACCCCTCTCCCACGTCCTCGGCGCTGAAGCCGACCCGGAGGTGTCACTGGCGCACAGCAAGGCCCTCAGGGCTCCGCTTCCTCTACGACTCCTCTTCTACGACCTTCTCGTACTCTTCGGGCGAGAGGAGTTCGGGTTCTTCGGAGGTACGGAGCCTGACGATCCAACCTTCCCCGTAAGGGTCGTCGTTGATCTTCTCCGGCACGTCCTCCAATGAGGAGTTGACCTCGACGACCTCGCCCCCGACCGGGGTGTACAGGTCGGAGACGGCCTTGACGCTCTCGACGGTGCCGAAGGAATCGCCAGCCTCGATGGTGTCCCCCTCCTCGGGCAACTCCACGAAGACCACGTCGCCCAGCTCTTCTTGCGCGTGGTCCGTGATGCCTATGGTCACGGTACCGTCCTCGAAGCGGACCCATTCGTGGCTCTTCGTGTACTGAAGGTCTTCCGGTACGGCCAAAGTTCTCCTCTCCTAATCTCTGTCGCGCTTGTAGAATGGTATCGGCACGGTTCTCGCCGGAACGGCACGGTCCCTGATCACCACCTCGAACGTATCATCCACCCCAGGTTCCACGAGCGCAAGCCCTATGGCCCGCTCGAGCGTGGGCGATCTGGTGCCGCTGGTCACGTGCCCTACCGTCTCTTCGTCCACCACGACAGGGTAGTCGTGGCGCGCGATCCCACGCTCCTCCATCTCGAAGCCCACAAGCTTCTTGCGGATCCCGTGCTCCTTCTCCTCCCTTAGCGCAGCCTGTCCGATGAACTCCTGCTCCTTGTCCAGATGCACCGCAAACGAGATGCCCGCCTCCAGCGGCGTGGTCTGTGCATCGAGCTCGTTCCCGTAGAGGCACATGCCGGCCTCGAGGCGAAGCGTGTCCCTGGCACCCAACCCGGCGGGGGTGACCCCTACATCTATAAGACGGCGCCAGACGCGCGGGGCGCCGCCTGGCGAGAGGTAGATCTCGAACCCGTCCTCGCCCGTATATCCGGTCCGCGAGATGATGGCCGGAACACCTTCTACTTCCCCTTCGACGAACCGGAAGGGCTTGAGGCCGGAAAGGTCCACCTCGGTGAAGTCTTGCAAGCGTTTTTCGGCCTCTGGTCCCTGCAGGGCGAGAAGTGCCCAGTCGTCAGACTCGTCCGCGACCTCGAAGTCGAGGTCCTCGGTGTTCGCCTGGAAGTGTTGCAGGTCTTTCTCGCGGTTGGAGGCGTTTACCACGATCAGGAAGTCGTCCTCGCGCCGGTAGACGATCACATCGTCCACCGTCCCCCCATCCTCGTAGCAGACTACAGAGTAGCCCGCCTGCCCCACCTCAAGACGGCCCACGTCGCGGGTGACGAGGCGCTGGACGGCGGCCTCGGCGTCGGGGCCGCGGAAGACGGCCTCGCCCATGTGCGAGACGTCGAAGAGCCCGGCGTGGTTGCGAACCGCGTTGTGCTCCGCCTTTATGCCCTCATATTGCACGGGCATCTCGTAGCCCGCGAAGTCCACGAGCCTAGCCCCGAGTAGTTTGTGCTCGTCGTAGAGTGGGGTGTGCTTCAGCGTCTCGTCGGCCATCCCTACCACCTGGCCTTGAGTTGCCTGGCGGCGCGGGTCTCGTCGAGGCGGCGCGTGGGGGCGTGCGTCGGGGCCTCTGCAAGGTCTTCGGAACTCGTCTCGGCCAGCTCCAGCATCGTCCCGACGAAGTCGTCGAGGGTCTCTTTCGACTCGGTCTCGGTCGGCTCTATCAGCATCGCCTCTTTGACGACGAGGGGGAAGTAGATGGTTGGCGGATGGTACCCGTAGTCGATGAGCCCCTTGGCGATATCGAGGGCCTTCTTGCCCTTCGGGGGCTGCACGACGACCTCGTGCTTGCACAGCTCGTCGTAGGGGACGCGGTAGGTGCCCCCGAGCTGCGCCCTCACGTAGTTGGCGTTCAGGACGGCCATGTCGGTCACGTCCCTCAGCTCCGGGCCGTGCATCCTGATGTAGTTCCAGGCCCTAAGCATCTGCCCGAAGTTGCCGTGGAAAGTGGCCACGCGCCCGATGCTCTTCTCGGGCCGGACGAACCGGTACGCGTCTTCTTCTGTCTTTACTACCGGGTCGGGGAGGAACGGGGCGAGGTCTCCGGAACAGGCGATGGCCCCGCAGCCCGGACCGCCGCCGCCGTGCGGGGTCGAGAACGTTTTATGCAAATTGAAGTGCATGATGTCCACGTCGGGCTCGGCGGGGCGCATGCGTCCCATGTTCGCGTTCATGTTCGCGCCGTCCATGTACAGGAAGGCGCCGGCTTCGTGCAGAACCTCCGCTATCTCCTCGATGTTCCGCTCGTAGACGCCGCAGGTGTTGGGGTTGGTGATCATGAGCGCAGCCGTCGATTCGTCCACCATCTCCCGAAGCTCGCCCACTTCGACGCAACCGTGCTCATCGAGCCCGACCTCTTTGGACTCGAACCCCGCCATCGAGGCCGTCGCAGGGTTGGTCCCGTGCGCCGTCGAGGGAACGATGACGGTGGTACGTCCGTCGTCCCCCGCGTCCTCGAAGAACCGCTTGACCATCAGGATGCTCGTCAGTTCCCCCTGTGCGCCGGCGAGGGGCTGCAGGGAGACGTTGGGCAACCCCGAGACCTCGGCCAGAAAACCTTCTAGCTCGTGCATGATGCGGAGCGCGCCTTGTACCTGCGCTTCGGGCTGGAGCGGATGAAGCCCGGCGAAACCGGGGACTACCACGGCGGCCTCGTTGGCGCGCGGGTTGTGCTTCATCGTGCAGGAGCCCAATGGGTAGAACGTCGTGTCGATGCCTTCGTTCTCGCGCGAGAGGTTGGTGTAGTGACGGATCACGGTCGGCTCGTCAACCTCGGCGAGGCGCGGCTTCTCCTTGCGGAGCGACGTCTTCGGCAGGATGCTTTCCAGATCTTTCGTCTCCACGTCCGGCTTCGGAAGGGTGTAGCCCCTCCGGCCCTCGCGGCCTTTCTCCCTGATCAGATCAAACGGCATCCGCAACCACCCCCACGAAGGCGTCGAGTTCGTCTTTAGTACGTTTCTCGGTGACAGCGACGAGCATCGCCCCATCCCCGAGGTCGAGTCCGCCGACGATGCCCGCCTCGAGCAAAGCCTCGTTGGCCCGCACAACGTCCGGCAGCTCCACGGCGAACTCCCACAAAAATGGCGCCTCCGGATACCGAAGCCCGAAGCCCGAAGCCCGAAGCCTTTCCGCAAGATAATGCGCCTTCGAGATCGAAAGTTCCGCCACCTCGCGCAGCCCCTGTGGCCCCATGAGAGCCGTGTACAAGGTAGCGGCCAGGGCCGTGAGCGCCTGGTTGGTGCAGATGTTCGAGTTCGCCCTCGCGCGCCTGATGTCCTGCTCGCGGCCCCGCAGGGTGAGCACGTAGGCGAGTTTTCCGTCCTCGTCTATGGTCTCCCCCGTGATGCGTCCGGGGAGCTGGCGGACGAACTCCTCCTTCGTCGCCATGTAGCCGGCGTAGGGTCCACCGAACATCAGGGGCATCCCGAGCGGCTGGGCCTCGCCAACCGCCACGTCGGCCCCGAGGTTTCCGGGCGCTTCAAGGACGGAGAGCGAGATCGGATCACACACCGCGACCGAGAGAGCGTCCACGGCGTGCGCCGCCTCCGATGCCGCCTCGATATCTTCCACGACCCCGAAGAAGTTCGGGCTCTGCACGAAGACGCCCGAGACATCGTCGGGAACATCAGAGAAACCCGTGGTCCCGTTCTCGAACGGCAACTCCACCACTTCCACGCGGTAGGTCTCCATGACTTCGCGGTAGCGGGGGTTCAGGCCGGCGGAGACGGCGACTTTGGGATTTCTTTTCGTCAGCCTCGCCGTCATCAGGGCGGCTTCCACGACGGAATTCGCGCCGTCGTAGACGGAGGCGTTGGAGATTTTCAGTCCCGTCAGTTCGGAGATCACGGACTGGAACTCGAAGATGGACTGCAGGGTGCCCTGGCTGATCTCCGGCTGGTACGGCGTGTAGCAGGTCAGGAACTCGCCACGCGAGATGATCGCACCGACGGCCGAGGGTACGATCCTGTCGTAGGCCCCCGCCCCGAGGAAGATCGGGAGTCCGTAAACGTTTTCTTTCGCGAGAGAATCTACTTCCCTCAGCGCCTCGTACTCGGAGAGGGCCTCTGGGAGGTCGAGCTCTCCTTCGTACTTCGGACGGACGTCGGCGAAGAGGTCATCCAGGGTCTCGAGTCCGATTGCCTCCAGCATCTCCTTTACGTCGGCCTCGGTGTGCGGTGTGAATCGCGCCACGCGGCTATACCCCCTGTCTCGGGTGAGCGTCTCTTTTTCCGCCCTGTCCCAAACCTGAGAGTGTTACCCCGTCGGCGCCGACTCAGCCAGGCTAGTCGAACTCTCCAGGACGCCCTCCGATCCGCGGTCCTTCTGCCTGAGAGATTCGGCCCGCGTCTCTACGCGAACTTTTCACCTTCGGCGGCCGTCACGGGGCTCCCCCACCACCCAGACGACTCTCTCCCGCGGCCCTCATCGGGCAAGTTCGGACTATAGCATAAGGGACGTGGGACCGGGCACGTTCGTGCTCCCCTACGTGTACGCCTCGCGCCCCACCCGGACCGACTCCCTCTCTGCAAAGTGGTCGCTTATGTACTTCTCGCCCTCGTCGCAGAACAGGGTGACGATGGTCTCCAGCTCGGGGTAAGACTCGCGCACCCTCTTCGCGGCGATCAGGTTGGCGCCGCTCGAAGGACCGACGAAGAGGCCGTAAGTCTTCGCGAGGCGGCGCATCTCTTCCACGGCCTCCTCGGAGTCGACGGTCAGGGCGGTGTCCACGAGGCGCCGGTGGCGCTCGAAGATGCCGGGTACGAAGCCGTCCGAGATGCCCTCGATGAGGTGGTCCCCGATCTCGCCGCACAGAATCGTCGAAGACTCGGAGGGCTCCATCGCGAAGAGCTTAACGTCCGGGTTGGCTTCGCGGAACGCCTGGCCCACCCCGATCAGGGTACCCCCCGTCCCCACGCCCATGACCACAGCGTCGGGCACGACGCCCTCGGGAAGCTGGGTGAGTATCTCCGGCCCGAGCCACGTGCGGTTTTCCTCAACGTTCCATTCCGACTCGAACTGGGCCGGGCAGAAGTAGCCGGGCTCCTGTCCAAGCTCCTTTGCCTTAGCCAGGGCCTCGTTGACGTGGAAGTGTCCGACCTCCATCACGTCGGCCCCGAACGCGCGGCTGATGGCGACACGTTCGCCGCTCATACCTTCCGGCATTATGACGAGCATCCTGTATCCCTTGACTGCGGCAACCATCGAGAGGGCGTTGCCCGTGTTGCCCGACGTGGCCTCGACGATGGTGTCGCCCTTTTTCAGGAGCCCCTCGTCCTCTGCGCGCTCGACCATGTACCTGGCGATCCTGGCCTTGATGGACCCCGAAGGGTTCAGGTACTCCAGCTTGCAGTAGATGCCCTCCACCTCGAGCATCGGCGTATCCCCTATGGCGTCGAGGATGCTGTTGGACAGGCCCTTATTCATGCCGACCACCTCCTACTCCGGTGTAACGTATGCCCCGGAGAGGCCGCCGTCAACCAGGAAGGTCGAGGCGTTGACGTAGGAGGCGTCGTCTGAGGCCAGGAACAGGACGGCATTCGCGATCTCCGTCGCCTCCGCGAACCGGCCCATCGGCAGGTGCACGAGCCTGCGCTCCGCCTGCTCCGGGTCCTTGGAGTAGAGCTCCTGCAAGAGGGGCGTGTTCACGGGACCGGGACAAAGGGCGTTGACGCGTATCCCCCGCCGGGCGAACTCGACCCCGAGCTCGCGGCTCAGGGCGAGCACGCCGCCCTTGGAGGCGGTGTAGGAGATCTGGGACGTAGCGGCCCCCAACACGGCGACGAAGGAGGCGGTATTGATGATCGACCCACCGCCCCGCTCGAGGAGGTGCGGGATGCCGTACTTGCAGCACAGATAGACGCTCTTGAGGTTCACGTCCTGCACGCGCTGCCACGCGTCGAGGTCGGTGTCCAGGATGGAGTCGTCGTCGGGAGGCGAGATACCGGCGTTGTTGAAGAGCACGTCTATGCCCCCGAAACGCTCCGCCGTCTCGGCGTATATATTCTGTACGTCTTCGGGGTCGGTGACGTCGGCGTGGAC
>JBKPOM010000089.1:0-3040 GCA_046733115.1 Actinomycetota bacterium | reverse complement strand
CGGCTGATCGACGAAGCGCGAGGCAACGGGGTTAGATCATTTTACGCGCCCGTAAAGGCCGGGAACAAACGTATGCTCAACGTTCTCCGGCACCTCGGTCTTCCCGAACAAGAGCAAGTGGAAGACGGCGAGACAATGGTGGAGGTTGGGCTATCCTCCGAAGAGACCCAACGATCGGAGTAAGCCTTGCCCCCTTTTTGCTCTTAAGCCCTCCGAGTTTCCGACAACCCTGTCAAAGCGAAGTTCGGTTGAGCCCCGATCCGATGGGCGAGGATTTCTCGGGTAGTTGCGATGTTGCGAGTCGCAACCCCTTGATACACAGCGGTGCAACGAATAGTACCAAGTCACCGCGTTTTGATCCCAAAGGGGTGTTGCAGAGTCCATTGTCAAGAGCTTGCCGATGCGTGGATGAGCGGTTCGCTATGGCGAACTTCTGAGAATTGTTCTTTTTTTACGAGGTTGGGTGAATAGCGTAGGATGTTCCTGAAGACAGAGGCGAGCGATGGACAGCGAACACACCACCGACAGAAGGGTGAGGTTCGATTTCGAGGTGGACTTCTCCAATGGTGGCGGCCCGCAGGGCTACGCAGTGGGCGCTTCCGAGGCTTTTCGGAGAGTTTCTCTAGGTACTTCGGTGAATAAGGGTAAGGGAAGGGCCGGAGCTGTGAGGCCCCGGCCCTCTCTATTCTTCGCTTCCAGGACGCTTACGACAACTACAACAACACGAGGCTAGCCGATGATGTGGAAGGTGTTTGTGACCTTCTTTCCACGCGTTTCGACCTCTACCTCGCCCCGCACACCGGCCTACTTCCCCGTGCCGCCGCTGAGGGCATCGACGCTCCTAGGTGGGGGCTCAGGGAGCTTAGGTAAGCTGCTCACGCCTTGTGTGCTGATCTCACTGCCCGGCAGGGTATATGTATACGTACACTCCGTCATGTGGGCCTTCTCGTTGGGCTCATCGGCGGGGTCGGTTACGACGCAGAACAAGTCGAGGCGCCCGATTCTCTGCTTTCCGCTCTCGTTGTAGAGCGGGGCGTTGACGACGCGCATATCGCCGTGGGTGGGGCCTTGCGGGCCGAGGTCGACGACCCTAGCCTCGCGGGTCTTGGTCAAGACGGTGAGGGTACTACTACGCTCTTTGGCGGCGGTGTCCGGCGAGGCGGATCCGGCTCTCAGGACGCCCATTATGCCCAGCGCCATCACTACCAGCACCAGCGCCACCAGGAGGACCGACACTCTTCTACCCAACACCACTTCTCTCTATTCCTCCTTCCCTAAGAGGGGCGGGACACTGGCAGGGGAACCCCCGCCCTGGGTTAGCTAACGCGGCCAAGTATGTTGGGTTGCAAGAGCTGGCGCAACTTCCGAGAAGACCTCTTCCACGCACTACGGTGAATAGAGGGCATGAGGAAGGGCCGGAGCTTTACACCCCGGCAGGCCGGTCTCTTCATCAGACCCTACAGCGCTGGCGAGTCCGCTAGGCCGCAGGAGGAGCGGAACATTATCACCTCAACAACAACGTCGTGTCTCTCATCAGGAATGAGACTCGCCTTTCGTAAGTACGGCAGAGTCGGGTTCTTCTTGTCGGTAGTGTTGGTAGCCCAGGCGGCCTCGCGTCAAAGCCACGAGCAGCAGTGCCACCACCCCAAAGCCTATTACAAAGGGTACGAGACCGCCGTGGCCGGTCACGATGGACGCGCTAAATAGCACAGCCAAAGTCGCATAAGTCGTGTTAATGGAGGAGTGCGCCAAGATGGCGAGGAGCACACTGCCTTGGGTGTTGTTGAAGAGCCACGTCAAGATGATGGCTATGAAGGTGCACGAGATGAGAAACAGGACGATGTTGAGCATGGTGGGCGGTGTATCCCAAGACGGAATAAAGAACAGGGGCAGGTGCCAAAAGGCCCACCACACGGGCCCCAGAATGAGGCTCCCAACCAATGGACCATGTAGCCGCTGCAGGCGGGGCAGCGCGAAGCCGCGCCAGCCGGTCTCTTCGTTCAGTCCTCCCCCGAGCAAAATTACGTAAGCGAAGATCAAAGGATAGCCCAACACGATCGTAGGGGTAAGTCCTTGAAACGATGCCAAGGCTCCCGGTAGGACGATCGCGCTTAGCAACAGGATCAAAGGGAGGCCGATGAGGGCGAACAGGTGCCACCGAAGCCCCACCCTCCACAGTACAAGCCGACGCAGCAAGCGGCCTATGCCCGTCCGTCCTTCGGTTATGCCCGTCATGATGAACGCCATTTAGAATGGGCCTAGATAGAGACCCCAACGGGGATCTCCCATCTCTCTAGCAGAGGAGAACTAAATGGCAGGAGGCCAACACCATCTTCTGAGAGCACTAAGGGTATCCACACCAGCCATGAGCCGGCGTAGGCCAAGAAGAAGATCAGCGGATGCGTAGCGAGCAGGTCCGGCGCGGGGCGCTTGCAACAGAAGCTTGAGTAGCCATTTGCTTACCTCCTCCTAACCCCGGAAGGGCAGGTTCTTGCGTCTATCTCAGGTAGCGAGCCCTGATCTAGGAGGAGAGCAGGTAGCTGTCCTGCGCCTTCACGCGGCGACAGCTATGCCACGCAACGAAGGCAGCATACTCCTGGCAAATGAACAAGTATGTGCCCCACAGCACCAAGTTAGCTGAGGAACTTCCGAGAACTCCGTAAAGGTGAAGTTCTAGGAAACCCGATTAGCGGAAGTTCCGCCGATGAAGTGCTCATAAGCGGCGTTCTCGGAAGTTCACTTGCACAGTGGCGGATAGGGCTGTTCGCAAGGCTTTGCGTACCCCTATCGCGGCACAGGCAGGTGAGCGAGGCGCGTAATTACCGAACCGCAGGGTAAGCATCTTCCGTCACGCCTTCCACAGCCATGCGTCGCAGGGTTAGTGAGTCGGTTTGTGAGGTTTATAGCGGTGTGCAGTGATATTGGACCTCTGCTACTTGCCAAGTCTGGGGTGGGCGTGTCGGGCATTCTGAAGCCTCCCGCGCTATGCTTGAAAGCAAACACCGCGGGGGTGGTCCAACTTCATCGACTACCGCTTTAG
>JBKPOM010000088.1:0-43212 GCA_046733115.1 Actinomycetota bacterium | reverse complement strand
GCCCGAGCGAGGGCTTCTCGTAGCCTTCTTTGGCGACCAACGAAGTCTCCCCGACCTCTCTCCCATCGACCTTCACGACGACCAGGCCGAGCCTGGTTCCTGCCCTTGCCGACAGGGGTGGATGGTCTACCAGCTCCACCTCGCGCGCCACGTCCGGGCTCGCGTCCATGAGGCCAGCCACGTCGCCCTTCGCCACGAGATCCACAATCTCTTCCCGCTGGTAGGGCGCCTCCATCGTGGCGTAGCGTCTACCCTCTACAATGAGGTCTTTAAGGTCGTGGGCGATGAAGCCGTACCGCAGCGACCGCGCCGAAGCCCCGAAACGCTCTTCTTTGGAGTCGAGGATCACGCACACGTACGACTCGTCCCCGATGGCGGCCGAGGAGACGAGGGACTCGCCGGCGGCCGGCGTGGTGCCCGTCTTGATCCCGGTCGCCGGCCCGTAGAAGAGCAGCAATTCGTTGGTGCTGGCGAGTGGTATCTCCCGGTTCGGCGTGTAGATGCTCGCGTACTCAGTCGAGACTATGTCCCTGAACTCGGGTTTCTGCATGGCTACCCGCGCAATCGTGGCAAGATCCCTGGCGCTGGAGTAGTGTCCCTTCTCGTCCGGGCCGACGTGGTTCTCGAAGTGGGTGTGCTCCAGAACCAACGTCTCCGCTTCCTCGTTCATCTCTTCTACGAACCCGTTAACGCCGGCCTCGCCGCCGACGTGTTCGGCCAGGGCGTATGCGGCGTCGTCGCCGGAGGAGATCAAGGCCGCCATCAAGAACTCCCTGATGCTCAAAGTGTCGCCCGGCAGGAGGCCGACGTTGCTGTAAGCGGGCGTCGCGTAGGCCGTGGCATCCCTCGAAACCGCGACCTCCTCGTCGAGGTCGGCGGGCTCGAGGACCACGAGCGCCTCCATGATCTTGTGGTTGTCGACGCTATCGGCAGCTCTCTGGAAGCGTCCTCCCCCGCCAGAAAGTCGCCGCTCTTTAGGTCCGTGGGGACCCAGGTCCGCGCCGCCACGTCGGGCTCGCCGACATCCCTGGCCTGCTGGGCCGATGCCGGTCCCGTATGGACGCCGAGGACAAGCGCCACGACGAACGTCGAGACGAGCGTCAAGGCGAGGCCTGCGGTCCGGGTTGTCGGGGATCTATACACGGGGTTGTAGAGGCTACGACGATTCTGCCCCGACGACAAGGGGACCGCTAGCGGATACAATCCCTTTGTCGTGCTTTCTTCGACTCCAGATCCTGAAGTCTCGTGAAACGCCTGGCCATCGTCTTC
Organism: Actinomycetota bacterium; assembly: GCA_046733115.1. Classification (GTDB taxonomy): domain Bacteria; phylum Actinomycetota; class Rubrobacteria; order Rubrobacterales; family Rubrobacteraceae; genus Rubrobacter_D. Next base: position 41,943 of record JBKPOM010000088.1, on the reverse strand, counting down.
TTACTGGTGCTGGCTATGGCGCTGTTCTACCGATCCTTCGGCAGCGCCGAGACCGGCACGGGCTCGCTTACGCTGCCCCAGCCGGCCCCGAACGTTGGCGACAACGCCCCCGCATTCGGGGTGAAGACCGTCGCGGGCCGCGACTTCGAGCTCTCGGACCACGGCGTCTACGTGCTCACGTTCTGGAGCACCCTCAACAAGGACTCCAACGAAGCGGAGCCCGGTTTCGAAGAGCTTGCCAGGGAGTACGAGGACCACGGGGTCTCTTTCGCGGTCGTCTACGTCAACAGCGCCCCGAGCGACGACCACGTCCCCTACACGATGCTCCTCGACTCGACCGGGGAGCTTGTCTCAAAGTACAACGTAAAGAGGGTGCCCCGCCTGTTCGTGGTCGAAAACGGCACGATAGAGTACGCTCAGGACTACTACTACGCAGGTTACGAAAAGAGCCTCAAAGAGGCCGTCGATGAGGCCCTGGCAGACGAAAAAGACCAGGGACCGTCCTCAGCGGCCGGAGACAACCAAACCCACCCCAAGAAAGGATAGGATGACCAGAGAGAGCCTGGTACAGATTTTGGCGGTGGTGGTCGCCGCCGCGACCGCACTCGTGACGATCCTCGCCGTCGCGCACGCCTTTTCGATCTAACAGCATTTCAGCACGTCAGCACGCTGCGTTCTTCGAACTCCGCTCTCAGCAGGTCAGCCAGGGTACCAGCGGCGCCCGCCGACGCCAGCGAACCCTTTTCGTAGACGACCTCGGCCAGATAATTAGCTGGCTAACTACCGACATCAAGAGCTGACGTGCTGAAATGCTGAAGTGCTGATGAGCGGAGTCCGAAGAACGCAGCGTGCTCTACAGGCGGGCTCCTGCCGTGCGTAACTCGTTCCGCGTTCGTTGGGCGGCTTCTCTGGCGGACATTCTGTAATCCGTATTCGAGGTTTCGTGGGCGTATAGGATGGACCTGCTGCTGTTGATCAGGACACCGCCGCCGTGGCGGTCGAGGAGGGGGCGGACGCCCGAGGCGTCGCCGCCTTGGGCGCCGTAACCGGGGGAGAGAAACAGTGCATCCGGCAGGAGATCTCTTACGCGGGCTCCGATCTCGTGGCGCGTTACGCCAACAACGGCGCCGGTGTCGGGGTAGTCGCCGTTCGACTTTCCGAGCTTCGCGACCAGCCGGGCGGATAGCTCGAAGAGGGGCGGTTCTGTGGTTTGCTGGAGCTTTCTGGAGGAGGGGTTCGAGGTCGCGACCAGGACGAAGACGCCGCCGCCCCGGTTCTGCCGGCGGGCCTCTTTGAGGAAGGGGAGGACGGCGTCTTCTCCCATGTAGGGGTTGACGGTGACACAGGTGGCGCCGTAGACGCCTAGATGTGCCTCGGCGTAGGCCGCCGCGACGGGGCCGATGTCCCCGCGCTTCACGTCCGCTATCACCGGCAAGGCGAGGTCTTTGGCCGCGTCTATAAGGGTTTTGTAGATTCCCATCCCGGCGGGACCTAGCCGCTCAAAGAAAGCAGCTTGAAGCTTTATGGCTGCGGCGTAGGGTTCCACGGCCTCCAGGATGCCTGTGCAGAACCGCACGGTGGCATCGGTCTCGGGCAGGGCGCGCAACTCCTCCGGGAAGCGTGATGGGATCGGGTCTATGCCGGCGACGAGCACGCTATCCTTGCGGCGGGCCGGTTCCATTAGCGCCTGCATCGTGGCCTGGAGGCTCGGGAGTCGGGCGAAAAGAAAAGGGCCGAGGAGAAGATCCCGCGGCCCCAAGAATGCACTCTTTTTGCTACCTGATCTGGTCCTTCAGGGCGTTGCCAGCGGTGAACTTGGGGACCTTCGAGGCGGGGATGTTGATCCGCTGCTTGGTCTGCGGGTTGATGCCCTGCCTGGCGTCGCGCTTCTGCACGTAGAACTTGCCGAAGCCGGTGATCTGGACCTGCTCGCCGTTCTTGAGGCTGTCGGTAACGACCTCGGTGAACGCGTCGAAGAACCTCTGGGCGTCACTCTTCGAGGCGTTTGCCTTGCCTGCGATCTCCTCTATCAACGCCGTTTTGTTTAACGCCACCTGTCTTCCTCCCTGCTTCGCTTCCACTCTCGTTCCCTCGGTCTCCGAAGGAATATACCAGAGACACTATAATGCCTCAATCCGTTTTGACTACCCGCAAATCTTCCATCCTAAGCAACGCCCGGAAGGGAAATCCGCCGATCTCTACCCCGTCTTCCTCCCTACGGTCGAGTACCGCTACTATGGTCGCGACCTCGACCCCCGCCTCCCGCAGGTGCCCCGCAGCCTTCACGGCCTGCGTCCCCGTGGTGACGACGTCCTCGACCAGAACCACCTTTTCGCCCCTGTTCAGGTTGCCCTCGATGTTCTTTCCGGCGGAGCTGCCGTGCTCTTTGGCGCTCTTGCGGACGATGACGTAGGGCAACCCGGTGGCGAGGGCCGTGGCCACGACCAGGGGGACGGCGCCGAGCTCCACACCGGCGAGTCGCTCGACTCTATCCGGAATTTGCGCCGCTAGGGCGCCGGCCACGTCGCGCAGGAGGTCGGGCTCGGTCGAGAAGAGGTACTTGTCCACGTAGAAGCGGCTTCGTTCTCCGCTGGAGAGCACGAAGTCCCCCTCCAGGAACGCCGCCTCCCTGATGCGCGGCGCGAGGTCAGACACCGGGCTCGGTACGTTCCCTGGCCTCGTGCTCCTCGAGGGCTTCGTCGAAGGGGCCGAAATCTACCTGCCCCAGGAGGTCGCCGATCTCGCGCGACTCCTCACCCGCGGCGTCCAGCCTGTTCTCTATGCGAGCGTTGATCTCTCCCAGAAGCTCGACGGCCTCGTCGAGGGTTTCGACCAGCTCTTCGTCGGGCACCTCGTTCAGGGAATCGGTGAGCTTCTCGAGCTCCCCGACTTTGGCTTCCAGATCTTCCTGTTCTCTCCCGCGATCCTCCATAAGCAAAGGACTATACACCATCCCGGCCACGCCTTCGGCCCTCCGAGGACCTGTCCCCGCCACGGTCGACCCGCGCGGCCCGGCTCAGCAAGAACGAGATCGCCGCGACCGCCAGCAAAGAGGCCAAGAAAGGCACGACGCCCCAGACCACAAAACCGAATCCAGCCCTCATCAAAAGAAATGCGGCCACGCCGGAACCAGCCACGACGAGCGGGACGGTACCTAGCAAGACGAAGAGCAGGGTTTGGGGATGCATGCGGTTCATGGCCTTACTCTACACGACTCTACTTTGTAACCCGGTCTATGGCTTTGATCAGGTCGTTTATCATCTCTTCGGAGGCGCCATCTTTCTCGGCCCGCTCCTCGACGAAGTCTTTGAGGAGCACGGTGTTTATCCGCCTTATGGCCGAGAAGATGGCATTAGTCTGCTGGACTATGTCGGCGTAGGTGACGTCGCCCTCCTCAACCATCTTCTCGACCCCCCTGACGTGACCCTCCACGCTCTTGAGCCTGCGTATTACCTCGCTCTTGGTCTGCCTCTGCAAGGCCCGCGCTACCTCCCTTTTTTCCCGATCTCCGCGAGTAGCTCCCCGACCACCGTGGCATCGTGGAAAGGTATGTCTCCTTCTGGTAGATGCTGGATCGTCTCGTGGCCCTTGCCAGCCACGACCACCACGTCGCCGTCACGCGCCGCCTCGAGTGCGTACCGTATCGCCTCCCACCGGTCGAGCTCAATGCGGGTTCGGGAGGGATCCGAGCCTACCTCGATCTCCCTTGCTATCTTCTCCGGGTCCTCGGAATAAGCGTCGTCCGTGGTGATGATGCTGACGTCCGCCAGCCGGGAGGCGACTTGGCCCATCTTCGGACGCTTGGCCCCGTCCCTGTCCCCCGCCGCCCCGAACACGCAGACGACGCGCCCCTCTCCAGCGTCCGCCACGCCCCGCGCCACCCTGAGGACCGCGTCTAGCCCCACGTCGGTGTGCGCGTAGTCCACGATGACCTCGAAACCCCTCTCCCCTGCCGCCGCGACCCGCTCGAAGCGCCCGGGAACCTGCCTCATGCCCCGGACCGCGCGAACTACAGCTTCCTCCTCCGTCCCAACGGCGAGCGCGAGCGAGGCCGCACCGGCGACGTTGAGGACGTTGTAAGGCCCGAGCAGCGGCGTCCCGAGGCGCACCACGCCACCCGGATGCCGGAGATCGAAGCTCGTCCCGTCCCGCGTCGTCTCGACCCCTGCGACCTTGTAGTACGCATCGTCCGCGACTCCGAAGGTGCTGACGCCTTCTAGCTCCCGGGCGAGCCGCCTTCCGTGGGCGTCGTCGGCGTTGGCAAGCTTCGGTCCTTCGGTCATGTGGAAGAGTTCCCGCTTAGCTGTGTAGTAAGCCTCCATGGAGCCGTGGAGATCGAGGTGGTCCCTGGTCAGGTTGGTGAAGATGGCACCGGCGAAGCTCGTCCCCGCGACGCGCTTTAAGGCTACGCCGTGCGAGGATACCTCCACGACTACCCTTCGGACGCCCGACCCGAGCATCGCAGCGAGCGTCCCCTGCACCTCGGTGGCCTCGGGCGTGGTCCGGACCGCGGGACGGCGCTCGCCGCCGGAGATGGACTCTGCGGTCGTCATGAGACCGCACTCGCCTTGGCCGTGGGCGCTGGCCAGGATCCCATACAAGGCGTACGAGGTGGTGGTCTTGCCGTTGGTGCCCGTGACGCCGTAGACCCGCATGCTCCTGGAAGGGTCGCCGTTGACCTTCCCGGCAAGCGCCGCTAGAGCGACTCGCGCGTCCTCCACGACCGCGGTCGGAACGCCGGGAACGTCACGTTCGGCGACTACGAGAGAGGCGCCGTGCTGGACGGCCTCGGGCGCGAACTCCGTCCCGTCGCGCTTGAAGCCGGGGATCGCGACGAAGGCGAAGCCGTCCCCGACGCGGCGGGAGTCGTACGTTACACCCCACACGCCCCGCACTGAGGAAGGGACCTCGACACCGAGAACCTCGGTAAGCTTTGCCCGGTCCAGGAACATACCTCTAGTGTAGCAAGACCAATAACGCGAGCGTTCGTCGAGGGTTCTCGAAGTGACGCAAACCCGTAGAAACAGGACCGAAATATCGTTGAAACAGGCCCGGAACACACTCTGGTTTCTCGTTGTCCGAAGTGTGGTAAAAGAAAACACATGAAATAGGGCTTGAATACGGTGACTCACCATATATGGTGTGCTACCCTACGCGGGTCATTTTCACAGAAATTTCACAATTGTGTCTCTGTGCATCGGGAGGGCGATGATGGTTGATGCACGGAGGCACAGGAGAGGAGATAAATGGCGACCCAGAACTCCATGATGCTGGCGGAGCGGACTGACGAGCTCCTGAATCGGGGGCGAAGTCAGGGCTTTCTCAGCACGGAGGAGGTCGCCAACCTCCTGCAAGAGGGGGATCTCTCGGCGGCGGAGGTAGAGGAGTTCTACGCGGCGCTGGAGGAAGAAGAGATCACGCTGGTGGAGGGCGAGGCGACCGAGGTTGCGGAAGGTCAGGCGACCGTGTCCGCCATCCACGTCTCCCAGGCTCCTGCGATCCAGATCGCCCACGCCGTCGCGACGGGCGACTCCATCAGGATGTACCTCGCGGAGATAGGCAGGGTGCCGCTGCTTACCCACGCTGATGAGATCCGGCTCGCCAACGGCATAGCCCGCGGCTGCAAGAGGTCCAAGGACCGTCTGGTCGAAGCCAACCTGAGGCTCGTCGTCTCCATCGCCAAAAAGTACCGTAACCGCGGGGTGTCCTTCCTCGACCTCATCCAGGAGGGCAATCTCGGGCTTATCAGGGCGGCCGAGAAGTTCGACCCGTCCAAGGGCTTCAAGTTTTCGACGTACGCTACGTGGTGGATTCGTCAGGCCATAACCAGGGCGATAGCCGACAAGGGTCGGACCATCCGCATACCCGTTCACATGGTCGAGAAGGTCAACAAGTACCACAGGACCCACAGGTGCATGATCCAGACTTTGGGGCGTGAGCCTTCGGAGGAGGAGATCGCGCACGAGCTCGGCGTTTTCGTGGAGGAGATCCAGCGGCTGCAGGAGATCAGCCAGCGCTCGATCAGCCTCGCAACGCCTGTCGGCGACGACGATTCTTCCGAACTCGGGGATTTTTTGGAGGACGCCGGCTCCGTCACCCCCACCGACGCCGTCTCCGAGTCGCTGCTAAAAGCCCACCTGCGTGAGGCCCTCGACGAGCTTCCGGAGAGGGAGCGCCAGATCATCGAGCTCCGCTTTGGGATGAAGGACGACCGTCCCAGGACGCTCGAAGAGGTCGGCCGCGAGTTCGACATCACGCGCGAGCGGGTGCGCCAGATCCAGATGAAGACCCTGAACCTTCTTCGCGAGCAGCGCCGCACCCAGAACCTTCGCGAGTACCTTCACTAGGAACACCCTGGATACCAACCGAGACCTCCACGCGTTCGTCTGCGACGTGGCCCGCAGGGCGGGAGAGCTACAACTCTCCCGCTACCAGAACCCGGGCGAGATAAGGGAGAAAGTCCCGAAAGACTTCGTGACCGAGGTGGATCTCCTGTGCGAAGAACTGATGGTCGACGCCATCAGGGAGCGCTACCCGGACGACGCCATCCTCTCCGAAGAGGGGGGCGGGTCGGTCTCCGAAGACGGACGAACCTGGCTACTCGATCCCGTGGACGGCACGGCCAACTTCATGAAGGCGAACCCCATGTTCTGCGCCTGCGTCTCCGTGATCGAAGACGGCAACGTGACCCACGCCGCCGTCGCCGCGCCCCGCATCGGGGACCTTTACCACGCGAGGACCCGTGGCGGTGCCTACAGGGAGACCGGTGGGAAAGAGTTTCCCATGCGCGTCAGCGACACAGAGAAACTCGAGTACGCCGTAGCCGGCGCTGATCTAAGCCTGCACAGTGGGAAGCTCCAGGACGCGGGTGTGGAGAAGGTCCTCTCCGGTTCCTGGCAGCTGAGGGCCCTTGGCAGCGCGGGTATTCGTGGCGCCTGGCTCGCGGCCGGGTACCTCGACGTCTCGGTCGGCACCCGCAACACGGCCTGGGACTACGCCCCGACGGTCCTGCTCGTCTCCGAAGCAGGGGGCCGCGCCACGGACCTCTCCGGCGAGCCGTGGGGCCTCTCTTCGAAAGGCCTCATCGCTACCAACGACACCCTGCACGACGAGGTCCTGGAGACGCTGCACAGCACCTGAGGGGCTCTGGGTACTGATGAGGTCAGTGGCAGCTCCGGTGCACGCTAACGTCCTCCTCCGCCGTTTCTGTGCCCTGTCGCACGCGAGATCTCGCGGACGATGGCTTCGTTGGACGAGACGGAGTTTGATCCTTCGAACTTCACCGGGTTGGCCGACAGGCTGGAGGAGAGGGGTTTGATCGAACGCCGGCCGGACCCGGCGGACCGCCAGATCAAGGCGATCGCTATGACCGAAGAGGGATCGCGTTTGCGGTCAGATCTCCAACGGCGCCTGGCCGGCGACCCCGGAGCCCTCGCAACGTTGAACGACTCGCAGATCAAAGACCTGCACAACCTGCTGAAAACTGCACTGGCCCAAGACTAGCTAACCACGCCAACTTCGATCTTCTCTCTATATCCCGATTATGTCTGTCTTGATATACCAGTAGCGGGCGTACTATATCCGCAGAGATATAGTCGTGACGAGAAAGGGCTACTGGTGGCCGGCGAGTTGGGATTCTTCGAGGTGAGGGTTTGCTGATGGGGAGCGCGGCAGGGCGTTTTGGGGTGGGCTGTTCGGCTGGCGATTCGAGGAGGGGAACTTTCGAGACTACTACATGATCTCCGACTCCATCCCGACCGAGGGTTTGAACGGGACGGGCGAGGGCGTAGGGTTGCACGTCTACTTCGACGTGGCGAACATACGGGCCGGGATCAAGAGTGTATGCGGGCTCGGTGGACGGGCGGAGGAGCCCGTGGAGATCCCCTCGGGCACCTTCGCCCGTTGTGTGGACGATCAGGGCGTCGAGTTCAGCCTGTGGCAAGAGCGACCGGCCGCGACGAACCGGGATGGAGGGATGGAACGATGATGCTCGAGTCCAAGAGTGTACTGGTGTTCGCAGCTTCGGGCGCTATCGGCAGTGGGGTAGCGCGAGCTTGTGCGAGGGAGGGCGCCCACGTCTGGTTGTCCGGCCGGAACGCAAGCATTTTGGAGGCGCTGGCAAGTAGCACCGAGGCCGACGGAGTAAAGGCAACCCCCGACGCGGTGGATGCCCTGGATCAGGCGGCCGTCGAAACGTACGTGAACCGGGTGGTGGAGACGGTGGGCGGCATAGACGCGGTGTTCACCGCCATTCGTCTTCCTCCGGCGGAGCTCGGCTACCCGGCGCCTTCCACGACCCAGGATTTAGAGATGTTTCTCGAGCCGGCGCGTCATTGTCGATTCGACGTTCGTCACCGCGCGGGTTGCCGTCGTGCCGATGATGCCCCAGGGGCACGGTTCGATCGTGTCGCTCTGCGCCACGTTGAGCGGCATAGCCGCGCCCTACATAGCCGGCATCAGCGTGGCGTGCGGGGCCATAGATGCCATGACCTGTTCGCTGGCGGGCAAGTTCGGCCCTGCGGGCGTCAAGGTCAATTGCGTGCGGGGCAGCGCGATGCCCGAGACACGCACCATCAGGGAGACCAGCGCCGGACAGGCCCGCCTCCAGGAGATAAGCCTGACGAGATGCAGCTACCCTCCACCGCGCTCGGCCATCCCATCACCGTCGCCGAGGTCGCGGGCCACCGCCGCTTTCCTCGCCTCCGACGCGTCGAGCGGGATGACCGGCCAGGCCGTCACCGTTGCCGCCGGCGACGTGGTTTGACGCGGCCTTCTTGGCGGACACGGTGGAGGGCCGGGAGGGTCAACCCGTAGCCGGGTGGCGCGGCAGACCCGAAAGTGCGTCGGCGAGCCCTTCCGCCAACGCCCGGGCGGTGGACCCGTCCTCTTCCCCGTGATCCGGGTTGAACTCCGTGACGGTCACCGCCCCGAGTAGGCCGCTACCGAGAAGCGTCCCGAGCGCCCGCAGAGCCGCCTCGAAAGCAAGCCCCTTGTTGCGCCCCGTGTTCTCCGAGAGCGGCAGGTCCGTGAAGTCCACGGTGTCCACGTCGAAGTGTACCAGCAGGCGGTCGCAACGCGCCTCCATCAGCACCAGCGCGCGGACCGCGGCGCCTTCCGGGTCGTCGGCGACCTCCCCCACGGGTATCCCGTTCAATCCTCGGCTTTCGATCACGCGCCGCTCGTGCTCGGTCGCCTGCTCGGGACCATAAGAGAAGAGGAAAACGTCTTCGTCGCCGAGCAACGGGAAACGCGGACCGGAGCGGCTCAGGGGCTCGACCGCGCCCTCCACCCCGAGCATGTGCGCCACGCCCATCCAGTCGAGCGCCCCCTCGACCGCGCTGGCGGGCACGTTGAGGTCGGGGTGGACGTCGAAGTAGAGCAGACCGAGACGTTCCTCAACACCCCCGTCAGAAGGCAAGAATCCCGCGACCGTGCCGAGTTCGACGGTGCAGTCGCCGCCGACGACCAGCGGCAGGTGACCGGCCTCGCGCGCCTCGCGCACCTTTCTGGCCGTCTCGCAGACGACCTCGACCACGGCTGCCAGGTTCTGCGCGCGGCGGTTTTCTCTGTCCGGTCGCCAGCGCCGCAAGGCGATGTCCCTCTGGTCGTTCACCTCCACACCCCGGCTGGAAAGCCGTTCGACGAGGCCTGCATCCCTGAGCGCAGCTGGCCCTTTCTCCTGGCCGGGGGCGAAGGCCCCCATGCTCGATGGTACCCCGACAAGCCCCAGCGTCCTCTCCACGCCGCCTCCCGTTTGAGCTTCGTCCACCCCGTCATGCGCCAGGGCAACGATAGATGGGTACCGCAGGCCACGCAAGTCCTTCGAGCCCGCATCACGATCTCCTCCGGGTCGACCGTCGGTCAGGTCGAGGCCCTGCAGCCTCTTCGCCCTGCGATGAGCGCGAGCGACAGGGCTGCGAGGAGCATAGGGATAACGATGCCGAAAGCGGTAGCTATGCCGATCCGATCGGCCAGGGCTCCCAGGACGAGAGGTGCCACGAGGATGGCTCCGCCCCCGCCGATGGCGAGCTTCGCTGCAGTCGCGTCGCTATTTTCGGGCACCGACGCGATTGCCGCCGAGACACCCAGAGGGTAGACGCCGCCGATGCCAAGCCCGGTTATAGACAGAGCGGCGAGGGTGAGGATGCTCCCGGGGGAGAACCAGAACAGCGGAAATCCCACGAGCGCCAGGCCGAGTGTTGCGGCGAGGAGAACCGTCGGGGGCAGGGTACGCGCGAGGCGGCTGCTGGCGATGCGGCCGAGGAGCATCGCGGCGAAGAAGGCGGTCAGGGAGGTGGCGGCTGCCGGGCGGTTGAGGCCCGTCCCGTCGGCCAGGAAGTCCGCCCCCCAGTAGGCGACGCACCACTCCGAGGCGACGCCCAGCGCCACGAGCGCCCACAGGGCCCAGTAGCGCGCACTCAGGCCGCTTCCACCGGCCCGTTCGCCCTCCTTCGTTGCACCCTGCGGAAGATCGGGGGGCCTGAACAAGAACGCGGCGGCGAGTAGGACGAGGGCCGCCGCAGGCACGGCGAGGGCGGCCCGCCAGCCGAGGCCCAAGGCGGCAGAGGCGCCGACGAGGAGCGGGGCGGCTATGGAGCACGCGCTCGCGGCGACGTTCGACTCGGTGACGGCGACGGCGCCGTACTCCCCGTGCCTGTCGGAGAGCAGCGCCTGGGAGGTGACGAGCACCAGGGCGCCGCAGAGGCCCATGGCGAACGCCGCGGGGACCGTGCCCCACGGGCTGGGGACTGAGATCAGTAACACCGCGCCGGCGGTCATGGCGAACGCCCCACCCCAGAGAGAGGCGAGCCTCCCCGAGCGACCCAATAGCTTGTCGCCGAAGAGGCCGAGCAGGACGGCGCCAAAGGCGAAGGCGCTGAAGTGGAGGCTCGCCGTGGTGTAGTCGAGGTCAAGCTCCGTCCTCAGGAATGGCATGATCGGCCCCAGCACCGACTCCATGAAGGCGAAGTACCCCACGAGAGCGTAGGTCATCCACGTAGCCGGGTCCCTCGCAAAGCGGTCCCGAGCATCATGGTGAGCCCGCTTCAAGCGCCGTCCTTCTCGATGGCGTCTAGCCTCCGTCCGGGGCCGGCGAGGACGACGACGGTGCGGGAGACGCGGAAGACGCAGAAGGGCTCGCCGGAGCCTGTCGCGCGGGCTGCCGATCCTGACCCGTCCCCGACGGTGCTTGCCGAGCTCCTACCGGATTCGGTTGTTGGGCGCGGGCCGCGGCATCACCTGAACCGGGTTCTTTCTTCTTCTCGTCGCCGGACTTCTCTTCCGTGGTCTTTTCCGGTGGTTTCGGTGGCGGTGGGGGCTTCACGTAGGTGCGGCCGTCGGTCTTCACCTCCAGGTTCAGGTCGGGGCTTGGGGTGTCGAACTGCTCTACGGGGTACTTCTGGACGGCGCTTTGCATGTAGAGGGACCAAATGTCCAGGGGATAGTTCTCGCCGTTGACCACTTCCAGGCCGTTGATGTTCACCATCGAGCGCCGAGCGTCTGGGTAGCCGACCCAGACGCTCGTGGAGAGCTGCGGTATGAACCCGATAAACCACGCGTCTATAAACGCGTTCGAGGTTCCCGTCTTGCCCGCCGCGGGGCGTCCTATCTCCGCGTCGAGGTCGTGATAGTAGCTCGCCGTCCCGCGTGTGATCACCGCCCGCAAAGCTTCCGTGACGACCGCCGTCTCATCGTTGCTGAGGACTTCCTCGCCGATGGGGCGGTGCTCTTCCAGAAGCACTTCTTCTCCGTCCTGATCTTCGGTCACCTTCCGAACCAGGTACGGTTCCATGTGCGTGCCACCGTTGGCGAAGGTCGAGTAGGCCGAGGCCATCTCAAGCGGTGTTACCCCGATTCTCAGGCCACCTATAGCGGTCGATGGGTAGGCATCGATCTCGCTGTCTATCCCGAGCCTGTTCGCCATCTCCACCACCTTTTGCAGGCCGAGGTCGAGGGCTAGTTGGACGAAGACGGTATTGTCCGAGTCGGCCAGCGCCTTCTCCAGCGTGATCGGGCCGCGGTGGATGAAGTCGTAGTTGTCCACCTCGTAGGGCTTCGCGTTCTTGCCCATGTCTATGCTCAGGTGCTTGGAGATGTACATGGACTCGGGCGAGATCCCCTCGTGCATGGCCTCGGCGTAGACGAAGGATTTAAACGAGCTGCCCGCCTGCCTATGGGCCTGGGTCGCTAGGTTGAACTTCACCTGGTCGAAGTCCGAGCCGCCCACCATCGCCCTGACCGCGCCCGTCGAAGGGTCGATCGAGACCAGGGCAGCCGAAGGGTCACCCGCTTCGGGGTTAACGATGGAGTCGACAGCCTCGCTCGCCATCGCTTGGAGGTCGGGGTCGAGGGTGGTGTGGATCTCGAGTCCACCCTCGTAGAGCATGTCGTCGCCGTACTCTTCGACTATCTCCCTGCGGACAGCGTCCAGGAAGTACATGTTGTCGTTCTGGTACTGGATTCTGCCGCGGCTCAGGTCCAGCTTCGAAGCAACCGCCTCGTCGTGCTCTTTCTTGGTGATGTAGCCGTACTCGAGCATCTTCCCAAGCACGACGTTGCGCCGCTCCCTGGTGCTTTCGGGCTCGATGAACGGGTCGTAGACGCCGGGGAGGTTGATGATCCCGGCCAGAAGCGCCGACTCGGAGAGCGTGAGGTCGGAGGCGTCTTTGTTGAAGTAGGTCTTGGCCGCAGCCTCAGCGCCGTAGGCGTTGGAGCCAAAGTACACGGTGTTGAGGTACTGCTCCAGGATCTCGTGCTTGGTGTGCCCCTTCTCGTACTGCCAGGCGAGCGAGGCCTCGACGTACTTCCGCTCGAAGCTGGGGATAAGACGCTGTTGCTGGGCTATGTAGGTGTTCTTTATGAGTTGCTGGGTCAGGGTGGAGCCGCCCTCCTGGATGGAGAGGCTCGCTATATTGTCCACTGCCGCGCGGCCTATGGCCTCGAAGTCCAGGCCCCTGTGCTCGTAGAAACGGTGGTCCTCTATCGAGATGATGGCCTGCCTGAGGGTGGGATCCACCTCGTCAAGCGGTACCACGAAGCGGTTCTGGACGCCATAGAGCTGGTCGACGACCCTGCCGTTCGCGTCGTAGACGAGGGAGGTCTGGGCGAGCTCGGCGGAGTGGTAGTCGTCGAGGTCGGGCATGTTGGCGGCGAGCGTCCTGTACGTGTTCACGGCGCCGGCGACCATCCCGACGCTCGCGAGTATCGCCACAAAGCAGAGCAGCAGGAAAACGGTCCTGATCCTCCGCAGGAGCCTGCTCCTGTTGCGCGACCGCCTGCGCCTGCGGCCGATCCTGACCACGTTCGGGCTCTGCATGAAGAGGCTATTATACAAAACGGTCGTTCCACTCCCGGAAGGAGGAGCTCCATCGCAACCACTACCCTCCAGCGCAACATGTTCCCCGCGCTTGCCACCAACGACTACGCCTACCTGAACACCGGCAGCAGCGGACCTCCCCCTTACTACGTGATAGAAGCCATGCGAGAGGCCGACGACCTCTGCTCCGGCCCCGCCTACCTGCAGGGCGTGGGCCTCTTCAACCGGCAGGCGGAGTATGCTTCGCGGGCGCGCGAGGCCGCCGCGCGGCTGATCGGGGCGGGTCCCGACGACGTGGCCCTCACCCAGAACACCACCCATGGCATGAACCTCGGCGTCGCCTCGATAAACTGGCAAGAGGGCGACGAAGCGGTCTCGGCTACCACGGAGCATCCCGGCTGCCTCACGCCGCTCCACAACCTGAGAGGGCGCTTCGGAGTGAAGATCAACCTGATCGCGCCTCCCGTAACGCCTGAGAAAATAGAAAACTCCCTCGCGCCAAACACACGCCTCGTCGCCCTATCCCACGTTGACTGGACGAACGGCGAGGTGTGGCCGCTACGGGAGATCTGCACCCTGGCCCGCGATCGAGAAGTCCTCACCCTGGTCGACGGCGCCCAGTCGGTCGGGAACATCGAGGTCGACGTGCTGGCCACCGGCGCCGACATGTACGCCTTCACCGGTCACAAGTGGGTGCTAGGCCCGGAGGGGATGGGCGCGTTCTACGTCAGGTCGGGCCTGCCGGTCCACAGCCCGAACGTCGGCTTTATGTCGCTGCCGTCTCCGGCCGACTTTGACGCCGATGGTAACTACGAGTTGAGACCCGACGCCCGCCGCTTCGAGGCCTCGACCATGAGTCCTGCCCTCGCCGCCGGTTTCGCCGCCGCGGCAAGGGCCGTGTACGAGCGCGGGACCGTGGGATTCGCGGAGATCCGACGTCGGGCCGACCTCCTTATGGACCTCCTCTCGGAACCGCCGCGCGTCACCGTCCGTTCGCCGCGGCCCGCTCGCTCGGGGCTCGTCAGCTTCGAGGTCGAAGGCGTGGCGCCCAGCGCAGTCGCCGAACGTATGCTGGAGCAGAGGTTCGTCCTGCGCTACGTACCCGGCCCGGACTCCTACGTCAGGGCGAGCACCCACCTTTTCAATACGGAGGATGAGCTTGAGGCTCTGGCGAAAGCAATACGAAACTTGTAGGGGTCGTTGGCGAACGACCCTAGAGCGATAACAGAACGTCCACTGCTGATTCGATATCGGGGACGAGGTGGTCAGGATCTCCTTCTCGCAGCCTGTCCTCGGGGAAGGCACCCCAGCTCACGGCGACGCTGGTGAGGCCCGCAGCTTTAGCGGCCTCGACATCGAACGGGGAGTCGCCGACGTAGGCGGCCTCTTCTTTCGGGACGTCGTCGAGTAGCTCGAGTCCCCTCAAGAGCGGCTCGGGGTAGGGTTTGTGCTCCGTCGTGTCCTCCATCGTGACGAAGCCGTCGACGACGTTACGCAGGTCCGGGAAGTTCTTCAAGGCCATCTCGACGGAGATCTGGCGTTTGGAGGTGACGACGGCGACCTTGATTCCAGCGGAGCGGAGGCGCGAGAGCGATTCTTCTATGCCTGGAAACTCGCGGATCAGGGCGTCGTGGTTCTCCTCGTGGTGGCGGCGGTAGGCCTCCAGCAAGAGCTCGGCCTTCTCGGCGTCGATAAGCTCCATCTGGCGCGGGAGGGGCTGGCCGACGTTGGCGAGCAGAGTCTCGCGGGGGATGTCGTCGCGGTCCAAAACCGTGCTCGCGGCGTGGCGCATGGAATGGTGGATCATCTCCGTCGTGTCGACGAGCGTCCCGTCGAAATCGAAGAGGGCAGCTCTCAACAAGGCCTAGTCGAGCCCGTTCTTGAGGAGGCAGTCCACGTCCCAGGTTCCGATCTCTTCGATGGCCGGCGTGTCGGTCAGCTCGAGGTGGACGGGGGTGACGCTGATCTCATCGTTCTCGATGGCCGAGAAGTCCGTCCCCTCTTCCTCGTGACGGCCAGGGGGGTTGTTGTAAATGTCGTAGCCGACCCGCCCTTCGTCGTCTCGTACCTCGACGAGCTCGTCCTTGTAGAACCGCCGTCCCAGCTTGGTGACCCGCGCGCCCCTGAGCTTCTCGCGGGGCAAATTCGGCGCGTTGACGTTGAGGATTCGTCCTGAGGGCAAGCCCTTGTAGGCTACCTTCACCAGGCGCGCCGTGAAATCCGCCGTCGCCTCGAAGTGGAGCCCGTCGTCGAGCGGCATGCTCTCCTCGACCGTCTCGTGCCAGGGACGGTTTATGCTGAGGGAGACAGCGATGCCGGGGACCCCGATGACTATGCCTTCCATCGCCCCAGCGACCGTCCCCGAGTAGGTGATGTCGTCGCCCAGATTCTCACCATGATTTATGCCCGAGACGACGACGTCAGGTTCGAAGTCCATCAGGCCGAGGGCGACAAGCCGTACGCAATCCACTGGCGTCCCCGAGCAGGCGTAGCCTGTGACCCCGTCGGCCATCTCGACCTCCTCGACGTGGAGCGAGCGCCCGAAGGAGATGCTTCTGCCGACCCCGGAGCGGTTCCTGTCGGGGGCCACGGTGATGACGTCACCTACTCGCTCCAGCGCCTGTCGGGCCGCGAGAAGCCCGGGCGCGTCGATGCCGTCGTCGTTGGTCAACACTATGCGCATATCATCCAAACTCTCCGTCTATCCGGAGGTAATCATCGTCCCAAAAGGGTCCTGATTCTACCACCCTGTCCCGGCTACCCCGGGTCGCACACGAACTATAGACGTCGTCCCCTATAAAAATGGGCTATCCGTCACATTAAGAAAAAAGAATGGACAAAGCCACGGATATACGGTAGCTTACCGTGGCTGTGATGTGGAGACGTACGTAAGGAGCGTGATGTTATGGACGCCGTAGAGTGGTTTAAGCATCGCTCCTACGACTACAGACAGTTCTCGGACCTCGAAGCGCTTGGCCGCCGCAAGCGCGAGCTCGACCTCACGGTCAGCGCGGTCCTACCCTGCCGCAACGTGGCCGACACCGTGGGCGGGATCGTCGATGAGATCCACGCCGTAAACCGCCAGACCGGCGACCATCCGCTGGTGGACCAGATCCTGGCCGTCGACGCCGATTCTCCCGACGGCACGGCCCACGTGGCTGCCTCGAGGGGTGCCGAGGTCTGCTCGGAGAACGAACTCATGAGCAACCACGGCGGCGCGCACGGTAAGGGCGACGCCATGTGGCGCGCGCTTTCCGTGGCGCGTGGCGACCTGGTGATGTACATCGACGCCGACACTAAGGACTTCAGGTCCCAGCTCGTCTACGGCGTCCTCGGCCCGATACTCGAAGTGCCCGAGGTTCGCTTTGTCAAGGCCGCCTACAGACGTCCTTTCAAGAGCCACAAGAAGGTGGAGCTGGACGGCGGCGGGAGGGTCACGGAGCTCACAACCAAGCCGCTCTTCAACCTCTTCTACCCGGAGCTCACGGGCTTCGTGCAGCCGCTCGCCGGCGAGTTCGTCGCCGACAGAGAGCTCTTCTCTTCCATCCCGTTCCTTACAGGCTACGCGGTGGAGACCGGGATCATGATAGATGTCCTAAAGATGATCGGGCTCGACGCCATGGCGCAGGTGGACCTCGGCACGCGCCAGAACAGGCACCAGCCCTTGCGCGACCTCTCCCGCATGTCCTACTCGGTCCTGCGCGCGGTCGCCAGGCGCATGCGCCAGGACGGACGCCTCAACCAGGCGCAGGACCCGGGCTCGCCGGACTCCCTCTTCCAGCTCTCCGACTACCTGCATGCCGTCGCCACGCCCGACGGCCTCAAGCTCCAGGAGTACGTCGAAGAGCTCGTCGAACGACCCCCGATCAAGGAAGTGTTGAAGGTCGGATAGGGAAGGCGCCCTGAGCGGAATCCACGACATGGGTGGCTCTCCCGGCGGCCCCATAGACAAGAATCAGCACAATATCGAGGACTGGGAACGCCTCGCCGACGCCATCAACTCGGCGCTCGGAGCCAAAGGACTTCAGAGTACCGACGAACACCGCAGGGCCATAGAGAGCCTGGAAAACTACCGCGACCTCTCGTATTACGAACGCTGGGTTGCCGCCACCGAGAGGCTTCTCATCGAGAAGGGTGTCCTTTCCAGCGGGGAGATAGACGAGAGGGCGGACGAGATAGAGATCCGCTGGGGCGGGCCGTGAGCTACGGGCCCGGCGACTGCGTAAGGGTTTTGCCGTCGGAGAAACCGGGGCACGTACGTACCCCTGGATACCTCAAGGGCAAGAGCGGTTGGATCGAGGCGGTGATCGGCCCGTTCCGCAACCCTGAGGACCTCGCCTACGGCCTCTCCGGCCTGCCAGAACGGAACCTGTACAAGGTCGGCTTCAGACAGGCGGACCTCTGGGACGATTACGAAGGCCCGGCCGAAGATTGCCTGTACGCCGACGTCTACGAACACTGGCTCGAACCGGTCGAAGGAGGGATTCCGTGAGCGCTCATCACCCGTACGAAGAAACGACCACGAGCCCTTACGCAGCCAGGATCAGGGCCATTGAGGCGTTGCTCTTGGAGAAAGGCGTTCTAACCGAGCCCGAGGTGCAGGACAGGATCTCCTATATGGAGGTCCGCTCCCCCGCCAACGGTGCGAAGCTCGTGGCCCGCGCCTGGGTCGACGACGAGTTCAAAGATCTAATCCTCTCCGACGGTAAGGCCGCGGCTTCGGCGCTGGACGTGGATCCCGAGCATCCCGCCGAGTTCGTAGTCGTCGAGAACACGCCGAAGATACACAACCTGATCGTGTGCACCCTCTGCTCTTGCTACCCGCGGGCCATCCTCGGCCGTCCGCCCGACTGGTACAAGAGCTTCGAATACCGCTCACGCGCCGTCAGGGAACCCCGAGCCGTGATGCGCGAGTTCGGCTTCGAACCGCCAGAAGACGTCGAGGTCCTCGTCCACGACAGCACCGCCGACGTACGCTATATGGTCCTCCCCATGCGCCCACCAGGCACGGAGGATCTGGACGAAGAACTATTGGCCCGGCTCGTTACGCGCGACTCCCTCGTTGGGGTCAGCGTACCGCGGGCGCAGGCCCATCCGATCCCGGCGGACGCTTAAGGCCCGCGTTAACTGGTAGAGGGAGGGGGAGAGCTACGAGGAGGGGCACGATTTGGGCAGACGCCGTCGAAGAAAACGCCGCCGTCCCGAAGAGGGCAAAAGCCGCCGCGAAGCTCGTCCCGAGAGGTTCGTGGACGTGAGGGTACAACGCAGACCCAGTGGCAGGAAGAAGGCGGCCAAGGTGACGAGGGTACGCCGCCGCGACGGAGAGGTAACCGAAGAGAGATACGAACTCTAGCGGGCAGGCCGCTCGCGGGCGTGGGCGTACCACTTTCGCGCGGAACGGGACCGCGCAGCGCATAGGACCGAGCCCATGCCGCCCTCCGAGTAGACCGCGTTCTACTCACTAGGGTAAATACGTGCCGTTCTAGTCATGTACGCAGATTTTGCGCCGGAGCTTGAGCTTCAGCTTCACGCTCTAACACTTCGCGGTCCCTCAAGTGTCTGCGACGCCCAACCACTCCCACGGCGCCCTTCTCTCGCAGCTCCTTCATCGCCCTTGTCACCGCTTCCCTGTTGGAGCCGATCATCGTGCCCAGCTAGCTGCTCGTGGGTGTAACGGGTGTTCAGCCTGCCCCCTCTCGGCTCACGATGCCCTCGTTCGCGCCGAGCCTGATTATGAGGCTCGCAAGGCGCGCAGGGACCTGCTTGTGGGCCAGCTCCGCGAAGCGCACCTCCGCTTAGCGTAGGCGCTCGCTTAGCATGCGTACTATTGCTCAGTAGAGGCGTACACGCCAAATTCGTTCAGGAACTCTTGGGGCACGCCACGATATCTGTCACTCTCGACACCTACTCCCACGTGCTCCCGAGCATGACGTATCAGACCGCTACTACCATGGGGGACGTGCTTTCGTAGCGGGTTGCAGTACGGTTGCAGTAAATCAGGCCTCGGGGTTCCCGAGGCTCGGTTCGCTTGTCCCATACAGTCCTAAGATTCACCTGCAAATCGGCGGAGAAGCGGAGAGGGAGGGATTCGAACCCTCGAGACGGCTTGACACCGCCTACGCGATTTCCAATCGCGCTCCTTCGGCCAACTCGGACACCTCTCCGGGAGCGACGGACGGGAGTTTACCAAAAAGCGGATGCGCTTCTAGCTCTCCTCCGCTTCGGTGGCGCTCTTCTGCTCGGCAGTGCGGGCCGCGTCGCGCAGAGCGAAGGCGGCGAAGAGGAGCAGTGTCAGCGCGGAGATGGCTATGAGGGCTCCCCGGTCCAGAGGTCGTTCTTGGTGGCGTCGATCCAATCCTACCCAACCTTCTGGTACTCGACCAGGAAAGGGGCCAGGAAGAGCCATATCCCCGCGAAGAAACCGATGACGGTGACGATCAGGCCTCCCCTTGCTTGCGGCGCCATTACCTCCTCTCACGTTCCCTTCTTCTTCCGTGCTGCGCGCTTGTTGAACGTTGTTGATGGTCTCCCGGTGGGCTTCGTCGCGTCCGCGGTCGCGCTCCTGCATGTCCTTGAGCATCGCCGTTACCAGCGGCAACAGGATCTGCTCCATGTTGTTCTCGGAACCAGAGGCCTCGTCCGAAGGCTCACCCGGGCCTGGGGCTGTCCCGCAGGCTCTGCGTAGGGACGGCGCATGATGCCGCGCCGGCGCAACTCCTCCACAAGGCCGGAGACGTAAAGGATTAACCCGACCAGGGAGACGACCAGGAGCGGCAAGCCCGTCCAGAAGTCCACGTACGTTGGTTCTGCCCAGTCTGCCCCCGAGTTCTGGTAAGCGAGGGCGAAGGGGGTCAGCATCAGCCACGCCCCGGCGAGGACACCGAGCAGCGCTCCGACCGCACCTATGACGTACTTGACCATTACTCGCTTCTCCTTTCCGGCTCGCTCGCGTACTCCTCCAGCCGATCTTTACCGTTGGGGGCGGCACCGTTCGCTGAATGGTCGTTCGCGCCATTGCGCCTGAGGCTGGTGCCGAGGGCTTGCAGCGCCATGGGCCTGAGTATCCGGTCAACGGCGATCGTGGCGCGCTCTTTCTCCGAGCCCTCGGCCTCGGGGACGAGACTGGAGGCGGCGGAGATGAGGTTTGGAGAGTCGCCGTTGGCACCCTCAATGCGCCTGGCGAGGTACTCGAGCGTGATGCCCGTGACCATCCTGTTCTGCTTGAGAATAGGAGCCGCTTCGGGTGCCTGGGGAGCGCCCTGGGCGGCACCCTGTTCGCCCAGGTGGATATTCTTGGTCAGGATCGCGGCGACGATGGCGAAGGCGACGGCGACGAGCGTGAACATAAAACCGTCGTGGATGGAGTTCGAGAGACCCACACGGGCGACCTGCAGGATCTGGTTGACAAGCTGCTCACCACCGGGGAAGGCAGAAGCCACGCGGTCCAGGGCGTCGCGGGCCTCGTCGCTAACCAGCGCGTTGGGGTCCTTTAGGGCGCCTATGAGACGGCTCGGTGCCTGCGGCGAGGCGTTGTTCTGCAGATGCTTGGCGTAACCGGAGGTGATGAGCGAACCGATCACCGCGGTGCCGACCGTCGAGCCGAGGGACCGGATGAACTGCGTTGCCGAGGTCGCCACGCCGAGAAGCCTCTTCTCGACGGTGCTCTGGACGGAGAGTGTCGCCGACGGCATGAGCGGGCCGAGGCCGAGGCCAGTGACCATGAGGTAGAGGGCGACTGTCCTCTGGGTAGAGTCCACATCCAGCGTCGTCAGTAGGTAGACGCCGAAGGTCATCACTATCGCGCCGGCGATCATGAACGGTTTGATGCGCTTCACGCGGGCTATGATCTGGCCGCAGATGACCCCCATGGCCGTCATGCTGAGGACGAGCGGGGTGAGCACGGTGCCCGAGCCCGTCGCAGTCTTCCCGAGCACGCCCTGCACGAAGAGCGGGGTGTACAGGATGATCCCGAACATCCCGATACCGACCATGAACATGAGAAGCGCGGCGGAGCCGAAGACCCGGCTCTTGAAGAGCGAGAGCGGAATAATAGGCTCCGCCGCCCTGAGTTCCACGGGTATGAAGGCGGCGAATAGGAGGCCTGCTATGACGAACCCGATCACGACGCGGGTGGCGTCCCAGTCGTATCCCTCGCCGACCCACGAGAGCGCGAGCAAGAGCGAGACGACCGAGGCCGTTATGGTGGCGGCGCCGAGGTAGTCGATCTTCACCCCGACCCGTCGAACGCTTTGATGGAGTACCACGGGCAACGCGAACAGCGAGAAGATGCCGAGGGGCAGGTTGATGTAGAAGACCCAACGCCAGCTTATGTTGTCCGTGATCCAACCGCCCATCATCGGCCCGATGACGCTGGTGAGCGCGAAGACGCTGAAGAAGACGCCCTGGTACTTCGCACGACGTGCCGGATCGGGGAAGATGTCGGCGACGCTGGTGAATATGTTGGAGAAGATCATGCCGGCCCCGAGCCCCTGCAAGCCCCGGAACAGGATCAACTCGGTCATCCCCCACGCAGCCCCGCAGAGCGCGCTGGCGGCAAGAAAGATGGCCACCCCCGCGATGATAAACCACTTCCTGCCGTAGATGTCCCCGAGCTTGCCGATGACCGGGATCATGGCCGTGGAAGCGAGCAGGTACGCGGTCGTGACCCACGCGTAGTGCTCGAACCCGTTGAGGTCGGCGATTATCTTGGGCAACGCGGTGCCGACGACCGTCTGGTCAAGCGCCACGAGAAATAGCGCGAGCATGAGCCCCGCCACCGCGAGCACGGTCTCCCTACGCCCCGGCTGTTCCACCTGAGTTGCGTTCGCGCTCATCTCCGCTCTCCCTCTAATAAAAACTCTACGATTTCATTGCCTCGGCGAGGAGCCCCAGCATCCGCCGGAGTTCCTCGAACTCTTCCTCGCTCAAAACGCTGTGAACCCTGCGCCGGAGCTGCTCGTTGATCTCCGGCACCCTGTCCAGCACCTTGGAGCCTTCCTCCGTGAGATACATCCGCATCACGCGGTTGTCCTCAGGATCACGCTCCCTCCGGATGAGCCCGTCAGCCTCCAGCGACTGGGCCGTGCGGGTCACGCGCGAAGGGTCCATCTCGTACTCCTGCATGAACTCGCCCTGGCTCAAACCATCCCTCCGGCCCAGCACTGTGAGCAAAAACCACTTCATGCCCCCGACCCCGGACTCCCGCTCTATCGTCGCAACCAGCCGCTTGAACGCCAGCGCGAGCGAAGGCAACACGGGATGCACGCCCCGAAGAACCTCCTCTTTACTCTGCCCTTCTACCATCGTCCAACCTCTGATCTCTGTGCTGCCAGGAGAAGTCTACGTCCGGTCTTTGCAGTTTCAAGCTTTGCAAATGAAAGCGTTGTGATGCTGTTCACCCGTTGTCGAAAGGCGTTTATGCGCGCCCCTGTAGATGGGTCGTGGTCGGAGGCGCAAAGTTCCGTTCATGTCGTGGATTCCCGCAAAAGCGGGAATGACGGGATATGGTGCTCCGCGAGACGCGGAATACGCCTTACGGGGAGGTAGGACCTTGCGCGGTCGAGGGCCGGTCGCGCTATTCCCTACTCCCCACCCGAGCCTTTTTCGGTCGGGTAGCCGGCTTCGATCCAGTCCTGTTTGCCGCCCTCGTATTCGTAGGCATTCTCGTAACCCATGGCCGTCAGCTCACGGACGACCCGCGTCGAGGAGTGTCAGTTGAAGTTCGAGCAGTAGGCGATTACTTCAGTGGTTTTGTTGGGCAGGAGGTTGCGGATCATGACCCTTCCAGGGAACCGGATCGCGCCCGGCAGGTGCCCTCGCCTGTAGGATTGTTCCGAGAGCACTTCCAGCAGGACGAAGTCATCGCCGCGTCCAATCTTTTCCTTCAACTCTTCGCGACTAATGGTCTTCACGATGTTTCTCCCAGCTCCGGTGCTTATCCATCGGGTGCAGGATGACGACCGGGATCTCACGGTCGGTCTTCTTCTGGTAGTCGTCGTAGGTCGAATACATCTCGGTCAACTTCGACCACAATCTGGGCTTCTCTTCGGGAGTCGCCACTTCGGCCCGAACGTACATCTTCCGGCCGCCGACCTCGATGGAGGTCTCCGGGTTCGCCTGGAGGTTGAGTAACCAGGCCGGGTGTTTCGGCGCGCCGCCAGCCGAGGCAACGATCGCGAAGTCCTCACCGTCGACTACGTAGAGGAGCGGGGTCGTGCGCTCCTTTCCGGTCTTCCGCCCGACGGTGTTCAGGAGCAAGATGGGGCTCTTGCCCATGCGGCCGAACAGCTTGCCGCCCGTGGCCCGGTACACCCCCGCGTGCGCGGTGGTACCCAGCTTCATCGCTAGCCTGGCAGGGTCGAAGAAGATTTTCTCTGTAGATGTTCCTTTGCTCTGGCTCATGTCTCTCCTATCTATCCGGCTTTCTCTGCGCGGCGGAGGCCGAAGACGGCCCAGAGGGCCATCACGATTATCAGGATGGCGCTCGTGGCGAAGGCGGCGGTGACGTTCGACGGGTCGCCGGTCAGGAAGCCGCGGGCGGCTTCCAGGATGTGGGTAAACGGGTTCAGGCGGGCGGCGGCTTCGATCCAACCCGTGAGCAGGCTCAGCGGGACGAAGACGGGCGCAAGGAACAGAACCAGGAAGATCGGGGTGCGTATCACCGGCCCGGCCTGCTGGGTGCGGAGCAGCATCGCCACCCCAGCCCCGAAAAGGGTCGCCGCGATGTTCGCGAAGACGGCCAGGACGATCAGGCCGAAGAAGTCGTAGCCGCCGGTAATAGGCATTCCTGTAAGAAGCGCGATCACGGTGACCAGCGTCCCCGTCATGGTGGCGCGCACCAGCGAGGCTATCGTGTAGCCGAGGATGATCCCATACCGGTTCGAGGCCGCGAGCATGAGCCTCCTCGCGAACCCGTTCTCGAAGTCGCCAGCGATCGAAAACCCGGTAAACGCCCCGCCCATCGAGACGGCCTGCATGAGGGCCCACACGTACTGGAATGCGATGTAGCCGGCCGCGTAGTCAAAGCCCGGCACGTCGCCCACCCTCGTCAGGCCTCCGGCGAACGCGACGAAGAAGAACAGCGGGAACAGTGCCGGCGCCAGGAACGCAGGATTGGTGAAGTACTTGTAGATCTGGCGCGCGGCCACGGCCCACGCCACCTGGAAAAACCCGCCCATCCTACGCCACCCTCGTCCGCAACGAAGCTGCAGCCCCACCGATGGCGCCCACGACGATGGCCAGTGCGAAGCCGAAACCGAGCGCCAGGGCTTGCGGGTCCCAGCCGGTTATAACCAGGCTGCGGATGCCTTCGACCAGGTAGGAGATCGGGTTGATGGTCGCGATGAAGCGGAACCAGTCCTGTTCGATCAGGTTCCGCGGCAGGTTGATCGAAGACAAAAAGATTGCCACAAAGAACAGCGGAAACGCGCTCTCGACTGCCTCGACGGAACCTGTCCTAATCGCCAGTATGGCCCCTATTGCCCCGAACCCAAGTGCGACGAGCACCGTGAGCAGCACGATCACGAACATCCCGCCTACGCCGCTGCTTATGTCCACGCCCATGAGTAGCCCGACCGTGAGGAAGACGACGCCCTGCAGGAGTCCGAGCGCCGCGACACCGGCGAGCATCCCTCCCAGCAGGGCGACAGGACGCATCGGGGTGAGCGAGAGCCTGTCGAAGAAGCCGCTCTCTATGTCGCGGGCAAGGTCGGCACCGGCCGTGACCGCGCCGAAGAGCGAGGCCTGTATGAGCGGGAAGGCGAACGCGAAATCGAGGTAGGAATCGCCGGGGAAGCCGGGGATCTTCGAGGCGGCATCGAGGCCGTTCGCGTTGATGGAGAAGAACATCATCGGGAAGAGCAGCGCCGAGACGATGACTGCGGGCTGTCTCATGGTACGGACAGTGGAGCGGCGCGCGATCGCCATGACCTGCGTGAGGAAAGAAGAGCCGCCCACTACTGCGCCTCTCCCATCTCACCGTCGTCGTCCTCCTCGCCGGCCCCTTCGAGCGAACGCCCCGTCTTGGCGAGGAACACGTCGTCGAGGCTGGCCTCGTCGATGCGGAGGTTGGCCACATGAACGTCTTCCCTATCCAGGGCGCGCACCACGTCGGCGAGACCGGCGGCACCACCGGAGAGCCTCACGGCGACGGCATCGGGTTGGGCTGGGATCTCCTCCCCGAACTCGCCGAGGACGCGGGCCACGGCGTCGCGCTCCTGTCGTTCGGCCGGTGTCGCCTCGACGCTCGGACGTCCTATTTCGGCCTTCAGGGCTTCGGGCGTGTCCTCGGCAACTATCTTGCCGCGGTCGATGATACCAACCCTGTCGGCGAGCACGTCAGCCTCTTCCAGGTACTGCGTGGTCAGGAAGACGGTCACGCCGTCCTCCCTGGCGAGCCTGCCCACCTCGGCCCAGAGCGCGCTACGGCTCTGCGGATCGAGGCCGGTGGTCGGTTCATCCAGGAAGAGGATCCGCGGCCCGTGCACGAGCGCAAGCGCGAGGTCGAGGCGACGCTTCATCCCGCCCGAGTACCCGCGCACCCTTCTGTCGGCGGCCTCTTCCAGGCCGACGCGCTCCAGAAGCTCCTGTCCCCGCCGTCTGCGCTCCTTGCGCGAGAGCCCGTGCAGGGCGCCCTGCAGGTGCAGGTGCTCGCGGCCCGTCAGGAAAGGGTCGAGGGCAGCCTCCTGCAGCGCGGCCCCGATGGAAGCCCGCCCCTGCGGGCCCTCCATAACGATGTCGTAGCCCGCCACGGTGGCCTTGCCGCTCGTGGGCGGGAGGAGCGTCGTCAGCATCAGAACCGTTGTTGACTTCCCCGCGCCGTTCGGCCCGAGGAAGCCGTAGACCTCGCCCGGCTCGACGCGCAGGTCTATGCCGTCCACGGCGCGTGGTCCTCGTCTGAACTCCCTGACGAGGTTCTCGACCTCTATCCCCCGCTCCTGGCCCACTAGGCGGCCACCTTCAGGCCCGTCAACTCTTCGCTGATCTCCCAGAGCCTGCGACGGGCGGCGGGATCGTGGGTGATCTCCTTCGCTTCGATCTCCTTGCGGTCCGAGAAATACTTGCCGCTGACACCCTCGACATCGGGCGAGGAAGCCAGCCAAATCAGGGTGTCTGCTCCCTGCTCCGGAGGGCGCATGAACGGCTTGGCGGCCCTGAAGAAGAGCGCCATCGGGCCTGCGTTGTTCCTGCCGAAGTTGGTGCCGACCGGCCCGGGGTGCAGGCAGTTCGCGGTGACGAAGGTCCCCTTCAAGCGCTCCGCAAGCTCGTAGGTGAACATGATGTTGGCGAGCTTGGTCATCCCGTAGACCGGAAAACCTCTGTATTTGCGGGTGGACTGTATGTCATCGAAGTCGATGTCTCCCCAGCGCTGCGCCTCGGAGGAGACCGCGATCACACGGCTCGGCGCGCTCTCTTTGAGCCGATCGAGCAACAGGTTGGTGAGCAAGAACGGCGCGAGGTGGTTTATAGCCAGCGTCGTCTCGATGCCGTCCGCAGTCTCGGCCCGCTTGCTCTGGACCAGCCCTGCGTTGTTGGCGAGCACATCTAGCCTGTCGTGGCGCTCTAAGAACTCGTCGGCCAGTCTCCTGACCTCGCCCTGCACGGACAGGTCCGCGAGCATCAGCTCCACGGACTCGCTGTGGCTCTGCGCTTTGACGTCTCTAAGTGCGGCCTCACCGCGCTCCGGGTTGCGCCCGACGACCACGACGTTCGCACCCATCGCCGCAAGCGCCACCGCGGCCGCCTTCCCGATGCCCGAGGTGCCGCCGGTGATGAGTGCCGTTTTGCCTCCCATACCGCCGTTCGGATTATCCAATTTCTCTCCTGCTCTAGAAAAACGCGCGTCAGCCCCGAGTCTATCCGGCCGCACGTGCAACGCTGTGTAAGCGGAGCCACGCTTTACGCGCCGCCGGTCTCCGTACCCCCTGGCTTCTTCAGATAAAAGGCCGGGTCTTCGTCGACCATCCAGGCCCATTCCTCGCTATCGGAGGCTCGCACCGGCTTCGGTGTGACGGGCGACTCAACTTTGCCGACACTACGTCTCAGAAGCTCGGTGGGTTCGCTCGTGTGCCTCAAGATGTACCTCCTCTAGACAGATCTATGCCGGGAATGTCCCAATCCCGCTCGGTCTCCAGCGTCTGCCAGTAGCGGCGTCCCGAATCTCCCCCGTAGCGGGCGATGCGGCCGAAGCCGGAGCCGGGGATGTGTCCCGCGGCGACGGTGATGCCGTCGGCCTCCAGCCACGCGAGCAGCATCTCGCGGGTGCGGGCGGCCTGCTCCTTGTCCATGTCGAAGTGGACGTTCCAGGTGGGCTCGGTCGCCTGCGCCGGGTGAACGATGGCATCGCCAGAGACGAGCGCCTGCTCCCCGCCGGAACAGACGAGAAGGCTGCTATGCCCCGGCGAGTGGCCCGGGGTCGGTATGGCCGTGAGCTCCTCGCCGACCGGCTCCTCGCCGTCGAGCAGCTCCAGGACGCCACGATCGTCGAGCGAGGCGATAGCGCGTCCCAGGTAAGGTGCGGAGATCTCCCACTCCGCGGCCTGCGTAACGTAGCGAGCATTGGAGAAGACAGGCTCGCCGTCTGGCCTCACGCTCCAACCGAGATGGTCCCCGTGTAGGTGGGTCAAAAACACGGTGTCGACGTCTTCGGGATGAACCCCGGCGTTCTCCAGCTCCGCGAGGAGCTTACCGTCCGGGCCCATGGCCTGCAGGCCGACTCCAGTGTCTACCAGGACCGTGCCTTCCGGGGAATGCAAGACGTAAGACCCGACGCGTCCCAAGAGGGTCTCGCTATCCGCGAAGGCCCACGGGTATCGGCGGACGTAAGTTTCCCATTGGTCGTGCGCGACGCCGGGGAAGATCTGATCCAACCTGAAAAAAGCCCCCTCCATGTCAGTCAGGGCAGTGATCTCGATCCTTCCAACCTTGATGCTCTTCAAGACCGAACCTCCTTCGGAGAGACGTCGGATAAGCCCCCCTGGCACAGTAAATCCATCACCAGAAAATCCCCCGTCTCCACCCGCAAAACCCAGAATGTTCAGCGCACCATAATCGTGTATATATACACATTAACATACAACAAAATACGTCAACAGTAAGATGTGGCGAGAGGAGTTGGGACGGTGGATCTCGTGCGAGGCGGATCTTGGGCGCGATGAAACGGGAAACGGTGGTTGAAGAATCGTCGCTGCGGCTCGTCGACGAGTTCGCCGCTTTCGGGCCATTGTATTTGAAGTGGGTCAGGTCCCGGTTGCAGGACGGGGGGATGACGTACGCCAGGATGCGTTTGCTCGGGGCCTTGCATTGCAAGGGGACCCAGATCATGAGCAGCATCAGCGACGAGCTCGGCGTTACCAGGCGCAACGTCACGGCGCTGGTCGACGCGCTTGAAGAAGAAGGCCTGGTAAGACGCAAGCCCCATCCCACGGACCGGCGGGCCACCGTCATAGAGATGACGGACCGGGGCGAACTGACCATGGACCGGGTCTACGACGAGCACCGCATCGCGGTCGCTGAGCTGTTCACAGGACTGGACGAGGAAGACCGCGGGGAACTCACCCGGATGCTCGGCGTTTTGCGCGAGGCGTTGCGGCGCGAGGGCATCTGCGGATAGGGCGGTTCGCATCGAGGGCGGTTCGCGAATAGCCCCTACAGGGCATCCCGGTTGCCGCGTGTTGGGCCTGATCTCACCGTGAGGGTGGACGCGGGGCGGGGATGTTATTTAGACTCTCTCGATGGAAGCTGAAACGAATCCGCTCGACGTGCTCACCATCGGGGAGATGGTGGTCGACTTCATCTCCGCCGAGAAGACGGATACGCTGAGCAATGCGTCTACCTTCAGGCGGTATCTCGGGGGGTCTCCGGCCAACGTCGCGGTGTACGTCGCCAAGCTTGGGGGACGCTCGGCCGTGATCACCAAGCTCGGCTCCGACTACTTCGGCGAGTACGTCGAGGACCAGCTCCAGCACCACGGCGTCGGCACCGAGGCCGTGACCCGCACGGACGAGGCGGCGACGACCAACGCCTTCGTCACCCGCACCGTCAGCGTCCCCGACTTCCAGGTCAACAGGGGCGCCGACGCCCTGCTTGCTGTACGCCAGATCGACGAGGAGATGATCTCACGCGCCCGCATCGTCCACACCTCGGCCTTCGCCCTCTCGCGCAACCCCCAGCGCCTCGCCGTCAGGCGTGCCATGAGGCTAGGCAGCCGCTTCGGCAAAATGGTTACCCTCGACCCGAACTACGACCCGCGCGTCTGGCCCGACAAGGTCGAGGCCTGGGAGGTCCTCGCAGAGGTGATGCCCTACGTAACGATAGTCAAGCCCTCCCTCGAAGACGCCCGCCGCCTCTTCGACTTCAACATGGATGAGGAGACGCTGGAGCAGACGGCCCTGGCGGAGTTCCACGACCTCGGCGCAGAGATCGTCATCCTCACCCGCTCCGGCGGCGTCGTCACCGTCTCTGACAACGGCAGCGTCGAACGCGTAGGACCGCTCCCGAAGGTACAGGTCGAAAACGTCACCGGCGCCCGCGACGCCTTCTGGTCCGCGCTCCTCATGGCCCACCTCGACGGCAAAAACTGGTCCGAGGCCGTCCGCTTCGCACACGAGGTCGCGAGCCTCAAGCTGAGGGTCGAGGGGCACGTGGAGCGTATGATCGACCGCGAAAGTATCTACAGAAGCCTCCAGTCCGCCGGACAGCGGACGACGTAGCCGATGGCACCTGAACGCAACATAACGAAGCTACCGGACCTGATCTCCGTCCTCACCCCGGAAGAGCGTGTCCTCGCGGAGCGCATCTTCGACGTCTCCACGACGACGGGTCGCCTCGACCCGCCGGAGGCGATGCACGCCTGGATCGAGAAGTCCTTCGGCTCCGTAGACCGCGTGACAGCCCAGCGCATCGTGAAGGTGACGAACCGCATCACCCTGGAGGGCACCCTCTTCAACGAGCTGCGCGCCTCCCGCCCGCTCGACACCGGCGTCAGCCTCGACCTCGACCGCGAGATCACCGCTACCGAGGGAGACCCCTTCTGTCACCCGAGAGACGGCACCCCGGCCGACATGTTTGGCCGCGTCGAAGGCGAGCACGCGATAACGGCCTCGAACGTCGCCAAGTACGACGGCTTCCACGGCGTCATAGTCTTCGACGACCACAACCCCCTCCACCTCACGCCCGAGAAGGTCGCAGGCTACGTCTCCGTCGGCCTGCAATGGGGACAGAAAGCGCTCGAAGCCGACCCGGAAGCCCGCTACCCATTCCTGATGTGGAACTGCCTCTGGCGGGCCGGCGGCTCCATCATCCACGGCCACGCCCAGGTCACGGCCACCCGCGATACCCACTACCCGAAGGTCGAACGCCTCCGCCGCGCGGCCGCGGCGTACAAACGGCAGCAAGGCTCCGACTACTTCGAAGACCTCGCCACCACCCACGCTTCCCTAGGCCTCGACATTCCTCTCGAAGGCGTCCACGCGTTCGCGAGCCTCTCCCCCATCAAGGAGAAGGAGATCGTGGTGGTCGGGTCCGATCCGGCAGCCCCCGCCCTGAGCCGCGCGGTCGGCGCTTTACTCCAGGGCTACGTCCACGATCTTGGCGTCCGGGCCTTCAACGTCGCCTTCTACATGCCCCCGCTGGGTCCCGCGGAGGAGGAGGACTGGTCGGACTTCCCCACGGTCGTCTTTATCGTGGACCGCGGAAACCCCGCCAACCGCACCTCCGACATGGGCGCGATGGAACTCTACGCCGCCTCCGTCGTCGCCTCCGACCCTTTCCGGGTCGCGGAGGCATTGCGCGCAGATCTGTCCGGCTGACCCTGGCCTCAACCTCACCAGTTCATAACCGCCGGAGGTCAAGTTGAACGCCTGATCCCACGGTAGCTACTTGGGCAACTCGGCGTGATCCCCTAACTTCACTCCCTTTTTATCGAAGAAGCCCTTGTTGACCTCGAGGGCGTACTGGACGGGTTCTGACGAGACGTAGTGAGGGGGCCTATCGTCCAGGGGCTTCATGTCCAGGATGTCGGTGATGCGGCCCTCCGAGTCAATGTAGGCGATAGAGAGCGGTATAAGGGTGTTCTTCATCCAGAAGGAGAGTTCTCGCTCATCCGGGTAGACGAAGAGCATGCCCCTGTTCTCGCCGAGAGCCGTCCTGTACATGAGACCTCGCGCCTGCTCGTAGAGATCGTCAGCGATCTCTACCCGTACCTCGACCTTCTTCCCCCCGGATGCGTCGATGGTCACGGTGCAGAGATCAGACGTCCCCGAACTCAATTTCTTTCCCGAGGTAGTCCCGATCTGGGGCTGATTATCCGAGTCGGCAGTCGCGCCGCAGCCGGCCAGGAAAAGGAAGAGTAGGAAGACTACGGTCAACCTCCAACGCTTCATCGGAGCACGAACTCTATGCGTTTGTTCTGACGGCCCTTGCTCTTGTGGCCCGTGATCTCCATCTCCCCCACCTCGCGCGTGTTGGCGACGTGTGTCCCGCCGTCGGCCTGCGTGTCTAGCCCCTCTATCTCCACGATCCGAATGTGTTTGACCCGCTCTGGCACCAGGTTGGCCTGGGTGCGGATAAGGTCAGGGTTTGCAAGCGCCTCCTCGTGCTCGAGCTCGTAGACCCTCACCGGACGTTCTTCTGCAAGAGCCTCGTTCGTCAGGCGTTCGATCTCACCGACGACGTCGGCGGTCCACTCGCCGGGAAAAGAAAAGTCCATCCTGGCACGGTCCGCGCGCATCTGGCCGCCGGTGACTTTCGCTTCGAAGTTGCGCCAGATCACCCCAGAGAGGACGTGCAAAGCCGTGTGATAACGCATGTGCGCGAACCGCCGTGCCCAATCGAGTGTTCCCCTCAGATCCCGCACCGTATCGGGAATGGCTCTATCTAGAACGTGGACGATGTTCCCGCTTTCACGTCGCGCATCCACGACGTCAGCCCTCACGGGACCGATGCCAAGAGATCCTTTATCCGCCGGTTGTCCTCCACCACCGGGATAGAACGCGGTCCGTTCCAGTATCACCTCGCGGCCTTCGAGCTTTACGAGCTGCGCTTCGAACTCCTTCGTGTAGGAGTCTCTCAGGAACAGTTCTTCTGTCACAATGCGAGAGTCCCTTGCTCGTGGTTTCTGAACGTGGCGACCTCACAGTAGCCGATGTCGTGGACCAGGGCGAGGCTCGTGTGGTAGCCGAGTGCGACCTGATCCGGGGCGTGGGCATCGGAGGAGAGAACGATCGGAACTCCCCTCCTATGGAACATCTTGAGGAAGTTTGCGGAGGGATAGGCCTCGCCTATGGGTTTCCGCAAGCCCGCCGCGTTCACGTCGACGACGATGCCGGACTCGGCGACGGCGTCGGCGGTCTCTTCGAGGATAGGGGTGATGTCGCGGTCGGGGAAGTAGCGGAAGATCTTTATGAGGTCGGGATGGCCGAGGACCTCGAACCGCCCGGAGAGCGCGGCCTCGCGGACGTTCGCGTAGTAGGCGGCGTAGAGGTCGTAAGTTTCGTAGCGGTCGTAGATCCTCTGGTCCGTGGCCCTGTCTATCTCTTCGTTGTCGACCCTGTGTACGCTGCCTAGGACGTAGTCGTAGGGTAGGACGGTAGCGTCGTGGTCCATCCGCTCTTCGGCGCCGGGTACGAAGTCTATCTCTATACCAAGGCGTAGCTCCACGTCGCATGAGATCTCACGCGCTTCCTGGAAGGCGGCCAGGTCTATCTCGTCGAGGTAGCGGTCGTGTTCAGTGATGCCCATCTGGCGGATGCCCCTCGCTTTGGCGACCTCGCAGTACTTCAGTATATTCTCCACGGTCATCGGACGCTCGCCGTGGGCTATGACGTGCAGGTGGTAGTCGATCAAAGGCTACACTCCGGAAATAGTTACTCTAGACCCTCCTATCTTATAAGATAGTAGCTATGTTTTTGGGTGGGGAGCTTTGTAGAGAGCGGCGTTGTTAGGCAGGGTAGCCTACGGCGTGACGGCCGCGCTCACGGTGGCCGTGGTTGCCGTAGAGCTTCTGCATGCCTCGACGCTCCTGCTCTTCGCCGTCTCGGCCCTGGCCCTGGTAGGGCTGGCCTGGGTCCTCGGGCAGGCCACCGAGAGCCTCGGCCATCACGCCGGTCCGCGCATCGGCGGCATCCTCAACGCCACCTTCGGCAACGCCGCCGAGCTCATAATTACCGTCTTCGCCCTCGCCGCTGGCCTCACGACGGTGGTCAAAGCTTCGATCATCGGCTCGGTCATCGGCAACGTGCTGTTCGTGCTCGGGGCGAGCATCTTTTTTGGGGGTCTCAAGAACGGCGTCCAGAGCTTCTCGGTCGAGATCGCTGGCATCAACGCCTCGATGCTCGCCATCGTGGCCGCCGCGCTCTCGCTGCCGACCATCTTCTCCATCACCAACCCGGGTCCGAACCCGACCAACTTGAGCATCGAGGTGGCCGTCGTGATGTTCGTGCTCTACATCCTGTACCTGGTCTACATCCTCCGCAGCCCAGGAGGCAGCGCGACAGCCGAGGTACACGCCCCGTTCGGCAGGAACGCCTCACTCGCGTTGTTGTTGGTGGCGACGGTCGCCGTCGCCTACGTCTCGGAGGCGTTCGTCGGGGCCATAGAGCCGCTTACCGAAGAGTACGGCATCTCCGAGCTCTTCGTTGGGGTCATTATCGTCCCGATAGTCGGCAACATCGCCGAACACGTCGTCGGCGTCCAGATCGCCTACAAAAACGATATGGATTTCTCGATGGGCATCTCTTTGGGCTCCTCCCTCCAGGTCGCTCTGCTTGTCACCCCCATCCTCGTCTTCCTCGGTCCCCTGCTCGGCCACCCGCTGCACCTGACCTTCACCGCCCTGGAGCTCGGCGCCCTCGGGGCCGCCGTGGTCGTAACAGGCTTCGTCGCCTCAGACGGCAAGTCGAACTGGCTCGAAGGAGCGATGCTGTGCGGCGTCTATGTTATCGCGGCGCTGGCGTTCTTCTTTTCGTGAATAGGCTACAGGCTTCAGGTATGCTTCAGGTATTGTGGTCGGGCTACGTCTCGTCCTGAATCGATCGAACCATCGAAGTAATACGATTCGGTCCTTACCACGTCCCGGCTCTCTCTGCGCGGGCGCGCCGACTCTCCCACCTGTCTGTCATTCCCGCCTGCGCGGTAAATCCACGACTAGTGGGAGGGGACCCGCGGACGATGACGAGCCCCATCGCCCCGTTGACTCTCACCCGAACTCTCGGTACAAGTCACCGCCTGTAGCCTGTAGCCCAAAATCGAGAACGGCCTCGAAGCCCGCGACGGTATCTTCCCACCGTGGCAGGCTCGAGGCGCGGCGGACGGCGGCGTCTGACATCCTCGCCCTGAGTGCGGCATCTTCGAGGAGGAGATCCAGAGCGGCCGAGAGGGCCGCTTTATCGTCCACTCGGATCAGGATGGCGGCCTCCCGTCCGACCACTTCTGGAATCGGCCCCACGTTGCAGGCGATTATGGGCAAGCCCGACGCGAGCGCTTCTGCGTAGACGATCCCGTAGCCCTCGTAGCGGGAAGGTAGTACGAAAACGTCCGCCCACGCGTAAGCTTTGCCGAGCGCCACGTCGTCCACACGTCCCGATACGACGATAGAGTTTCGCGGAGCGGCTTCGATGGCGGCCCTGACACGCGTCTCGTATGGGAGATCCGCGTCCGTCTCCCCTACTAACTCGAGCACCGCGCCGGGACGTCCGTGTAGCGTCCACGCTTCGACCAACGTCAGTATTCCCTTGCGCGAAACCCACTGCGCGACGCAGAGGACGCGCACGAGGTCGCCTCGAAGGTGAGAGATCTCACCCTTGGGAACACCGTCGAAGCCGGGCGGCACGATGTGGATGCGTCCAGGCTCGACTCCCCGGTTTCGGAGCACGTTGCGTCCGTGGTCGCTCACGGCGACGAGCCTGTCCGCGCGCAGCAGGGGCTCCTCAACAACGCGCTCGCGGTTCGCCTCATTGCCGGCGACGCTGGGCAGCTCGTGAACCAGCGCCACGACGGGTCGGGAGGAACGCCAGAGATCCACGTGCGGGTAAACCGCGATGCGGGCGAGGGCGTCGACCACAATCGCGTCGTAGCCGGAAGCGTCGAACGTGGAGCCGAGTCGCGGGGCGGCGGCTTGTTGCTCCTCGGGTGACGCCCCGCAAGCCGAGATCTCCTCTACCTCGAAACCCCTCTCTCGCAGGCCGGAGATCAGGCGCGCATTGTACATATAGCCGCCGGTCTTGCGACCCGTGTCCCCCACCGTGACGAACGCGACGCGCAGGGCAACTCCTTCAGTCCAGATTATCTTCGCGGGCGGCATAGGCGACCCGGGACTCCCAGATGCGTACCACGAGCGAGTCGAGGCCCCGGTCGCGAAGGAGCGGCGCCAGCCTTTCCCAACAGTGATCGGCGACGGCCTCGGCGGTCGTGTTGACGCCTGTCAGGCCGGGGACCTCGTTCAGATCTCGGTAGTCGAGAGATGCCGCGAGGTCGTCCACGGCCTGCTTCAAACGTCCGATATCGTAGAGCGTGCCATCTTCTGCGAGACGTTTGCCGCGCACGATCACCTCCAGCGTGTAGGTGTGCCCGTGCATTCTCGTCGCGGGCCCAAAGTTCCCGACGAGCCTGTGCGCGGCCTCGAACCTCGCGGCGACGTAGACCTCATACATCCTGGCCTCCGTATGATCTTTCGTAGGTAAACACGACCTGAACCGCCTCTTCGGGCCTCTCCTCGAGGAGCGGGTAAGCGTCTGGAGCCCTGTCGAAGGGAAGACGGTGAGAAATGAGATCCTCCAGGTTCAGCCGACCCAGAAGCCCGAGGACCGTTTGGGTACGCCGGGCCCGATCCCAGCGCGGTGCGAGCTCCGGATTCGAGCGACCGACCTGCGAGGAGAGGAGCCTCACCCGTCCTCTATGGAAGTGTCCACCGAGATCGAGCGCGACAGGCTTGGTACCGTACCATGAGGCCACGACGACGGTCCCCTCTGTCGCCACGGCGCCGATCGAAGCCCGCAAAGCGGACCCAATCCCGCTAGCCTCCACGGCCACGTCCGCCCCACGTCCGCCGGTAACCTCCATGATGCGCCCGTTTACGCGCTCGGGTCCGACCGCGTCGTCCGCGCCAGCGGCGAGGGCCAGCTTGCGCCGTCTCTCCAAAGGATCGACGACGAGTACCGTTCCCGCACCGGCCAGCTTCATGAGCCGGGCCACGAGGAGGCCGATGACGCCTGCTCCGAAGACGATCGCCGCCTCTCCGAGCCGTAGGGGCGCGTCGTGGACGATGTTGAGGGCCGTCTCCAGGTTGGCGAAGAACACACCGAGCATGGGGTCGAGAACGTCGGGGAGATGGACGGGCATGGTGGCGGGAACGACGAAGACCTCCTGGTGCGGATGATGGACGAAGACGGCTTCACCCGCGGCTAGGTGCTCGACGTCCGGACCCGCATCGAGGACGTGTCCCGCGGCGGCGTAGCCGTATTTGATGGGGAACGCGTAACCACCTTCGAGCGTCGGCAGGTCCAGCGGGAGATCCTTCGGCACCCCGCCGCGGTAGACGAGCAGTTCCGTGCCCGCGCTCACGGCCGAGGCGATGGCCTCGATGCGTACCTCGCCGGGTCCGGGGGGCGGTACGGTTTCCTCCCGCAGCGTAGCGGTTCGCGGGGCGGTAAACCAGAGGGCCCTGGCCTTCAGCTCATCCTCGATCCAGGCCGCCATCCGGGTACACGACGCGTCCGCTGAGGATGAGGTCCACCCCGTGAGGTTCGACCGCGGCGTCGGCGAGGGTGAGGGAGCGGGAGAGGTCGCGTATGCCCAGGTCGCCGACGGCCGGCAATCCGTCACCCAAAATCTTGGGCGCCACGCAGACGGCAAGCCGGTCGACCAACCCGGCTTTGAAGAAACCCGTAATCAGGGTGGCCCCTCCCTCGACCATCACCGACCCGACACCTAGAGCGCTAAGCTCCCACAGCAAAGCCTTCAGATCCACCCTACCGTCGAGGCCGGAGGGCAAACACAATACCATGGCGCCCGAAGTGAGGGCCCTCTCGCGGCGTTGCGCGGGCGCACGATCCGTACCGGCGAGTACGGTTCCCGAGGCCGCGACGCCGGCGAGCACAGCGGCATCGGGTGGAGTGCGCAGGGTGCTGTCGACGACCACTCGCAGGGGGTTCGGGCCGGGGACGTGCCGGACGGTCAGGCGGGGGTCGTCTTTACGGACCGTGCCGGCGCCGACGAGGACGGCGTCGTGGGATGCGCGCATCTCGTGGGCGAAGCGAAGGGAGTCGGGGCAGCTGATCCACTGCGATTCTCCGGTCACGGTCGCGACGCGTCCGTCGAGCGTCTGGGCGTAGCTCACGGTGACAAACGGCCTCTTCGGCGCCTTCCCATTCACCGAAGGATAGCGCTCCTCGCCTATCACGATGTCCCGTTCGCGGAGCCACCCGCGGGCCGTTCGCCGGGCAAAACCGAAGATGGGAAGAGGTGCCGAAGCTTCTCCATCTTCGTTCGCAGGCAGCTTATGTTCAGGGGGTTCGGTTCGACCTGGACGGGCAGACGCTCTACGATCTCGACGCCGTGGCTTCTAAGGCCTTCAATCTTGGCCGGGTTATTGGTGAGCACGGCGGCTCGGGATATACCAAGATCCAGGAGCATCTCGGCGGCGACGCTGTAGTCGCGCGCGTCCTCGGGGAGGCCCAGGGCGAGGTTCGCCTGGACGGTGTCGAGCCCCTCGTCCTGGAGCGCGGGGGCGGAGATCTTGTTTGTCAGCTCGACGCCGCGTCCCTCCTGCCTGAGGTAGAGAAGGACGCCGCGCCCCTGCTCGCGCAGGAGCCTCATGCTCTTCTCGAGCTGCTCGCCGCAGTCGCAGCGTCGCGAGCCGAACACGTCCCCCGTCAAGCATTCGGAGTGCAGCCGCACCAGCATGGGCTCGTCTTCCTCCAGGCTCCCCGACTCGAAACCCGTGGAGAGCGCCACGTGCTCCTTGCCGTCAAGCACCTCGTAGACGAACACCTCGAAATCGCCGTGGACGGATGTTGGCAAACCGGCTCGCGCAACGCATCGGATGGAAGGCATCTTCTCCGTTCCCAATCTCCAGGTCGTGGTCGGATAGCCCACGTTCGTACTATAACCGACCTCTCGCATCAGCCGCATCCGGCCGGCTCACTCCGCACCCAACAATACGCTCTGTCATACTGCTTCGGATGGAAGGCGACGAAAAATTGCGATGAGCGAGGACCGCATACTGCTCTCCGACATGGTCTTCCACGGCCACCACGGAACCCTGCCGGCCGAGAACTATCTGGGCCAGCCTTTCGTCGTCAGCATCGAGCTCCGCCTCGACCTGCGGCCGGCGGGAACCTCGGACGACCTGGCGAAGACCGTGGACTACGGCGAAGTACACCGTATGGCGCGCGACATCGTCCAGGGACAGCCCGTGCAGCTCATCGAGACCCTGGCCGAAAAAATCGCCGCAGGTACGCTCGATGAACATCCGTCGGTCGAAGCTGTGAAGGTGAAGGTCGCCAAGCCTTACGTCAGGCTCGGCGACACCGTGCTGGCGGGATCGGCCGTCGAGATCCTGCGCCGCCGTGACGCTGACATATAGGTTTCAGGTCTCGTCTACCGATAGATCACTCTTTGGTAAGTCATAGTTGGTCCGTTTAGACGGGTCGCATTCGGGCCGCGGGCACGCACAAGCCCTCGCCCATCCATCTTTCCCGCGAAGCTTGTCCCCGCGAAAGCGGGGAGCGCGATTCCACGGCTAGTGAAAGATGTAGGTCCGCGCGAGTTGGGGTTACCATTCACCCGGACCTGGTATGAAAGGTGCCGCGGGCGCATCCCACGCGCCGAACCGCACCAGCTGACCTTGCGTACTAACATATGATGCGGAGGCGTCACCGGCCGGCCATCGCGAGCGAATCCGGAAAGGCGGCACACCTAGTGACGGATAGGCTTACGGACATCGCTTTACCAGATCCCGACGTTTTTGCGTCGCGAAGGAGTGCCCTGGATAACGTTTCTCGGCTACCTGCCACGCGAGAGAAACTGCACGTCCTCTCTTCTGAGGACGAGGAGCACCTCGAACGTCTCACGCGGGTTTGTGTGGACGATGTGATCTTCGCCCTCGGTTTGGGTAGGGTGAGTCATGGGCGCACGGTGCTCGAGGCGCTCTCCCGCATATCGGCCCGGCGTCTGGCGCGACAGGTTCTGGCCTTCGACGGGGTAGTCGGCGAAGCGGGGCTCGGAACGGGCGGCGCGTGGGCGCTGAAAAGACTGAGCCGGAGCGCGAGGGTAGAGGGTCAGGATAACGTGCCGCATGAGGGGCCGTTGCTGCTCGTCTCCAACCATCCCGGTCTTGCGGACGCGGTCGCTTTGTTCGCCGCGACGCCGCGGGAGGACCTGCGTGTGATCGCCGCCGACAGGCCCTTCCTCGATGCCCTGCCGAACACTTCGCGCTACCTTCTGACCGTCGGGGAGACGTCAGCGGGACGTTCCAGTGTCGTGCGGGCGGCGGCCAGGCATTTGCGGGGTGGCGGCGCGGTGCTAACGTTTCCGGGGGGGGGGATCGAGCCCGACCCTGCGGTCCTGCCCGGCGCCGTCGAGGCGCTGGGCCGCTGGTCGTCGAGCGCCGACCTCTTTGCGCGCCTCGCGCCCAGTCTCGCCATCGTCCCCGTCGTGGTGAGCGGTGTGATCTCACCCAGGGCCCTGCGCATCCCCCTGATCCGCCTGCGCCGCCGCAAACGCGACCGCGAGTGGCTAGCGGCAACGCTCCAGATGCTCACCCCCACCCTGCGCGACGTGGACGCCAGGGTTGAGTTCGGACGCCCCATCCACGCCGGAGCAAGAGGCGGTATCGGCGAGGCGGTGATCGAAGAGAGCAAGCGTCTTATGGAGAATGGGCAGAGGGTGTGAACTGGCTTGACGGCGGCCTCTTCGTCGAAGTTCGTTGCGCCTTCCGGGAGGGCGGTTGTATGAAATAATTGGGGCTATCCGCTAGAGGAGGAGAGACGGCATGGCCATCATCAGCACGACCCCGGAGTTCTCCCGGGAAGAGGTAGGACTCGCCCTCCGCAATCCTGGCATGCAACTCGAAGGGTTACGTTATCCGGTCACACCGATAGGGATGCACTACCTCCTGATCCACTTCGACATCCCCCACATCGACCCCACCACCTACAACCTTTGGGTAACAGGACGGGTCAGCAACCCGCTGGAGCTGTCCATCGAAAACATCTGCGCGCCCGAAGGTCACCATGCCGGTGATGATGGAGTGCGGCGGCAACGGGCGGGCGCACCTCTCTCCGCGTCCCGTCTCCGCCCCGTGGCACGACGAGGCGGTCGGGTGCGCCGAGTGGACGGGCACCCCCCTGCGCCCGATACTCGAAGAAGCCGGCCTGATAGACGATGCCGTCGAGGTACTTTTCGCCGGCTATGACCGAGGCTACGATCGGGACGTCGAGCACGACTACGAGCGCAGCCTGACGGTGGAGGCGCCATGCGCGAGGAGGTCTGTCTCGCCTACCAGATGAACGGGGTGCCGCTCCCTCCCCAGCACGGCTCTCCCCTGCGGCTCGTCGTGTCCGACTGGTACGGTATGGCGTCGGTCAAGTGGCTCAAGGAGATCAGGGCCCTAGAAGAACCGTTCGAGGGTGTTCAGCAAGCGCTCGCGTACAACTACCACAGCTCCAAGGAGGACCCGGACACGCCCGTAACCCGCAAACACCCGCACGCGCTCATGATCCCACCCGGCATCCCCGACTTCCTCTCCCGCAAGCGCCACATAGTGGCCGGAACGACGACCATAGAAGGCCGCGCCTGGTCCGGCTTCAGCCCCGTCGAACGGGTCGAATTCAGCGCCGATGGCGGCAAAAGTTGGCGCAACGCGGACCTGGGAGAGGCACTCGGACCCCACGGCTGGACATCGTGGAGCAGCGAGTGGGACGCAAGCCCCGGCTAGTACGAGTTATGCGTCCGGGCGACGGACGCATCCGGCAAGACACAACCGCTCGACGGCGAACAAGCCTGGAACCAGGGAGGATACGGGGTCAACGTCGTCCAGCGGGTTCTCGTACAAGTCGGCTATGCAAAAGCCTAAAGGCGGGCCGTCTCCATCGACCCGCCACGCGAGAATCCGCTCTCGGTTGGGTCTCCGGCCGCTGCGCGTCCCCGAACCTCATGCACGATTTTGCATTTTGTGGTCGGTCAGCAGGGCCCGGGGCGGGAAACGCGCTTCGAAGGACGACAGGGGGCCAAACTATGCACGATCCTGCAAGCGAATTGCGGAGAAGGCCCCTTCCACGCACTCCGGTGAATAGGGGTCCGACTAGCCTCCCTGCGTTAGCAGTCACCTCCTAACCGCGGCGCACACCAGGGCCAACCGCAAGGGGCCATCGGCGTGAGGACGGAGGGGCAGAAGGCGAAGTTCCTCGAAGACGCCTACCGGAAGGCGGGTGGATAGGCCCATACTGGATAGGCCCATACTCGGAAGGGCTATGCTACATGGCTTCGCTGAGGCCGGCGCAGGTCACCGGCGGCGGCTCCCCGGGGCCGGGCTTGTGTACGTTGACGTGCTTGGGTTCGCCTGAGAACAACCCTTCGAGCGTGACGTGGTGGAGCACTGTAGTGCTCGTCCCGTTCCCTTCTGCATCCGGCTC
>JBKPOM010000087.1:0-7852 GCA_046733115.1 Actinomycetota bacterium | reverse complement strand
CCCATCACCGTCGAGAACGACAACAGCGCGGCGGCCTGGGGCGAGTTCCGGTTCGGTGCCGGAAGGGGTGCGAACGACTTCGTATTCGTGGGCCTGGGCACCGGTATCGGCGGGGGCATCGTCCTCAACGGTCAACTCTTGCGGGGCGCGCAGGGGGCGGCCGGGGAGTTGGGGCACGTGACGATCCACCCTACCGGGCCCCGTTGCGCGTGCGGCAACCACGGCTGCCTCGAGGCGCTTGCCTCCGGCTCCGCCGTAGGCCGCCGCGCCCGCGTGGTCGCGAGCGAGAAGCCGAACTCCGCCCTGGGACGCCTCGCCACCGAACGGAAGGTACTCGGCGAGGACGTGACGCGCTTTGCCCGCGAAGGGGACGAGGCGTCCGTCTCCGTGCTAGAGGAGTCCGGACGGTGGCTCGGTATCGGGCTGGCCGGCTTCGTCAACATCTTCAACCCGGAGGCCATAGTGGTGGGAGGGGGGGCCATGGGGGCTGGGGAGCTCATGTTAGCTGGCGCCCGTCAGGAGGTACGCGCCCGCGCACTACCCCCGGCGCGGGACCTGGTAGAGGTCAGGCAGGCAACCCTGGGTCCTGATTCCGGAGTGCTCGGTGCGGCAGCCCTTGCCAAGGACTCCTCTGGACGTTGTTTGCTTTGAGTTGCCGCGCTCCCGGCTACTATCGCCAGTAGGCTCTCCACCTGATGTCTCGCTCGCTTAGGGTGCCGGGGATCGGGAAGAGGTTCGCGAAAGGATGCGCGAGCGC
The DNA here is from genome assembly GCA_046733115.1 of Actinomycetota bacterium. Lineage (GTDB taxonomy): Bacteria > Actinomycetota > Rubrobacteria > Rubrobacterales > Rubrobacteraceae > Rubrobacter_D. The sequence goes on along the minus strand of JBKPOM010000087.1, from coordinate 7,095 downwards.
TAGCACCCGAACTCCTGACACCGCTCTGACACCACCGGGAGTGCAATACGGCGCAACACAGGGTAAAGCAGAGAAAAGAGAACCCCTTAGATAGGCGGGATTTGCAACACCAGGCAAGTCCCTGCAACGGGTGATAAATCACTCGTAGCTGGAGCAGGAAAGCGGTTCGAGGTCGCTCGTCGGCTTTCTTGGCTGGCACTAGTCACAAGAAGCGGAAACCTTAGACTCCCCGTCGCCCACGGCTTGGCAGCAGTAGTGGCAACAATAGAGGCGATACTGGGTAGTATCCTACGGTACGCGACGAAGCGACTATGATCCACGAAGCTTCTGCAAAACGTGACTTTTTGGCTTAGTAATGCGCTAGTTCAGTTGGGGGTTATTCGGATTGTGGCTTCGAAGGGCGTGGGTTCGAGTCCCGTCGGTCACCCTTCCGTATCCCGCATAGGTAAGCCGAATCCGCAGAGTGGGGACGCGGCTTGGTGTGCGCGTAGAGCGTTTCTGACACCACCGAGACGAGGAGAGCCGCCCCTGCAGGGAGATACGGAGCGCTCTAGCGAAAGGTTCTTTCCTATCCCACCTTTCTTTACAACAAAGCGGTGGGGCATCACCTTTTCACCATAACCATGGTGCTATCTGCTCGGACGTGGTGCATACTCCTCGAAATCACCTAGCTCACCGTGAGATCGCCCAGCTCATGGGCTGCCAGCTCACGACCTTCGCAGTAGTGCCCCACCGCGAGCGGGTCGCCCACCACTCTCATGTAGTCGAGCTCTTTCCTATACACGTAGTCCGCGTATCCTCTAGCCATGTGAACCGTCGCGCCGTGCTTGAGGAGCCTGAGCATCCGATCCTCCACCCATACCGCCAGGCCGCGGCGCTCCAGAAGCGTCTCCATCATCCTGTGCATCGCTCACTCCTCCTCCTCCGCGCTGTCTTCGGGGAAGCGTTCAAATTATGAGAACGTGCCGTCTGATTGGGTTACGCTCGTCATGGCTCCTCCTTCGTTTGCTCGTGTGCTTACACCTGAGTAGATACGGCTTCGGTGCGATACCTTACTGGTAAGGTCGTGACTACGGAGTATACCGGTTGGTGATCATCGACGGATGCAATCACGATTCGCTGACGCATTATGACTGCCCTCTCCCGAAGATTAGCGAGCGGTCCTCGGGATCGTTTGCGTAAGCGAAGATCAGCTTGGCCGCCGCTTTTCTAGGCGCATACACGAAAGCGTGGCCGTGGAACTCCGAGAGGCGCTCCTTGAGCCACACATCGAAGGGGGTCTCGGAGGTCGCCAAAGCTGGCGTTATCGACGTGGCGCCCTCGACCTCTAGATGCACTACTGCCGTTTCGCCCGCCTTCGTGCGCGCCAGCCACACCGACTCGTTGCTGATGCCCAGGCGCTGCCTGAGCTGCTTATACTCGGGCAGGCGCTCCTCCACCACCTCCTGCACGAAGCGACGCCACTCCTCCTCTTTGCCCGGCAGGAGGGGTGCTACGAAGGTCATCGCTGGCATGTGTCGGAAACTCCTCTCCGTCCCGTTCTTCGTCGCCGCACAGTAACGTCCCTAGTGAGCGCTCGTGCGGAGTCCGGGCGGGCGGGCTCCGTTTTCGTCTTCATCATGATGCCGCTAGAGCGTTACGAGAGCGTGATGAGAACGTGACGGAGACGCATGTGAATATCGCTTGCGAGAAGTAGGCACCCGGCCGATGAGAGCTTTCGTTTCCCAGGTGGCAATGATAGAGTGAGTGGGAAGGCAGAACGTGTGAGACCGCGCAGGCTGCGATCACTGCGAGGTTAGAGGTGGGCAAATTAAGCCTGAAATTTCTCGGCCCGCCGGAGGTCCGATACTGCGGAAGGCCCGTAAGGTTCCGTGCTCGCAAGGCAGTAGCCCTCTTGGCCTACCTCGCCACCGAGGGTGGCAGGCGCCGCCGCGCCGAGATCATTGAGCTATTGTGGCCCGGAAGCGATGAAGCGCATGGCCGAGCAGCCCTGAGGAGTGCCCTCTCTAGTCTGCGCAAGACGCTCGAAGAGGCCGCCGAGCCCTCGGAGAAACCTTATCTCCTAACGGACGGCGACTTCGTGGGTCTCGCCTTCGGCCCCAACGTGGAGCTCGACCTTCAAACTTTAGAGGCGGCCCACGCCCTGGCCCGCTCCAACCCGCGGGCAGACCATCTCGATGACGACGCACGCTTGGAGGTGTTAGCCGGACTGTGGGCCGCCACCGAGGCGTACCGCGGCGAGTTCCTTGGGGGCTTCTCTTTGGACGACGCGCCTGACTTCGACGTCTGGGTGGATGCGGAGCGCGAAACCTGGCGTGGCCGCATGAACCTGGTCTGCGAGCGCCTCAGCAGGTTCCAGCTGGAGAGCGGTGAAATCGGTGAGGCCATCACCACCGCGGCCCGTTGGACGGAGCTCGCCCCCCTGAGCGAGGAAGCCCACCGGCGCTTGATGGAGGCGCAGTTCGCCTCTGGGGACCGCTCCGGGGCGCTCAACACCTACGAGACCTTCGGATCGATCGTGGCTCGGAAGCTCGGCACAGAGCCAGGGCCGGAGATGGAGACCCTCGCCGCCGTCGCCCAGAGCAGCGCACCGCGGCTCGTCGCGCCCCCTGTGCCGCACCCGGAAGTTCCGCCGTCACGCCCGAGCACGCCGTTCGTCGGGCGTGCGGAGGAGTTCGGCGCCCTCGTCGGGGGCTATCAAGCTGCGCTCTCCGGGGAGGCGGGGGCCGTGGCCCTCCTCGGAGACGCCGGCATCGGCAAGACGCGCCTCGCCGAGGAATTCCTCGCCTGGGCGCGAGAGGAGGGGGCGGATGTTCTCCCGAGCCGGTCGAACGAGGCCGGGGGACGCCTGCCGTACGGGGTGCTGATCGGCGCCATAAGGCCGCGGGTCGAACGCGAGCGCGCTCCCGACGACCTTTTGGAGGACGTCTGGCTCTCTGAGCTGAGCAGGATCCTGCCTGAACTTGGAGACCGCTACCCGGACCTGCCGGCTCCCGCGGGCAACGAGGCGGAGGCGCGCACGAGGCTCTTCGAGGCCGTAAGCAGGCTGGTGATGGCGCTCGCCGCGCGCTCTCCATTGGTCCTCTTCCTCGACGATTTGCATTGGGCGAGTAGGGCCTCCCTGGACATGCTGCAGTACGCCGGGCGGCGCTGGGCCGAAGAAGGCGCCCGGGTGTTGCTCGTCTTGGGCCTGCGTCTAGAGACGACGGAGACCCTCCCCGCACCGTCCCGCTGGGTTTCCGAGCTGGGCCGCGCGTTGCCGGTGAGGCGCCTTACGCTCGATCCCCTGGCCGCAGGGGAGACCTTGGACCTAGTCCGGGCGCTCGCGGAGCGGGGCCGCGGGCGCAGCGAACGGGTTTCCTCCGACCTGGAGGGCTTCGGGCGATGGTTGTTCGAGGAAACCGGCGGCCATCCCCTGTATATGACCGAGACCATAAAGACGCTCCTCGATCGGGGCGTGCTAGCGGCGCACCTCGGCGCGGATGGAGCGTGGGTGGTCAGGCTTGCCTCCGGAGTCCGCGACACGGACGCGCTCAGAGGGCTCGTACCGGAGAGCGTGCGCGAGGCGATCGGCGCGCAGCTCTCGCGGCTCTCGCCCCCGGCCTCCGAGCTTCTGGCCGCCGGTGCCGTCCTCGGTTCCGGTTTCACTTTCGAGGAGCTCTTAGGGGTCGTGAGTCTACCCGAGGATAAGGCACTCTCCGCGCTGGATGAGGTGCTTGCGAGCCGCCTACTCAGGGAGACCGACACCCAAAGCGACGTCTACGCCTTCACCCACGAGAAGGTTCGCGACGTGGCTTACACCGAGGCAGGCGCCGCCAGGCGGCGCGTTTTTCACCGCCGGGCGCTCGTGGCGCTGGAGGAGGAAGGCGCCCCCGCTGCGCGGCTGGCGCGCCACGCCCTCGCCGCAAAGATGCCGGAGGCCGCCTTCCGCCACCTGCTCGCCGCGGGCGACGCGGCGATGGCGGTGCTCGCGGCGGAGGACGCGATCGCGTCCTACGAGCGGGCGCGAGACCTCCTGAGCAGTTCCGACGTACCCCGCGACGGGCGGGGCCCGTCTCTGACATCGGGGCTCGAGCATCTGTACGTCAATCTGGGCCGGGCGCACGAGCTGGCGGGTGAATGGGAAGAGGCAGAGAAGAATTACGAGGAGATGCTCGCCAGGACGCAGGAGGTGCGAGACCCCCGGCTCGAATGCGCGGCGCTCAACCACCTGGCGGTCCTGGCCGCCCAGCGACGCTCAGACATGGGGAGGGCCGAGGTTCTGCTCCGAGAGTCCTTGGAGGCCGCCGAGGCCAGCGGGGACCAGACGACGCTGGCAGAGACCAAGTGGAACCTGGCGCAGATTGCCGCAATGAAAGGTGATCCCGAGAGCGCGCTCTCGCACGGTGGGCGGGCGCTGGATCTGGCCCGCCTCGCGGGCCTCAAGGAGCTCGAGGCCCGCAGCCTATTCGTCCTCGGGCAGGCTTACCGCTTCGCCGGTCGGTGGGAGGAGTGCGTGGCTCACGCCCCGCGGGCCGCGGCGCTCTACAGGACGCTTGGCGATGAGCCGGCGAGGGCTGGGCCGCTCGCCACGCAGTTCATCTGGGTTGGGTCGCCGCCCTCCAAGGAGCTGGCCAGCCGGGCGATGGAGTCCTTGTGTCGTACCTTGCTCGCCATAGGAGAGATCAACCGCGGTTCGCCGGCGGCGGCGGTCGCGGCAGCAAGGGATGCCTTGAGTATCGGCAGGGAGACTGACAACCAGTGGGCGCAAGTGAACGCCATGGTGCTGCTCGGCTACGGGCTGCGGGAGACGGGTGAATACGCAGAGGCGCTGCGGCTGGCCCGGTCGGGCCTGGAGAGGGCCCGCACGGTCCAGCACCCGGGTGCGATCCTGATGCTCGCTGTGCTGGACAGCGCGCTCCGGACGACGCTCGGCCTGGCGGATACGGACGCGGCGCTCCCGGAGGTGCTGGCCGTGACTGGCATAATGCTGCCGCCGGTTTGGAGAACCACGGCACTCTCCAAGCTGTGCGCCGACCGGGCGCTGGCGGGCGACCAGGAGGCGGCGCGGCGCTACGCGCTCGAGGCGAGCGCGATCAGGGCCGCAGCGCCGACCAGACTGATATTCTTCGACTTCGAGCGCCGCTGCGAGACGCAGGTGCTGCTCAGAAGCGGAAAAGGGGGTTTGGCGCGCGAGGACGCACGCCGCCTCGGCGAGGGCGTCGGGCAGAACAAACGCTTTCGTTTGGTGTACCTAAGGATGCTGGCGACCCTGGCCCAGTGGGATGGCGAGATAGGAGGGGCGCTGGCGCACCTGCGGGAGGCGGAGGCCTTGGCCCGAGAGATAGGTTTGCCGAGCGAGCTGTGGCAAATAAGGGCGGCTTTAGGCGAGCTGCACAAGGAGGGCGAGGAAGAGGAGCGAGCCAGGGATGCCTTCTTGCGGGCCGCAGAGACCCTGCAATCGCTTGCCGGCCGGATCGACGATCCGGCCCTGCGGGTGAGCTTCCTCGGGACGCCGCGGGTGCGGCAAGTGCTGGAGCGGTAGGTCAACGAGGCATACGTGCGATGCGCGCTTTCACGCCGAGCACGAAGGTGCGCACCTCGGCAGGATCGAGGCTACGAGAGCGATCGCCCCTCCTGATCGCCAGAGCCGACTCGACGAGCGAGGGGTCTGCCGTGTGGGAGACCGCCCACGCTGCGGCTTCGTCCTTCGAGGACATGACGCCCTCCTCGGCGTAGCGCCACGACCGGTAGGCGTTAAGCACGCTGTAGTGGAGGAGCGTTTCGTGACCGGCGTGCCCCCCGAGGGAGTCTTACAGGGCCTCCAGCACCCAGGGCCGGGTGATTGGCGCAAAAACCTCCCGGGCTGCTGGACCGACGAGCGGCAGCCCGTCCTCTCGGACGATGGAGATGTCCAGCACGAACCAGTGGGAAGGTTCTGAGGCCGAATCGAAGGAAAGGTGGTATGGCATCTGCGGGCCCGCGTTCAGGTTGATCTCGAAGTGCGGCGTCTGCGACGGCTTTGCCACCGCTCCCTGAAAGTACAGGACGAACTCCATCCCCCTAGTCGGACAATTCGCAGCTTCGCCCGCGATCACGTCTGCGACGGTTTGCTTCTTCTCGACTTCCGAGGGGTGTTGGCATACCACGAAAAGGTCGATGTCGCTCTGACCAGGCACGTAGCACCCACTCTTCTCGGCCTGCAAGCTGGAGTGGACTAGGGAGAACGTTCCCGGAGCCTGGTCGCGGGCGACGGGGTGGCTCGGCATTGCGGAGTACCTCGCCTTCCGCATGACCGGCGAGCGGGGTACCGACCCCTCACTTGCCGGCCGCACAATGCTCTACCGCATCGCCGACCACGAGTGGGATGGTGAGCTGTGCGAGCTAGCCGGCGTCCCGAAGGAGCTGGCTGCCGCCCGTTTACCCTTCCGGTGCCGGCCCCGGAAGGCTCACTGAAGAAGCGGCGGCGGAGATCTCGGCTTCGCCCGGTGTCCCGGTCGTCGCGTGCGGCCACGACCACATCTGCGGCTCCTTTGGCGCTGGGGCGTCAAGGCCAAGGGAGATCGTGGACTCTATGGGCACCGCCGAAGCATCCCTCCTGATGCTCGAACGGCCGCCTCTGGACGCCTCCGGCTACGAACTCGGCCTGCCGGTCGGGCGCCACGTTCTACCCGAGACCTACTACGTGGCCGCGACGCTCCCCAGGTCTGGGGGCTCGTCGAGCAGCTCGTGAAGCTGCTCGGAGGCCACGCCGACGACGTCGCGCGCTGGACCGAACAGACAAGAGATCTCCTGCCTGGAGCGGGGGGCACGTGTCTACCCCCACAAACGACAATCCCGACGAGGAAGGCTTGTTGCTCACCTCCCTCGGCAACGAGAGCAGCCCCGGCCACCTGATGCGCGCCGTGCTCGAGGGGCTCACACTCCGGATGCACAGCGATCTCCGACGCGCGATCCGTGCCACTAACATCGAACCGAGCGGCGTTACGCTGCTGGGCGGCGGTGCTCAAAACCGCCTTTGGAGCCAGCTCAAAGCCGACGTCTCCAACCTGCCCGTCCGGGTCGTCTCTGACCCCGAGTGCGTCGCCCGTGGGGCCGCCATGCTTGCTGCCGTCG